>BQIV01000016.1 GCA_021604005.1 Nitrospirales bacterium | reverse complement strand
CCCACCAACCGGGATTCAGCTCATCCGATGAGCCTGGCCTGGGCGTTCATGGTTTTGGGTCCTTTTGCCAAAACAAAAGGGCCGCGGCCGCCGGGACGAACCCCGGCAGAATGCAAAAACCTAGGACCATAAGAAATGCATACAAACAAGGGAATGAGTAATGTTCTTGAGCAAAAGCTCTTCTGACACCACTACTTCCCAGATGAATAGGTCTTCATGAAAAGTTAAAATACTATACCTTCAGAAGTTTCTTGTACGGGATTCCCACGAGCAACAAACACCAGACGTCAAAGGAGCGAGGCACTCATGATTACAGCCATTGGCGATGTTCTACGACGGTGCTATGAACGAGGGTGGATTACGTCACGAGATGGTAATTGCAGCTTGCGGCGGGCGAGAAGCGTGTATATCTATATCACGCCATCGGGATGGCGAAAAACGATTGTCCACCCGGAACACATGATTAAAATAAAATTAGCCAATGGCAACATGCAGATTCCGAAAGATACCAATCCATCGGGTGAACTGCATATGCATTATCTGTTACTCAAAGGCGTGAATAGAACGCGTGCCGTGGTCCATGTCCACCCCACCCATGTCGTCGCGGCCATGTACCGAGGTTTCGATCTCCAGAAAATCTGCAAAGACTTTCCAGAAATCTATCGTTATACCCGCATTGGACCAATAGTTCCCATGCTACCAGCGATTAGCACAGAATTAGGCGATGCCACGGCGAAAGCATTAGGCGTGACGGACACGAATCCCGTTGGCGATTACGATATCGTCGGGCAAGCCAATCATGGCGTCTGCGCAATGGCATCGGACCCTTGGTCGGCCTACGAACACATTGAGCGGCTAGACCATATTTGCGAGATTGTCTTGAACAGCGGCGTCTCACTTTGACGAAAAACTCTTCGCCACGGATCCTACAATCGCCGCGTATTTTCATGGTCACATCCCCACACTTTTTTCTTTTTCACTTCTTGCTCGATCAAGTCATGGCTCGGTATAGTGTCACCCAGTCAACGGTACAATGAACCATCACATCAGTCATACAGTCCCTCATACCACTGCCTCCAGGGAAAGGAGTATTCATGGCGAAGAAGAAAACTGCGCGTTCGTCAAACAAAAAGAGTTCAACCTCTAATACTTCCTCAAAGTCTAAAAAGGCTAAACCAAAAGCCACTACGACAACGAAAAAAACCGCTGCAGCCAAAAGCAAAGCTAAGGCCAAAGGCAAGAGTGTAAAAAAAATAACGACCTCCAAGGTAACACCGAAATCTGCTGCAAAGACAAAACCCAAGACGGCACAAGCCACCCAAAAGCCTGCTTCGCCCAAAAAGACTCAAAAAAAGTCCAGTCCTTCGTCGACAAAGAAAACACCCACGACCCAAAGTACGAAAGTAGCCAGAACCAAGAAAGTCAGGTCCAAACCCCAAGCAAAACCGTCCACCAAACGAACGAGAAAAATCCCCAAAAGACCCTCCGTGAAAACTCACACAACACCCCTCAGCACACGAGCCGCAACAGCATCTCGATCGCCCAAGCCCCAGACCACAAAAAAAGACGGACTCTCCGCCAGTGAGCGCTACAACATCGGAGGACTATTCGCCTGTGCCATTGATCAGGCCAGAGATCCGGGATTATGGAAATTGAAAAAAGCGCTGAAGCATCTTGCCCTCACGACTCAAGAGCAAGAAAATCTCGTACGACTGACTCAGGGATTTATGATACCCAAGTTATTTGCAGATGAGATTCAAGATGAAGAGACTCGTAAACTGGCGGTAAAAGAATTAGTAGGTTTTGCAAAAACCGAAGGCAATTATGAACGAGATTGGCAATCCGACTTAGAGCAATTTGGAATTTGGTTAGGCATTTCGATTTAGGTAGAAACCTGATGAGTTGCTAGCCGCTCGTATCTTGTGGAAGAAAAGAATGTATCTCGTCGTTCGTATTTCGTAGGAAGAATCTTCTGGCTTTTCTTTTACATTTCACGGACAACGCTTCACGTTCTTCCTCTATGCTTCACGAATGACGAGAGACGAACTAGGTGAGTTCGCGGCGGCCTTCGATAGACTTCAACAGCGTGACTTCGTCTGCATACTCAATGTCCATGCCTACGGGAATGCCATACGCGATCCGTGAAACATGCACGCCATGCGGTTTGAGAATTTTGGTAAGATAAATGGCGGTGGCTTCGCCTTCGATAGTCGGATTGGTGGCAATGACCACTTCCTGTACTTCTCCGGACTTCACACGCTCTTCCAGTTCATGCGCGCGAATGTCAGCCGGTCCGACTCCATCTAAAGGCGACAACGCCCCAAATAACACATGATACAACCCATGGAAGGCTTTACTGTGTTCAATAGCTTGAAGCGTACTTGGCTCTTCGACGACAAGAATTTTCGTTCGATCACGCTTCGGGTTCAAGCAGATATCGCACAACGACTCCTCGGCAATATTGCGACATTGCGTACAAAAGGCCACACGCTCTTTGACATCCCGAATGGCATCGGCGAGGCGCAACGCCTCTTCTTTATCCGCCTTCATGATATGGAAGGCTAACCGTTGCGCGGTTTTCTGCCCAATGCCGGGAAGCCGGACGAATTCTTTTGCGAGACGCGCTAAAAATCCACTGTGTTGACGGCCCGCTCCCGTCCCTTTTTCTGCAATAGTCCCTGACACCCGCTCCTCCTGTTACGACTAAAACATCCCAGGAATACCCATACCGCCAGTCAACGACTTCATTTCTTCAGCCATCAGATCTTTTGCTTTTCGTAACGCCTCATTCGTCGCCGCCACAAGCAAATCTTGAAGCATATCGCGATCTTCGGATTTCATGACTTCGGGGTCAATCGTCACGTTGACAACCTGCATCGCCCCGCTCACTCTGACCGTTACCATTCCGCCGCCAGCTGAGGCTTCCACTTCCTTCGTCGCGGCCTCCGCTTGAATTTTCCCCATTTGCTCTTGCATCGCTTGTGCTTGTTTCAACAAATTACTCATATTACCAAATGGATTTTTGGACATTAGGTTTTTTCCTCCTTTGGGGAAATACGGTGAGCCGAGACAACTTCTCCCCCAAACTTCTCAAGGGTTTGCTTTACGATCGGATTGGCACGCACTTCGTCGATGAGGTTTTGATCTTCCTGGTCCTGGTGTTGCGAGCGTGTCTCACCTATTGTCAGAGCGGCCGGCTTTGTCCCATCAAGTTCAACCACACGCACATTCACGGCATGACCTGACACCTGCTGGCAGACCTTCGCAACTAAGGCCCGGTTTTCGGGTTTATCGGTTCGCCACCGTGCAACGGATGCATTTTTCGGGTACCCAATAATAATTTGCTCCGGGTCGACTTGCACCAATGTGCCCATCTCAACAAATGTGCCAATATTGGGATGTTCTTTCATGAGCCGATCCATAACAGAGTCCCAGTCTACCGGCGCACTTGCCGGTATCGGTTGACCTTCATCCCTCTCCTTAGCTTGCAGCGTATGAGACCTCTCTGAGGGTTTCGCTGGTTGAGAGCTGCTCACCGCAGGTTCTGGACGCGATGTATCCTTACGTTCTACATGAGAATTCTGACGAGCATTCGATGGCGGCGGCTCTGGCCGACGATGACCTGGCTTGGCAGTGGGTTGTGCTTGCTTATGTTCAGGAACAGGGCGGCTTGGGGGAGGGACTGGCTGCTGACGAGGCAATGGCGCAGAAACAGGAGCGGCATCTTGCCGAGATACTGACGGCGTCCCCTTGCCTAATTGCGTAGCTCGAACCACCGCAGCTTCTAACAGAAATCTCGGATGTGCACTCATCCGAAGGCTATCTTCGGTTTTTGAAAATATCTGAAAGATCTCTTGCAACATGGTCTCGCTCACCTGCCGGGCCTGACGGATCGTGCGTTCGACCTCTTCACCGGGCAGTTCAATCAAAGATTGGACGTGTTCAGGAGAAGACACCACGGCGGCCACGAGCACATTTCGAAGCCGCTCAACCACTTCCCTGCAATAGATTCTGAGTTCGTACCCTTGATCAAACGCCTGTGCCACACAGGTCACGCCAGCCGCAGCATCTTGCTGAATCAGCGCATCGACCAAATTTCGCACCAATTCCTCAGGAACAGAGCCCAATAAGGTTTCGAGGTCTTCATGGCGTACGGAGTCACCTCCGAATGCCACAGCCTGGTCCAGTAAGCTCAAAGCATCCCGCATACTCCCGTCACTGGCTCTAGCAATCGATGCCAGACTGCGCTCTTCAATAGATGTGCCGGTTTCATTCACGACATGCTGTAACTGACGAATAATTTCCAATCGCGAAATTCGCCGAAACGTGAAATGCTGACATCGCGACAAAATGGTGGCCGGAATTTTATGGACTTCCGTTGTTGCAAAGATAAACACGGCATGGCTTGGAGGTTCTTCCAGAGTCTTCAATAAAGCGTTGAACGCCGAATTGGACAGCATATGGACTTCATCGATTATGTAGACGCGATATTTCCCGCGAAACGGCGCAAACTTAACGTTTTCTCGCAATTCTCGTACATCATCGACTCCAGTATTGGAAGCTCCGTCGATTTCAATAACATCGACTGATTGCCCGCGAGTAATCTCCTCACAACTTGCGCAGGCCTCGCAGGGTTCGCCAATTGGCCCTTTTTCACAATTCAAGGCCTTGGCCACTATTCGCGCGACGGTTGTTTTTCCCACCCCCCGCATGCCGGAAAAAACATAGGCATGGGCCACCCGCTCTCGACTAATCGCGTTTTGGATAGTCTGAACGACATGAGGTTGGCCGATAACTTCTTCAAAACTACCGGGTCGATACTTTCTTGCGAAAACCTGATATTCCATAGGATTTTTAAGTGCAAAGTGCAAAATGCAAAGTGCAAAATTGAATACGACCGAAAGTTTTCAGAAGACGTAATTTTGAATTTTTCATTTTATATTTTGCCTTTTTCAGTGAAAAAACCGGGGCCAGGTGATCCTGCGGCACCCAGACTAGCCTGCTTACCGTTGCTTCCTTCCGGACCTGGCGGAGTTCACAGGATTCTGTTGCACAGGGCCCAGCCCCTACATCCATGACATGAGACCTTATTTTCTTTTATGAATCGTTATTCCGTTTCTATCCATGTCTTCTATCAATGCCATACGGCAGACGGGGGTTTCAATGCACTCGGCCACAATTTTCACGCCATGCCCTTTTAGGTGATCTATCGCATCCTGAAAATCATCCACCTCCAGAGCAATCGAGGGCCCACTCTGACCCGATGGACTCCAGGCATTTGAGAGGGCCAGGGTTTGCGACCCAATTGCGTATTCAACCCAGTATATCCCCGGCATTCCAGGAATTTCCCCATCAATGTCACCGGGAGTCAGCCCAAGAATACCTTCATAAAATTCTCTGGCTCGTTGCACGTCCGACACCGGATACCCGGTAAATGCGATCTCAGAAATCTTAATTCCCACACTCGATCTCCTGTTGAATCAACCCCATATGAATATTTTGCATTCCTGCATGGGGGAACACCCCCTTCAAAACCCCCCTCTTCGAATCTCTCCTGGGACATGCTCAGAATTTCATTAATAATTTAAGATATTCTGGTTTTTATTCGCGAATCAAATGGCGGAGAGGGAGGGATTCGAACCCTCGGTACCGTTGCCGGCACACGTGATTTCCAATCACGCCGAATCGGCCACTCTCGCACCTCTCCACACCGTATTGCAATTTTGTTAGTTGGTATCACGCCAGAGCATTCCGACTCAACTCTCACATCTTCTCAATGGAAGTACGTAATGAGGATAGCCTGGAAGTCGTGACACCGACATCATGAAGGCAGGGCGATCTTACCACGAGGCCTACGGTGCGACAAGCAATCACGATGTAGAATGTGCGGAACTCTGCCTGCTTAACAGGCTACCAACATAATCATGAATGCGGACGTGCGCGCGCTTGGAATCGTCGTTGCCGCCTGGACGACCCATGAAGCGCTGTAAACAGGTGCCCTCGAAATATCAACATGAACACACCGAGGATCGGGGTGCAAAGGATGATCAAGAGTGAACTTCCAGCGCTTGAAATTCCTAAGTACTGAACCCACCCCGTCAATACACGAAATGGCACGGTGAAGATTTGAAAGAAATCGAGGCCTCCCCTCATGCCCGCTTGACTGGAAAATTCAAAAAAGAAGGTCAAGCCAAAGGGCGCCAATAGTATGGCAATCGGCAGAAACCACTCGATCCAGTTCTCAAGAACAAACTCATAGCTTTCCCGGACCACATCCATAGCTGAACCTTGCCGTCGTTGATAAATCACTTCCGGAACGGGATTCAACAAGACGAACACAAGAAAGAACACGGCTGTGGTCAAAACGGGACGATAGGGATTCGCTTGCAATGCCATTTGCAACATCATAAGTGGGAACCACACAAGAAACCCCACGGAGATAACATCCCAGAAATATTGCCCGGCACTGTGCGGAATATCGGACCACTGAATTGTCCGTGCCCCCAAGACAACCTGTTCGATGAGATACAACGTAGCGCCAATGATGAATGCATTGGCAGCCCCGGCAAGCAAACCACCAAGCATGCCGAGCGACGACACAAGCAGGCTCACCACTAGCATCAGCATGGCAAAACCCACGACGACAAACGTCATGATCCACCCTCGCAGAAACGAGCGAACGGTAGCCTGCAGAGCCTGCTTGTAAAGTTCAATGGTGGCCTGAATAAACTCCGCCACGAAACTGATCCTATTTGAAAGTTGAGTCCTAACGAGGTGATTGGGGTGGGCGTTTCAAGGCAATGATTTCTTGTTGCATCTGGTCACGCTCTTGGACAATTTTCTTCAACCGGCTCGGGCGATTAAACGTCCATGGCTTGAGTTTTTCCTTAAATGTCACTTGTCGCGGTGGAACGCTTTCAGCCGGTGAATGCTGAAAATCGTAGCCTTTGTGTTTCTGACGGTTTTCCATGAACTTTCGATAGATATCTTGATAAAGATTTTTGAGTGCCATAATGCTGCTACCATACTCTACTCAGAAAATTCCCGCAAGAAGTGCCAATTCACTCGTTTAGACCAGCGCCAGTCTGGTATCGTACTTGTAGGCAGAGAATGACAGAACATAATAGCGAATTCTACCGATCCATGAAGTCATTCCACGCCATACCCAACGCATCAAAAGTACGAAATTTCATTAATTCGGCTATACACGGCTTCATACTTTCCTAAATCCCTTATTTTCCATTAGAATCAATCTTTGAGCCGGATTCAATTATTGACTATGGCAAAATATATGCGAGAGTGGCGGAACTGGCAGACGCGCGAGACTTAGGATCTCGTGGGTAACCGTGGGGGTTCAAGTCCCCCCTCTCGCACCACTAATGTATGCGACGTCACCGGGACCAGCGGGAGAGAAAGTCAGTGCCATAAAGGCTTAGCCTTAAGCTATTTTTTCATATACACTCATTATTTAACCCTTCATGTGCTTGCTAGCTGTAGAGGAGTGACTGCTCCATGAAATTGGAAATGACAGAACTAGGACCAGTGAAACGGGCCCTCAAGATTGAAGTCCCGGAAGATGCCGTCAATGATGAATTCCAAAAGGTCTATGGCGAACTCAAACGTCAAGTCCGCATCCCTGGGTTTCGTCAGGGCAAAGCCCCCATTGCCGTATTGGAAAAACGCTATGCCAAAATGGTGGAACAAGATGTCGTGCAACGGATCGTGCCCAATTATTATCAACAGGCCGTCAAAGAGGCAGGCGTCGTTCCTGTCGTCGTCGATATCCCGCCATTTGAGCGCCTTAAGATCCAGCGCAATTCCCCATTTACCTTTACGGCAACGGTCGACATTAAACCAACCATTAAGCTAGGCGATTACCGTCCACCCAATCCAATTTCCTTAAAACCCGACACGCGGACCGTCACCGAGGAGCAAATCGAGCAGGCCTTGGCGAATCTCCAAGAACAGCATGCGCAAATTGATGCCGCCCCTGAGGGCGCCGTTCTCGCCGACGGCATGCATGCCGTCTTGACCTTGGAAGGGTTACTTGATGGAGAACCGGTGGATGGCACGAAAAAAACAGGCCATTTACACAAAATGGGCTCAAAAACCCCTATTCTCGGAGTGGAAGCCGAAGAACACTTGCTCGGGCAACCGGCCGGATCACGAGTGGATATCAAGCAAGAGTATCCCGCCAATCACCCGGACGAACGACTAGCCGGCAAAACCGTCACGTTTAGTTTTACGATCGATGCCATCAAACAACAAACGCTCCCCGAACTGGATGATGAATTTGCAAAAGACTGCGGAGACTATGAAAACCTGGAACAACTCCGTTCAACCATTCATGACCAATTCGACACGTTGCTCAAACGGGATATCGAAGATGGGTACAAAGAACAAATCATTGACCGGCTTGTGACCATGCATCACTTTGATATTCCTGAGCCACTTATTGAGCGTGAACTGCAAACCATGGTCCGGCAAAAGTTGCTTCGCGATCACCAAAAGGGACAAGGCGGCGCAGATGACCCGCTCAAGCTTCAAGAAGAAGCCAAACAGCTTCAACAAGAACTTCAGCCCGAGGCGAAAAAACGCGTCAAGCTGGGATTGATCCTTGAAAGCATTACGGAGAAAGAAGGGCTCACCGTCGAAGACGAGGATATCGAAGCCGAAATGGTCAAGCTTGCACAGCAGGTGAAACTACCGGTGGAGGAAGTGCGCAAGATGGTTGAAGCGGGAGGGCAGCAATCACGCGATGAATTTCGTGAACGTCTGTTAGCTGAAAAAGCGCTTCAATTAGTTTACCAATTCTCCGTCATTCAGGGGTAACGTGTTGACGGCATTCTTGTATGACATTCATCAATCCATGTAACCGGGATCGTTAAGAAACCCAGACATGCAAACCGATAAAGGCCCTGAGGAGGAAACGACCGTATGCTGATTCCAATGGTAATTGAACAAACCACTCGTGGAGAACGCTCCTACGATATTTATTCACGTCTCCTAAAAGACCGAATCATTTTTTTAGGTGCGCCCATTGATGACGTTTTTTCAAATGTCGTCATTGCCCAACTGCTGTTCTTAGAAGCGGAAGATCCGGAAAAAGACATTAATGTCTACATTAACTCTCCGGGAGGAAGCGTCACGGCAGGCCTTGGGATTTACGATACCATGCAATATGTGCGATCGCCTATCACCACCATTTGCTTGGGGCAGGCCGCCAGCATGGGTGCCCTGCTCCTCTGTGCCGGAACTAAAGGCAAACGATTTGCCCTGCCCAATGCCCGGGTCATGATTCACCAACCGATGGGTGGTTTTCAGGGACAAGCTACCGAAATCGATATTCAAGCACGGGAAATTTTGAAAATTCGAGAACGCTTGAACGAAATCATGGTGAAACATACAGGGCAACCACTAGAAAAGATCGCTCGCGACACGGAACGGGACTACTTCATGTCGGCGGAAGAGACCAAGGCGTATGGCCTGATCGATGAAGTCATTGTCCGAAGCCCCGAACAAGGAAAGACGGACAGCGAGACGACTAATGGAAAATCTTCGTAATCTTCAACTCCAGTTCCAGTACTGACGATGGCGAAACACACAAAATCCGACGCAAATCTCCGATGCTCCTTTTGCGGAAAAACTCGCGACCAGGTCCGGAAACTCATTGCGGGACCAACCGTGTATATTTGCGATGAATGCGTCGGCCTGTGTAACGACATCATCTCTGAAGACTGGCAGGAAGCCAAAGAAGAAATTTCGTCAAAGCTTCGCAAACCGGTTGAGATCAATGAATACCTTGACCAATATCTGATTGGGCAGGAACGGGCCAAAAAAATTCTTTCCGTGGCCGTCTATAACCACTATAAACGGATTGCTGCCAATGAATTTGACGACATAGAACTGCAAAAGGGCAATATTCTCCTCATCGGGCCAACCGGAACCGGAAAAACCCTCTTTGCACAAACGCTCGCCCAATATCTCGATGTTCCATTTACTATTGCCGATGCGACCACGCTCACCGAAGCCGGGTATGTGGGCGAGGATGTCGAGAACATCATCCTCAAGCTCCTCCAGGCTGCCGACTACGAAGTTGAACGAGCCGAGCATGGCATCGTGTATATCGACGAAATCGATAAAATTACCCGCAAGTCCGACAGTCCGTCGATTACTCGTGACGTATCCGGTGAGGGCGTTCAGCAAGCATTATTGAAGCTGATTGAAGGCACCGTGGCCAACGTTCCTCCGCAAGGCGGACGGAAACACCCGCACCAGGAATTTATTCAGGTCAATACCAATAACATCCTATTCATTTGCGGTGGAGCATTTGTCGGTCTGGAAACCATCATCGAACAACGCCTGAACCAAAAACGGATGGGGTTTCGAGCCGAATTCAAAGGAAAGCGAACCAAAGGCTCAACATCCTTACTGCCATTTGTCCAACCGGAAGATCTGCTGCAATACGGACTTATTCCGGAATTCATCGGTCGCCTTCCCGTGCTTTCAACATTAGACGAGTTGGATGAACCGGCGCTGATTCAAATCTTAACTCAACCCAAAAATGCCTTGATCAAGCAATATCAAAAACTCATGATGTTGGATAAGGTCAAATTAAAGTTTACGGATGGCGCCTTAGCCATTGTTGCCCACAAAGCCCATATCCAAAAGACCGGAGCTCGGGGATTACGGGCAATCCTTGAATCGAAAATGTTGGAAGTGATGTATGACATTCCGTCACACCCAGAAATTGAAGAAGTACTCATCACGGAAGACGTGATCCGGGGAACCGGCGAACCAATGAAAGTGTTGCATCAATCAAAAGGCGTCAAACCCGCCGTAGGATCGTAAGCTAACCCAATTCGATTCTTTCTCACTCGAATACGAGAACACGCTCACACTCAATACCTCTCGACGCAGCCTCCTACATAGACACATGCCGGAAGAACGAAGGTTCTCCCGGCATGTATGTCGTACCACCTAAAACTCGAAGAAACAATTACTCAATACTGGCTGCTTGTTCCTTCTTGTTTCGTCGCGCACGCCACAGGCCCATTCCAACCATACCCGTCGCGAACAACGCCATGGTGCTTGGCTCGGGCACAGCTGCTGGGGCGGCGATGGGGTCACCCATCAACTTTACATTATCGATATATGTGCCCTCATAGTTCCCAGCATACGTATCCGTGACATTAGTCCAAAACCGCAACTGCAACTTCGTGTCGTTCGCATACGACCCAAGTGACGCGGTGTTCCAGGTCCAACTATTTCCACCTAATTTATGGGTTGCAATATTCGTCCACGAGTTGTTGCCGAGCGTTCGGAAGTCAACATAGAACTTATCGGAATAATCTGAATTCGACAGAGGTTTAAAATCATACATCAAGGACAGATTGTCATACCCTCGTGTATCAATCCACCGAGATGCCGCGGCATCGGGAAGTCCAAAACGAGAATCCCGAAGCTGAAGATGATTGTACGTAATGGCTACATCATTGTAGTTTTTTTCAGTTTCATACCACCCGTTCCCAACGGTGGAACTGTACTTATACTTTCCGTAGCCACGATTAAAGTTATCTTGAAAGATGATAGAACCGGCAGACGCTGTTGACGCCATGCCACCCATAAGCACAAGCACGGCAAAACCTGCGGTCAGGCCTTTTCGCAAGCCGCATGAAGAATGCGTGATACTCATAATGCCCTCCTCGTTAAATCTGGATAAATATATGAATGGTAAAAATCTCTGGATAGCATGTAATAGCAATGGCAATGCCAAGACCACTCGTCACAGTTAACGTATTGAGATAACAAGGGAATGTATGTATGCGGGATAGACGTACCGTAAGCAACAGTAGCGGAGAGAAGAAAACACAGAGGAATTCTTAATTATGTGTAAAAATTTTTATTCCGAATGGAATACAGATGCCGTGCGGTTACCGACTCTTTGAACAACATAAAGATAGTTCTTGAATACTGATCTTCTCTGCAGAGAGTTATTTTCGATTTTTTTAGAGAGGGAGATGGCAGGTTTTCCGACAGAGGCCATAGCGCCGCTCAGAAGAGCAAGTAAACGTGTATAACCGTTCCCTTGATTTCCTATCGCTTGCTGCTTGCTGAGTGATTTTTTTATCTGATGCAGAAAAGCTCAGTACATTGGGAAATGAGACAGAAAACTTTTCAAGTCGGTGTGTCCCGTTGACTCGTGAGCGAAGGGGGTAAGCCATCAGCGAAAAAGGAAGACAGCAACCGGGCCACATGAGCTGACAGGCACGAGCATTGAGCAGCCAACCAACGACGTCATAGTTATCCAGTTTCCTCGTAACCGCACCCCCCTTTTTGACAATAGATCCGAGTGCCGGCTTGTTTACTAATTTTTTCCACCAAAAATGGTGCCTGACAATTTGGACAGGCTCGCTTCACCGGTTTATCCCAGAGGGCATAATTACAGTTGGGGTACCGGCTACAAGAAAAGAATGTACGGCCCTTTTTCGTGCGTTTTTGTACGAGATCCCCAGTACACTCTTCAACCGGACATTTGACGCCAAGCTTAATCGGCTTTGTGCTTTTACATTCCGGATATTGGGAACAGGCTAAGAAACTGCCAAACCGTCCACGCTTCACCACCATGGGGCTTTGGCATTTATCGCAAACCTCATCCGTCGTTTCTGCCACTTCCTCGACAATCTGAATCGCACCATGTTCATCCTTTGTAAACTGTTTCGTCGACTTACACTCCGGATATCCGGGACACGCCAGAAAATACCCACGCCGCCCCCACTTGATGACCATGTTCTTCCCACACTTTTCACAGATAACTTCAGTTGGCTCTTCTTTGCCTTTGACGCCTTCCATTTTTTCTTCAGCCACACCTAATTCTTTCGCAAACGGCGAGTAAAATTCTTTTACCGTCGACACCCAGTCCTTCCCGCCTTCTTCAATTTCATCAAGTTCGTTCTCCATTTTCGCGGTAAACTTCACATCGAAGACGTCGGGAAAATGTCCAACCAGCCGTTCATTCACCATTCGTCCGAGCTCGGTTGGTTTAAACCGTGCCTCTTCCTTTTCCACGTACTGCCGATCTTGAATCGTCGAGATGATGGTGGCATAGGTTGAAGGTCGTCCAATGCCTTTCTCTTCTAGCTCTCTAATCAACAAGGCTTCATTGTATCGAGGCGCCGGTTGTGTAAAGTGTTGCTTTGAGGCCAAGCCCGGTTCATCGCCCTGCACCAGCGTCAACTGTTCACCAAGCGAGAGTTCCGGCAATCGAATATCCTCATCGCTTACGACGTCCGCTTCTTTCACCGTTGGCGCTGACACCTGATCGACGCCTTCCGTGTAGACACGACGAAATCCGTCAAACTTTTCTACGGTACCCGTCGCACGGAACCCATACTCATTGGCGGCGATATCGACCTTCGTGACCACATCGAGGCCTTGGGTCATTTGGGATGCCACAAATCGATTCCAAATTAACTTGTAGAGTTTTGATAAATCAGGTTCTAAATACGCATGGATACTTTCCGGATCACGTTGGACGGATGTTGGGCGAATGGCTTCATGCGCTTCCTGTGCCGCTTTTTGCGTCTTATACACATTAGGGTTCGCAGGCAAATACTGATCACCATATGTTTCTTTGATATAGTTTCGCAACTCTTCCTGCGCTTCCGGAGCGATGCGGGTCGAATCCGTACGCATATAGGTAATCAACCCAACCTGCCCCTCTTGGCCGACAGCAATACCTTCATACAGACGCTGAGCCAGCATCATGGTTTTCTTGGCGGAAAACCTGAGCTTCCGTGCCGCTTCTTGTTGCAGACGACTGGTAATAAATGGTGCCGACGGATTCCGACGACGGTCCTTCTGCTCAATATTCGAGACGGTAAAGATCGCAGACTCTAAGGCCTGGGTAATGGTATTGGCCTCTTCTGCCGTTCTGACCTCTATTCGCTCTCCACGAAAATCTTGAAGCCTGGCTTGAAACGGTGGAGGATTCTGCCCACGTAATGCCGCCGTGAGAGTCCAATACTCTTCCGGTTCAAAGGCTTCTCGTTCCGCCTCCCGTTCACAGATCACACGAACCGCCACGGATTGGACCCGTCCGGCACTCAACCCACGACGAATTTTCTTCCACAACAATGGACTCAACATATACCCGACAATCCGGTCAAGCACTCGCCGCGCCTGCTGAGCATTGACCTTCTTCATATCGATCACGCCCGGAGACTCCAGGGCACGTTTGACCGCCGTTTCGGTAATCTCATTAAACAACACGCGGTAGACCTGATGACCCTTCGCGCTGAGCTCTTCCGCAATATGCCAGGCAATGGCCTCCCCTTCGCGATCCGGGTCTGGAGCCAGATAAATATTTTTGGCGGTTTTGGCTTGAGCTTTAATATCGGTCAAGACTTTGGTTTTCCCGCGAATCACCACATACTGCGGTTCAAAGTCATGTTCCAGATCAATGCCCAGTTTACTTTTTGGCAGATCCTTGATGTGTCCAACCGATGCAATGACTTGATAGCTTCTACCAAGATATTTCGTCAGGGTCCTCGCTTTTGTCGGTGACTCGACGATGACCAAGGATTTCCCGGCAGACGATTTGGCGGTCGTGTTTTTGGCAGCAGGCGGCTTTTTGGCTGTTGGCGACTTTTTCGCCCTTGAGGGTTTTTTCGCCGTTGAGGTCTTTTTCGTAATTGACGTTTTTTTGGTTGTTGACGTCTTCTTTGCCACTGATTTCACCACTGACACATTCTCCTCTTCAAAAGACGATTGGACCGGTTATCAAACCGAGGTTCGAACGTACTGCGATCCAGCTAATTGCCGAATCATCCCTTTCATCTCCAAGGACAATAACACCCCCATAGCCTCGGAGGGGGAACACCTCACGTGGGACAATAAATCCTCAAGACTCACAGGTTCAAAAGAAATCCGGGTATAGAAAGCGTTCTCTTCCACTCCAAGCAATGGTTCGGAGTCGTCTGACATTTGCGCTTTCCCGCCCGGGTGACCATGAAACGAACCATCAAGTTGCAGGAGCAATTCCTCAAGAATGTCGTCGAGACCTTCAACTAACTTTGCTCCTTGCTTAATAAGGAGATGGGGGCCTCGACTCATGGCATTGGTGACTGCCCCTGGCACGGCAAAGACCTCTCGGTTTTGATCCAGCGCAAGACGCGCCGTTATCAACGACCCGCTCTTTTCCGTTGCTTCCGTCACGACCACTCCGAGACTCATTCCGCTGATCACGCGATTACGCTGTGGAAAATGATATCCATGAGGAAGCGCCCCGGGAGCAAACTCCGATAGGACGGCTCCACGTTCTTCTATGCGTTCCCGTAACGACGTATGTTCCGCAGGATACGTTCGTTCAATGCCGCAGCCTAACACGGCAAGCGTCCGTCCCGTCGAACATTCCAACGCCCCTTCATGCGCTGCGAGATCAACCCCTCGCGCTAATCCGCTCACAACCGTCAATCCCACTGACGCCAGTTCACGGCTTAAGGTACGGGTAAAGGCCAACCCTGCCGCAGTCGCTTTCCGTGAACCGACAACCGCGAGAGCGTGACCATCCTTCTCGTCAAGTTGTCCGGTTACATAGAGCAATGACGGAGGATCGGCAATCGTCTTTAAGCGCGACGGATAGTGCGCATCGAGAATCGTGATGACTGAGAAATCCCCTTGCTCAATCGCTTGGACTTCCCGGTCGATGTCCTTGAGTGTTTGATCATCCGGACGCTGTTGAATACGTTGTGCAACAGCAACACTGACGCCTCCTTGCGCAACGAGTTCTTCTACCGTCGCCGACTGAACAGCCTGTGGCGACCCAAAAGATACAACCAGCCGGGAAACAGTTCCGGCTCCCACGCCTTTGGTCGCCCGCAACGCTAGCCATGCTGACAAATCCTCCCTCATCCATCTTCACGCCGTTCGACTTGCCGCTCGTCCTTCGGCACGGTCAAGACTTCCCCCAACAACCATAATGTCATATTGCTCAAGATTGAGAAGAGGATCAGCTTTCACAACAATCTGGCAATGATATTGTTGCTCTAATTGTTCAATGCCGACATGCTCAGCGTCAAACAGCAATTCCACAACTCGAGGATTCGCCCCGATGACCAAACGTTGCTGACCTCGCGCGCTTCCCACTCTTCGGACTTCTCGAAAAATATCATAGATGACTGTCATGGCCGATTTTGTGTACCCCCGGCCTTCACAATCATTGCACACATCGGAGAGCGTACGAAGCAAATCTTCGCGAACCCGTTCTCGGGAAATCTCGATCAAACCTAAGTCGGAGATACGTGAGATTCGCGTTTGGGCCTTATCGGAGGCCATGGCTTCCACAAAGGCCCGGTAGACTTTATCACGGTTTCGCTCGCGCTCCATGTCAATAAAATCAATAATGATAAGCCCGCCGATGCCTCGTAACCGTATCTGATAGGCAATCTCTCCTGCCGCCTCGAGGTTATTCTTGAGAATCGTTTCTTCTTGATCCCGCTTGCCGACAAACCGGCCCGTATTGACGTCCACCACCGTCATAGCCTCAGTATGATCAATCACGATATGTCCGCCGGATTTCAACCATACCTTTCGACTCAACCCGCGTGCGATTTCCAATTCAATGCCAAGGTAATCAAATAATCCTTCATCTTTCTTGTCATAGTGATGGACCCGAGAAGCCTGCTCGGGAAGATATCGCCGGACAAAGTCTTTAACCTCATCAAAGTCCGGCTTTGAATCAATGAGCAAGCGATCGACTTTTTTCGTAAACAGATCGCGAACGACTCGAAGGGTCAGACTCAGATCCGTATGTAACAAGGACGGAGCCGACTCACGATCATATTTCTTGATGACATCTTCCCACAATGCGCTCAAAAATTTGACGTCGGACGCCAGATCTTCTTCTGCCACGCCTTCGCATACGGTCCGAACAATATAGCCATACTCCGGAGACCGGATGCGTTTCATTATTTCTTTGAGCCGTGCCCGCTCTCCATCGTCGGCAATCCGGCGAGAGACCCCAATGTGATCCACATTGGGCATAAAGACTAAAAACCGGCCGGGCAAGGACACATAGGTCGTCACCCGCGGACCTTTGGTCCCAATCGGACCCTTGGAAATTTGAACGAGCAATTCTTGGCCTTCTTCCAACAATTGTTCAATAGGGCGAGCTGTCTGTCGACGCGGCCGTGGCATGTCGGGACCCTTTTCATCTTCTTCACTATCGATCAGCGTGTCACCCGGCTCCGTGCCGACCGACAGATCCGACACATGCATGAACGCCGCTCGATCCAACCCAATATCCACAAATGCCGCTTGCATCCCCGGAAGCACTTTGACGACTTTGCCGGCATAAATATCTCCGACAAAATCCTTCTTTTTCGCTCGATCCACGTACAACTCAGTTACAACTTTGTTGTCCAACACCGCCACCCGTGTTTCTTCTCGAGTCACATTAATGGCTATCTCAACACCCATCAGCACCTCCACTCCCCTCATCGTCGGGAGAGATATTGCGTCGAATCTTCACGGCAATTTCCTTTCACCATACTTCTTTTCTTCCGTCTTGCCAACTTAGGTCAGTGTCAATCGATGACGTTTGACGTTTAACAGCAGTCCTAGCGCGGCTAATGTCATAATCGTCGCGCTACCCCCGTAACTCATCAAGGGCAACGGAATACCCACTATCGGGGCTAATCCTACGGTCATAGCAAGATTGACCAGAAATCCAAAGGCAATCACACACACGACGCCTACGGCAATGAGCGCCCCAAGCGTATCCCGTGCTTTTCCGGCAATTTCCAATCCCATCAAAAACAGGCCGGCATACATCGCCAGCAAGACGACAACTCCCAGAAATCCCCATTCCTCCGCAAATACGGCAAACACAAAGTCGGTATGCCCTTCGGGAAGGAATTTAAACTGAGTCTGCGTCCCTCCGTAAAGCCCTTTTCCGAGCAGTTCGCCAGAACCGATCGCAATTCTGGACTGTAACCCATGATACCCTTTTCCGCCAGGGTCGTAATTCGGATCGACAAAACTGAGGATTCGCTCCTGTTGATAGCTATGCAATGACCCCCATACCCCTCCCCAGGCGAAGGGAAAGAGAAGGAGGGCCGTCAGAACCACCAAACCAAACGCGCGGGACTTCACCCCAACGGCTAAGACCAGAACAATGTAGATGGACAAAAAACTTAAACTACTTCCAAGATCCGGTTGCTTGAGGATCAAGAGGAACCCAGGCAAGACGATAAGCCCTGGAAACACGAGACGTTGGAGCCATCCGACGCGGTGTTTAATGCCATAATACGTGGCCAAGGCCATAATCAGTGGAATCTTCACTAATTCCGACGGTTGAACAGCCAGCGGTCCCAATGGAATCCAGCGCTGGGACCCGCGACTGCTTTTCCCCGCAACAAGCACCACAACCAGGAGAAGTAACCCTATCCCATAGAAAATGTAGGAAAACCGCGAGAGCTTATGGTAGTCAATCCCTGCAGTCGCCACAAAGACCAACGACCCAATCAACACCCACATACTTTGTTTTAAATATATAGGAATACCGGATGAAGGATTGGCCGGCGTCACACTATGAATGGACAATATCCCTATTGCCACAATTCCAAGAATGATTCCTAAAAAACACCAATCGAACCCATCAAACCCTCGACGCAGCCGGCGATTATTCATCGTTTGCTAACTCTGGTCCATGTTCCAGAAGGGACTCCGACGTTTCTTCGTGCTCCCCCTGATCAAGATCCCCGCCTGAGGTAAACTTGACATGGGCTTCAATCAACTCTTTCGCAATGGGAGCCGCAGCCGATCCTCCATGTCCCATATGCTCGGCGAGAACCACGACAACAATGGTCGGCCTATCCACAGGGGCATAGGCTACAAACCATGCATGGTCTCGAAATTCTTTCGGAATATCTTTTTCCGGGCCCGATCGCAAGGCCACAACCTGGGCCGTTCCCGTTTTACCGGCTATCGAAACCAGAGACGATTGAGAACGTTTGGCCGTGCCTTTGGTGACCACGGCCTCCAATCCTTCACGAATTTGCGTGAAGACAGCCGGAGGTATCGGAATTTGCCTGCTAGACGATGGCTCCACCGCTTCCATTGTTCCTGTCCCGCGCTTTCGAATCGCATGAACTAACCGTGGAGTGACCAGACGTCCATTCATCGCTGTTGCCGCAACCACCTGCGCCATTTGGATGGGCGTCGCTGTCATAAACCCTTGCCCAATTGAGACAGAAATCGTTTCTCCCGGATACCAAGGTTCGCCTTTGACTCGTCGCTTCCAATCCGCGGACGGAACGAGACCCGAGCGTTCAGACGGAAGATCAATCCCCGTTTTTTGCCCAAGACCAAACTGCCGAGAATAGGACGCAATGGTCTCGATGCCCATTCGATTGCCTAACTTATAAAAATATACATCACACGATTGGGCTAATGCGTCGACCAGCTCGACGGCCCCGTGGCCTCCTCGCTTCCAATCTCGATAGGTCCGTCGCCCAAATTTAAATCCCCCGGCGCACATCAATTCATCGGTGCCGAGAGCCGCTCGCGAACCCAAGACTGCCGCGGCCATCACAATTTTGAACGTCGATCCTGGGGGATACTGCCCCTGAATCGCACGATTGGTCAAAGGATGTCTCTTGTCATTGAGCAGGGCTTTCCATTCCGCAAAGGGGAGTCCGCCAGAGATGGCGGTCGGATCAAAGCTCGGCCGGCTGGCTAAAACTAAGACCTCTCCATCCCGCGGGTCGAGTGCGACCACAGCGCCGGCTTCGTCATGCAATAAATCCTCAGCCAGACGTTGCAGGCGAATATCAAGTGTGAGATAAAAATCATCACCCGCACTGGGTTTTCGAACGGAAATCGATTGCTTTTTATGACCCAGGGCGTCAACCTCGAGAAGTTCCCGACCTGCAACCCCTCTCAACGCCTTGTCATAGGTACGTTCGACTCCATACTGCCCGACCATACTGCCTTGATGAAGTCCTTGATATTCCTGTTCTTTCAGTTTCGCTTCGGAGATTTCACCGACATATCCAATCACATGCGACGCATAACCTCCGATAGGATATTTTCGCTGATACTCAGGTTGAATGAATGTCCCGGGAAGCGTCAGGCGATGCGATTCGACAATGGCTGCTTCTTTCAATGATAGCCCACCTTTAATTTTGACCGTCGCATTCCGCCTTGCTCCTTTGAATTTGGCAAGCAAGTCTTTCTCGGAAAAATGTAAACGCGTGGTCAGTTCGGAAACCAGTGCGTCTCGATCGTTGACGTCCTCCAGCGATACATAGAGGTTAAAACTCGGAACGTTGTTTGCCAGAAGTTGACCGTGACGATCATACAACAACCCTCTGGCCGGTTCTAACACAATTGACCGGGTACGATTATCTTTAGCCATTTCTTGGTACTCATGCCCATCGCGAACCTGTAGTTGCCACAGGCGAAGCCCCAGTAAGGCGATCAGCAAGAGGAGTCCGACCTTGATCAGTATCAATCGACTTTGAATATCGACTAATTCATTCGCTTGCTGATCGCTTTCTAACATACCCGATTGCCTACATACTGAGGTGTATGAATGTATCTTGCCATACGAATTCGTTATCGAAAACTGGAGCTGTCTATTCCGGAGTCAACACAATTTAACTTACTCAGCATCCAGTACACGCCAAACGCCAATAAGGCATCAAGGAGCCCTTGTGGTAACAGAATCGTTCGAAGCTCTTGAATCAACAACAGCCAATCAGTATGCGGTCTTGCCGAGATAAGTGAAATGACCCCGCTTGCACAGGATAAGAGAAAGGTCGGGAGAAAGATCGCTTGCGCAGTGGTATTCGAGAGGGTCTTCGCGAACATCCCGGAACACAGTCCTGCGATCCCCTTAGTAATGAGATTGACCATACCTGCTCCGCCTGAAAATAAATCCTGGATAAATCCTACCCCCACCCCTAATCCCAACCCACGGCTTTTCCCAAAAAGAAATCCCACCAGACACGTCGCAACCAAGCACAAGTCCGGCTGCACCCCCCATGGACTGAGTCGAGCCAACACGGTCACTTGGATAGGCACCAAAACAAGAAGAAGACTCACGTAAAAAACACTATACATCGTCTCAGTTTATCGCGATGGGACAATCATGGGGAGGAGTTCCGAGTCCTGTAATTGCCCTGATGACGTTACGACCAAAACCCCTTCGAGTTTAGAAAAATCCACCAGTGGTTGAATGTCAGCCGATTGAAATAACTCGGCATCGCCCGTTTCTAATTGCCGGATATGACCAATCGGAAGACCCCTGGGATAATCTCCAGTCAACCCCGATGTGACGACCACATCCCCCATTTCAATGGTAGAAAGAGGCGGTAAATATTTCATGCGCACCAAGCCTTGCGTCGTTCCCTGTACAATCCCTTCATCACGACTTCGTTGAATCATCCCGGCAATGGCAATATTGGGGTCGGTTAACAACAGGACGATTGCCGTTGAAGGATTTACGTTTACCACACGACCAACCACCCCGGTCGCTGCGACCACACCCATTTCGTTGGAGATGCCATCCTCGCTGCCCTTATCAATAATAATAGCCCGGTACCAATTCGTCGCATTGCGCCCAATCACGCGCGCCGCAACCGTTTCCATTAACGCGTCCTCTTGAAAGTTCAACAAAGCCGACAATTGCTCCGACACAATCAGTTGTTCTTGCAGTTGGCTCATCTTCGCGTGGAGTTGATCGATTTCTTCCTGAAGTTGCAGATTCTGCTCATACACGCCCTGTAGGGCCAGGTAATGATTCCACGTGTCTCGAATGCTGAAATCTAGCGAGGAGAGCGCTTGGATTGGGACGGCAAGAATCTCGGCAACAGGATGGCTTATGCCATCGAGAAGCCCTTGAGTTTGTCGAGGCAACAGCAGAATCACGAGGACCGCAGCGATGAGAATAACCAAAAATACTCGCCGTACTCCAGAGCTTACGATGCCCGTGAGGCCAGACTTACTCATGGTAGCTCTCTATTATCAACGCTGGACGGATGACATGGTCGACACGCTCCGCAGGAGAGCCAGCTCATCAAGAATCTTTCCCACGCCAAACACGACCGACGTGAGGGGGTCGTCAACGGTGACAATTGGTAATGCCGTTTCTTCACGCAGCCGGGCATCGAGCCCCTGCAACAGCGACCCTCCCCCCGTTAAGACAATCCCGCGATCGATGATATCACCTGCAAGTTCAGGTGGCGTATTCTCCAACGCCAACCGAATCGCGCCGACAATCGTGGCGATTGAATCCTGTAAGGCGTCTCGCACTTCTGTATCGTTAATCAATATGGTCCGCGGTATCCCGGAAATTAAATCACGTCCCTTGACGGCCATTTGCTTCTTTTCAGGAAACGGGTGTGCGGATCCAACTTCCATTTTTATGCGTTCTGCCATGTGATCACCAATCAAGAGGCTATATTCTCGTTTCAAGTAACTGATAATCGCCGAGTCGATTTGATCTCCTGCGACTCGAACAGACTCGCTGTACACAATGCCTCCCAACGAAATCACCGCTATATCCGTGGTGCCGCCTCCAATATCTACCACCATATTGCCAGAAGGTTCCGTAATTGGAAGCCCCGCTCCAATGGCCGCCGCCACAGGCTCCTCAATCAGGTAGACCTCTCGAGCGCCTGCAAGCTCGGCCGATTCCTTGACCGCTCTCTGTTCAACCTGCGTGATACGCGAAGGAACGCCAATGACAATACGGGGACGGACAAGCGTGTTGCGCTTATGCACTTTATGAATAAAATACCGAAGCATTTGCTCTGTCATATCAAAGTCTGCTATCACGCCTTCCCGCATTGGTCGAATCGCCAGAATGTTGCCCGGCGTTCGACCAATCATTTTTCTCGCATCCTCACCGACCGCAAGCACCGTATTCCCTGGACTTTCAACCGCAACGACTGAGGCTTCATTTAACACAATCCCTTTGTTCTTCATGTAGATAAGCGTTGAAGCCGTACCAAGGTCAATCGCCATGTCGCTTGATAACAAACTAAGAAAATTACTTATGATTCCCATGCGAAACGTTCCTTCTGACTCTCCGCATACAGAGCACGTACGTCGCGAACATCATGCCTCTGCATCTTGATGTGGCTACTCACCGTTTTCACTGAACTATTCTGTCAGGCGTGTCCTTCGTACATCGTCGGCGTACACACTTGCCATCCACTCACATGCCACACACGCACTACCTCGCATCATACGATACACGCTTCAGTCGCAACAGTTACGATTGATGGAGTATCAACCATTTATGAAATTTGGAGCTGTGAACAAGTTACCAGGATGGATGAGACTGGTGAACGGAATGGGCTTCTGAACACAATAGGAGGCCCTGGCAGAACTCCGGCGATATGCCGGAACTCGGTCGTCCCCGATAATATAACAAATCCCATAAGTTATGACAAAGATAGAATGTTTCACGGCCTTCTTTGAAAATACAGTCTAGGCTCAGGTTCGGCACACGCACATGAATGAGACCGTCCTACTTGCCAGCGATATGGAAATTGGGTTATTAGAATCACACGAAATTCACAATGCATTAGGATCGCTTATGTCAGCTAAAACTCTTTTTCAAAAAATTTGGGATCAGCATGTTGTACAAGAAGATACTGATGGCACAACCTTATTGTACATTGATCGCCACCTTGTGCATGAAGTGACATCCCCCCAAGCCTTTGAGGGATTGAGAATGGCTGGTCGTCGACCTCGGCGCCCGGCAGCCGCACTCGCCGTTCCCGATCATAATATTCCCACGACGGATCGTCGGCTGGGCATTGTCGATCCCATGAGCGCCAAGCAAGTTGAAACGTTGTCTGAGAATTGCCGTGAATTTGGGATTACCTTGTTCGACATGAATGATGTGCGTCAAGGCATTGTTCATGTGATCGGACCAGAACAAGGACTGACGTTACCTGGCATGACCATCGTCTGTGGCGATTCTCATACATCGACTCATGGAGCATTCGGGGCCTTGGCCTTTGGCATCGGCACCTCTGAGGTCGAACATGTCTTAGCTACACAATGTCTTGTGCAAAAAAAACCTAAGACCATGGAAGTTCGTGTAGATGGGACACTTTCTGAATTCTGCTCACCGAAGGACGTCATCTTAGCCATCATTGGCAAAATTGGCATAGGTGGCGGAACGGGCCATGTTATTGAGTACACGGGTTCTGTAATACGGTCATTTTCGATGGAAGGTCGTATGACCCTCTGTAATATGTCCATTGAGGGCGGAGCTCGAGCTGGCTTGGTCGCCCCTGACGACACGACGCTCGCCTATGTTCAAGGCCGGCCACTGTCGCCCAAAGACCACCTCCTTGAACAAGCCAAACAACACTGGCAAGATCTCACAACCGATCCGGACGCTCGCTATGATCAAGTGATTGAAATGCGTGGCGAAGATATTGCCCCACAAGTCACCTGGGGCACCAACCCAGGGATGGTAACGGGAGTCGATGGGACAATCCCCGACCCCAAAGACTTCCCTGATGAAAAAACTCGGAATGCCACGGAACAAGCTCTGACCTATATGGACCTACAACCAGGAACGCCAATTCAGGATATTACAATCAACCGCGTCTTCATTGGGTCATGTACCAATTCACGAATTGAAGATCTTCGAATCGCGGCTAAATACTTTACCGGCAAACGAGTCGCCTCCGGCGTGCATGCCATGGTAGTGCCAGGATCGGGGCTCATCAAAAAACAAGCTGAAGAAGAAGGGCTCGACCAGATATTCCGAGAGGCGGGGGCTGAATGGCGAGAAGCCGGCTGTAGCATGTGCTTAGCCATGAATGCCGATGTGCTCAAGCCTGGCGAACGATGCGCCTCAACAAGCAATCGAAATTTTGAGGGCCGTCAGGGAAAAGGATCGCGCACACACCTTGTGTCTCCTGCCATGGCAGCCGTCGCTGCCATTGAAGGACACTTTGCCGATATCCGCCACTGGGCATAAATCTGACGTAGAAGTATTCATAATTTTAACTTTCCTGACTGGTGTTTCACGTATGGAACCTTTCAGCACTCATACCGGCTTAGTAGCTCCACTGAATCGACTGAATGTCGACACGGACCAAATTATTCCCAAGCAATATCTCAAGACCATTCACCGTACAGGGTTGAAAGAAGGTCTCTTTGCTGATTGGCGACGCACCGCTGACGGGACGCCGGACCCTGAGTTTTTCAGTAATCAACCCCGGTATCAGAAAGCGACAATTCTCTTAACGGGTGAGAACTTTGGTTGTGGGTCTTCCAGAGAGCATGCACCGTGGGCATTGCTGGACTATGGATTTCGCTGCATCATTGCTCCAAGTTTTGCGGACATTTTTTATAACAACTGTTTTCAAAATGGAATCTTACCCGTTACGCTGAACGCGCAAGAAGTCCAAACTCTGTTTGATCGTGAAGCCAGGCATAAGCCGTACTCCGTAACCGTCGACCTCCCTGAACAGCAGGTCATTTTGCCTGATGGCGATCGCTACTCGTTCAACATTGATCCCTTTCGCAAAGACTCCCTTCTGAAGGGCCTTGATGCCATAGGGTTGACGCTACAACGCCAAGAGGCGATACAGGCATATGAAGTCCGCCGCCTCAAAGAAGCACCGTGGTTATTTCAAGATATGGCATAACACGAGTGCTTCTCACCAATAGCAAAATCTCCTTCAGGATTGTGTTGCCATTGACGTTTCATTACACGTTTCTCGATCTTTTCTTTAGCAACTGAATAGGATACGCTTCACGCAGGAGAAATGCCTCCTTTTGTGGCTTAGGCGAATTCGGTATATACGTATATGCCGGATTCGCCTAAGCATTCGTGCCACAGTGCTATAGCAAACGCAGAACGATGGCCGTATTGTGCGATAGCTCGATCTCCGACACCTTCCTCGACGACGTGACAACAAGCGAATAATCTATGCCTGAACATTCCATCCTGCAAGATGTCCTCATTATTTTCTCTGTGTCTATCGGCGTCGTATTTTTATTTCAAAAACTCCGGCTACCTTCCATTGCAGGCTTTCTTGTTGCTGGAACGCTCGTAGGTCCATATGGACTCAATTTAATTTCGGATCGCGAACAGATTACGGTTCTGGCAGAAATTGGAGTGATTCTCCTTCTCTTTACCATTGGCA
This sequence comes from Nitrospirales bacterium, assembly GCA_021604005.1. Lineage (GTDB taxonomy): Bacteria > Nitrospirota > Nitrospiria > Nitrospirales > UBA8639 > JAGQKC01. The sequence goes on along the minus strand of BQIV01000016.1, from coordinate 71,928 downwards.
TTGAGTTTTCGCTCGCTCAACTGAAAGCCTCCAGACGCGTACTCTTCATCAGTGGTCCAGCCCAGATAATGGGAGTCTTACTGTGCGTGGCCATTGGAGGGATCGCCCTTGGACTCTCGATTCAGGAAACCATATTTTGGGGAAGCCTCTTGTCTTTAAGCAGCACGGCCATTGTGCTCAAAGCGTTGGGGGAACGTGGGGAAATGGATACACATCATGGCCGTTCAACGATCGGCATTCTCCTTTTTCAAGACTTGGCCGTGGTTCCCATGATCTTGATTACCCCCCTGCTGGGGAACGACCAGACAGGAGACATGAGCGCCATCGTGTTTATCTTATTAAAATCTGCCTTAGTGGTCACACTCATCGTCGTTGCCGCTCGAGTCATCACGCCGAACTTATTAGAGCATATTGTCCGAACCAGGAGCCGAGAACTGTTTTTGCTCACCATCATTGTCCTTGGATTGGGCACCGCCTGGCTCACGTCCTTGACTGGTCTTTCGCTCGCCTTAGGCGCATTTTTAGCTGGGCTGCTGATTTCAGAGTCTCAATACAGCCATCAGGCACTCGCCGAAGTTCTTCCGTTTCGAGACAGTTTCAATAGTTTGTTCTTTGTCTCGATTGGCATGCTGATTGATCTACGAGTCATTGCCTCGCACCCAGCTCTCATCCTGGGATTAGTCCTCGCGGTGCTGCTTGGGAAGTTCCTGACCGCTGCCGGAGCAGCATTCGCAGCCGGCGCCCCAGTACGATCAGGAATTCTCACCGGTGTCGCGTTAGCACAAGTTGGAGAATTCGCATTCATTTTGGCACAAGAAGGGAGACAGGCTCATCTGCTTGAGGCACAAACGTATAATATTTTTCTTTCGGTCTGTGTCCTTTCGATGATCATTACCCCGTTTCTCATTCAATGGGCACCGAAACTCGCCAAACGCGCAGAAGCACTCCATCGAGTCCATCATTGGTTCGGACGCAGGGAGCTTGGAGTGCTCGCCTCAGCTCCACTCAAAATTAAAGACCATGTCATCATTGTGGGCTACGGACTGAATGGTCGGAATTTGGCACGAGTCCTTCAAGACATGGAAATTCCATATCTTGTCCTGGACATCGGAGCCGACCTGGTGCATGCCGCCAAAAACCTTGGAGTGCACATTCAATATGGGGATGCGACGAATCCAACCGTATTGAAACAGGTTCAAATCGAGCAGGCGCGCGCTATTGTAATTGCAACGTCGGATCCATTTGGCGTTCGGCGAACGGTCCAGCTGGCTCGTGAACTAAACGCGCACATCCATATTGTCGTCCGAACCCGATACTTGAAAGAATTAGAGGAACTCCATGACTTAGGCGCCAATGAAGTTATACCTGAAGAGTTTGAAACGTCTATAGAAATATTCACACTGGTGTTGCAGTGTTACAAAATTCCGAAGCCGATGATTTTTGAAAAAGCCGAAGAAATCCGACGCGAAGGCTATGCCCTGTTACGGAGAGAAGAACTGCCAGCGTTGGCGCATCGTTTTCGAAAAGGAGGATTTGCCGATGTGGAGGTGGAGACCTGGAGGGTCGAGGAAGACTCACCGGCACTAGGCCACTCACTCCTGCAAACGGCCATACAGCGAAAAACGGGAACCGTCGTTGTCGCCCTGACACGAAACGGCATCACCCAATCCAAACCCTCCAACGAGACCATTCTTGAAGCTGGCGATATCCTCGTGCTCCTCGGGTCTCGGGAGCAAATACATAAAGCCATCGCACTTATTTCTGACATACAAACGATATTACCGACGTAAACTTCTGAAGTATGAACACCATCCCCGGGCTCCTCAAGGGTCGCGTTTTAGAATGGAAGGGGCAATGTTCCAGAGGGAGGGACAGGATACGTTTCAACTGAGATGTGAAAAGAGGCCTGGAGATTCTCCAAAATGCTTGCGTGCCAGGTCAGTCACTTGTCGTCCACGAGCCGTGCGATCAAGATATCCGGATTGGATAAGAAACGGTTCGTAGACATCTTCAATGGTCACCTTTTCTTCTTGAACGGCTGCGGCAATGGCTTCGACTCCAACTGGACCGCCCTTAAATTTTTCGAGAATTGTTACGAGAATTTTCCGGTCCATTTCGTCGAGTCCGGCATCATCAATGCCCAACCACGTCAAGGCATCTCGTGCTACGGCTTGAGTCAAAACACCATCTGCCTCAACCTCGGCAAAGTCCCGTGCCCGCTTAATCAATCGATTGGCTATTCGTGGCGTTCCCCGTGACCGGCCGGCAATTTCCGCAGCTGCTTCGGGCTTAATCTCTACACCCAGAAGTCCTGCAGTTCGTGTGACGATAAATTGCAATTCCTCCGGTGAATAGAAGTCGAGCCGATAGACCAACCCAAATCGCTCACGGAGTGGAGAAGTCAGCGAACCAGCCCTTGTTGTCGCACCGACAAGTGTAAAGGGAGGAAGATCGAGTTTCATGGTCCGCATGGATGGCCCCTGACCAATGACCAGATCAATTTGAAAGTCTTCCATGGCAGGATAGAGCGCCTCTTCGACAGCAGGAGGCAATCGGTGGATTTCATCAATAAACAAGACGTCTCGTGGTTGGAGATTAGCTAAGATGGCAGCGAGATCACCCGCATGCGTAAGAACCAAGCCGGAGGTCGAACGAATCGTACCCCCCATTTCATTGGCGATCACATGGGAAATGGTCGTTTTCCCGAGTCCAGGCGGTCCATAAAAAATGGCATGATCGAGGGCTTCTCCCCGTCGAGAGGCGGCTTCAATACACACACGCAGCGACTCTTTCATGCGTGGCTGGCCTATATAGTCACGTAGACGCTGAGGACGTAGTGTGCCTTCAAGGCTCTGATCATCTTCAAGCGCCTGAGTTGAAAGAAATCGTTCACTCATGGCAGTAATAGTCCAATGGAAATATCGGCTTCAACGAGCTGACAGGCTGAAACACGAGGAGGTCCATACTGAAGAAGGACTTCCCCGTTAGTCGGAAGGAAACGGATTCCTGAATGGGAAAAATCGTATCGTGTATAACTGCAAGACGTTCAACTCAAAATGAGTTATACAAATCGGAGCACCCTAAACAAAATTCAACGTTCACGCTACTATCTAAAAAATTCACGAGGAAGCCTTTTTCTTCATAGAGAAGTTTCGCACCCATTAACGTCTCATTTTTAAAATCTTCATTACCCAGTAATTCACGGATTTCTTGAGCGGTTTTAGATGTCAGTACCGTACGAAAAATTCCCCGCACTTTATGGCTAAATCGATCATTCATGAAAATTAAATCGACTTTCCCGTCGACGATACGTACGCCAGCCATGGCGCCGGTCGGCTTGCTCTTATCCCAAAGCAAAATAAATGTGCCTTCTTGTTCGGCACGAATTCCGGCAATTTTTTCTTCAAGTAACAGCTCAACGGCTGTGGCTTCGGGATCGCCTAATTTTACTTGATACAAGGACACTTCTACCGCATCGATCCCTTCCGGATCTTGCATACTATTCCGAGTAAGCTCATATTTGGTCCCAAAAGCAAACGAAGCCTGAAGCATGAGGCCGGTCATCAACGCACCAACAAAAAACTTGTACATTCCGTGATTCATGAGTTGCCCCCAGAATAATAAATAAGAATTCGAGAAAATGGTTGAGGAAACGAGGCATGAACGAGCTCGAGCCATCACCCTGCCTTGGGGAGACGCCCCAAAAACGATTGTATCTAACGCCCCAGGTCCGGTCAATAATGATTCCGAATCAGCCACCATAGCCCCTCACAACATGGTCATAGTCCTATGATATACTCGGGATTACGTATGAGTGGCTACATCACCATTAAAGGAGCACGCGAGCATAATCTCAAAAATCTCGACCTCGAAATTCCTCGCGATCAACTGGTGGTCATCACGGGCCTGAGTGGTTCAGGAAAGTCATCCTTAGCCTTTGACACCATTTACGCTGAAGGACAACGGCGGTATGTCGAATCGCTTTCTGCCTATGCCCGCCAATTTCTTGAGCAAATGGGCAAGCCCGATGTTGACTCCATTGAAGGACTCTCTCCCGCAATTTCCATAGAACAGAAGAATACGAGTCGGAATCCCCGCTCCACCGTCGGAACCGTGACGGAAATCTACGACTACTTTCGACTTCTCTATGCACGCATTGGCCGACCATTTTGTTATCAATGCGGAGACCCCATCACCGCGCAGTCAGCACAGCAAATGGTTGAGACCATTCAGCTTCTTCCCACTGGGACGAAATTTCAAATACTCGCCCCGATTGTACGGGGGAGAAAAGGGGAGTACCGCAAGGAACTACTCAATGCTCGACGAGCCGGCTACATCCGAGCACGCATCGACGGACAGATGACCGAACTTTCAACAGACACCAAGTTAAAAAAACAACAGAAGCACACGATCGAGGTTGTGGTGGATCGCCTGATCATGAAAACCGACGAAGCATTCACTCGACGGTTGGCTGATTCGATCGAATCGGCACTCAAGCTCACAGAGGGGTTGGTTGGCGTCATCACGGACAACGATCAGGTCACACTCTATAGCGAACATTCAGCATGCATTCGATGCGGAGTCAATTACCCGGAAATCACTCCCCGAGTGTTTTCATTCAACAGTCCGCATGGTGCCTGTCCGGCATGCGATGGCATTGGGGTCGCGATGTCCGGAATGTGTCCCGAGCACGAGGATTATTCACATCGAGACCCCTGTCAAACCTGCGCAGGCGCCAGGCTCAGACCGGAAAGCTTGGCGATTAAAATTGCCGACCAGTCTATCGCCGATGTAACAACGCTCTCTGTTCAAGATGCTGCGGACTTTGTCGACGCGCTCCCATTAGGAGATCGCGACCGATTGATAGGACAACGGATTCTTAAAGAAATACGGGAACGATTGGATTTCCTCATCAATGTCGGCTTGGAATATCTCACGCTTGACCGTCCAGCCGGATCGCTTTCAGGAGGGGAAGGGCAACGCATTCGACTGGCCACACAAATCGGCTCTGGACTTGTTGGAGTCCTGTATATTCTGGACGAACCGAGCATTGGCCTCCATCAACGCGACAATCAACGCCTACTCAAAACGTTGCTTCGGCTTCGAGACATGGGTAATACCGTCGTCGTGGTCGAACATGACTCAGAAACTATGCTGGAAGCCGATCATCTACTGGATTTAGGACCAGGGGCTGGGGTTGAAGGTGGACACCTCATCGCCCAAGGAACACCTAAAGCGATCATGCATAATCCCGATTCGTTGACCGGAAAATATCTCCAACGAACGCTTCAGGTTTCCCTTCCGGCTCGTCAACGTTCTGCGAAGGGCATGTTGAGTATCGTGGGAGCACACAAATTCAATCTTCAATCGATCACCGCCAACATCCCTCTCGGACTCTTGACCTGCGTCACTGGGGTTTCAGGGTCGGGAAAGAGCACCTTGATCATCGAAGTCCTATTTCATTCTCTGTCGCAGCTACTCTATCAGAAAAAACCAAAAATCGACGGATGTCAGAGCCTGAAAGGTGTTCAAGCCTTAGATAAGGTCATCGATATCGATCAATCCCCAATCGGAAGAACACCACGTTCCAATCCAGCAACCTATACAGGACTTTTTAGCTTTATTCGAGATCTATTCGCCAATCTACCCGAATCGCGGGTTCGTGGATATAAACCCGGACGGTATAGTTTTAACGTCAAGGGCGGACGATGCGAGACCTGTCAAGGAGACGGATTACTCAAAATTGAAATGCATTTTTTACCAGACGTGTATGTGACATGCGAGGCCTGCAAAGGCAAACGATATAATCGAGAAACACTGAATGTGTTATACAAGGGAAAAACCATTGCAGATATCCTGGACATGACCGTGGCAGAAGCGTTGGAGTTCTTTGCGCCATTCCCATCCATTCGAACGAAATTACAAACATTGGCTGATGTCGGCCTGCACTACATTAAGCTTGGGCAATCTGCCACAACACTGTCAGGCGGCGAGGCCCAACGAGTCAAACTTTCAAAAGAGTTGTCAAAACGCGCAACCGGAAAAACGTTGTATATTCTTGACGAACCCACAACCGGATTACATTTTGCCGATATCCAACGACTCCTCGAAGTACTCAATCGTCTTGTTGAATCTGGCAACACCGTATTAATTATTGAGCACAATCTCGACGTGATACGCAATGCAGATTGGGTGATCGATTTGGGGCCGGAAGGAGGCATCCGAGGAGGCACAATCGTTGCGGAAGGACCTCCTGCTCACATTATGAGTGTCGAGACGTCATGGACAGGACGCGCGTTGCGGGAGGAATTTCAATAATATAGCGAATCCAAATACGTGTCAGCTATAGCCGTTTCACATACCGTTCAACCGTGGAGATCTATGATATCGCGTTGTGAGTTTGAATCATTGAGCGGAAATACTCTAGTACCGCTATGATGACTACGAAGATTTCTTCGTATAAATATTCAAGCCGATTTTGACCTCTTCCCGCTCCGGAATGCTGACATTCCCTTCGGTTGTCGCAATAATCGTTGTTTTTCCAGAAGAAGACGGCCCAAAGTCTTTTGAAAGATCGACGGTAATCGTCAACGTACTTCCCTCTACCTTCATATCCACATTCTTCATATCGCACTCCTAATCTTAAAGAAAAATCACAGCCAAGGATGCTGGTAAACCCACAGACATCACACAAGAAGACCACACACGGCAGGAATGCCTATGACGATGTCACTATGGTCTATTGAGCCACAATCACAAGAGACAGTAAGGCCAGTACGCCTACCATATATGGAAACACACAGAAGTACAGAATAGACTTCACCCCCTGTTGATTCAACGCGCCTGGCCGACTAGCCGACTCTTCCTGATGTTCTTTATACACAAACTCATAGGAGAGAATCACAATCGCCAACGTCATCGCAAACACCCGGCTCATTTGTGGCCAGGTGTAGATACCGCCGACAAGAAAGTCCATCGTATGGAACCCACTGAACAGACTGAGCAAGGGCGCAATAATGATTCGAACAAACAGCGCGCTATAACCGTGGCGTGGAGCAGCCATTAGGGAAGAAACGTGGACATCTGACTTCATGACTTGAGAGCCGTGGAGTGAGAATCCTGAGGCACAACTGATGTGGAGCCAGTTGATTCAGTTTGACAGGACAAACAGACCCTGGGTCGCTTCTTTAAAAAAGACACCTTTCCGCTGACTAAACAACTATGGTGAACAAATCGCTCACACAGCGTACAGCGTTCCCATCCACCCCGTAACAGGGTAAAATTCCTCGATAACCCTTCGCCACACACGCCACACAATTCAGGGGTAATCGCGAGTGTCATAGGCTGCCACTCGCCTGCACGGTTTCGAATACTCATAGTTTCGCCAGTATACTGGGCTCTTGCGTTGAATACAATCAATCTATCATTCAAGACCATACTAATTACGCTATGCCGGCTTTCACAACAACACTCTGGTCCCTTCGTAACGTCATCCATGAAGAACGGAGTATGGACGTCTCCCCTGTGCCAGACCGCTCATCCGGCGTATCGAAAACGATTCACCCTGTATGATTTTATGCCAACTCTTGAAACTGCGCACCAAGACCATCAGAGAAGGTCATGTCAGTAACCATTGAAAATATACAGGCTTTCCACTTTTCCCTGGCATGTAACTGATATTGCTTCCTTCGAGGCGGGAGGGTTCTGATGACCGTGGTCTGTTCGTGGTGTCTCAGTGAAGGTCAAACCACGTTTTTGGGGTTGAGAGGGTCGAAAACAGACTTTCGTATAAGTCACGGCATGTGCGAGCGACACATCGCGCAAATACGTATCGGGAAACTCAATGCTGGCGCCTTACCATCTTCCTTAGCAAATCATTCGTACGCGCGCGTCTCGACGCACACCAAAGGTTCGCGCATCTGACAGGTCTTCGCACAAATACTCCGAGTATCGCGCCGAATTACCGGCCACGCGTGCGAGGGGATTGACGGGTATCGTTGAGTCGGCTTTTGACCAAAGCCAATCCGAAATTTCCAACCCGGATTGTTCGGCGATAATCAATCCAACCGTAGAGAAAAATACCCAGGAATATGATGAAACCGACAACAACTAACTCCACAGAATTACCAAACATGTGCGGACTCTTTAGTGTATGTTTATGATGACAACCTCAGCTGCCCTGTCTACATGAATTATCGGCGTCAGTAGAGGATTCTTGAGATTTTTGGTAGCCCATAGAGACTGACATCACGTCTGTTGTCATTTTCCCGTTTGAGCAGTCTTCCGCGACTCCTTCCCTATCGGCTTTCCATTGCTACTGGTTGTTCTTGCCACTTCTTGAGCATCACCATTAACCTGTCCACATGCAGAATTTACACAACCTGGCGAATGGAATACGCATTGACTTTCGTATTTTGCAACCCGCCGGATATAATGAAGAAAACATCACTCACATTCTTTAAAAATAGTGAAGTGCCAGAACAGGAAGTACATAACGCGATGAGGCGGCCATGCAAAACCATCAGATACAAGGACATCGTTCAAGAGAAATGAGGATTCATGCTTATGTCTGAAAAGAGTACACCTTGTAGACTTCTACTCGTAACGGTGACGATTTTGACCTTGGCAATAACCGGAGGTTGGGGCGGAATTTCATCGGCATCGAATTCGCACTCAACGAATCCACCACCAACCGATATCATCATCGATGTCAAAACTCGAAAATTTGAACCTGACAAAATTTCCTTACAACGGGGGCAAAAAACTCGAATAATTTTGCGGAACAAAGATGCCGAACTGCATGCGTTTGTCCCTGTCGGGCTGTTTCTCGGAACGACCCACAACGTCAGTGGCAATGGCGCCCCTCAATTTGGAAACGAGGGACTCCTCCGTGTCTTGCTCCCCTCAACCGGACAAACGGAAATTTCATTTACGCCTGAAAATACTGGCACCTACCCCTTTCTTTGCGATCTTCCAGGGCATGTGATGCAGGGCACCATAGTAGTGCAGGATTAAGAATGGGTATGGTAGAGTCCAGGGTTTGCAGTGAAGCGAGAGGGTCTATTCGCACAAAGTACAAACGATAAGTTGGAAGGAGTCGCGGTCGATGAAAGAGATTTCACACCAAGAGCCATTTTGGAAATGGCATAGGCAGGTAATCCGAACATGTAGTCCGTATTCCCTGGTCGCAGCGTACGTGGTCGCCATGAGCTTTACCGGCATAGCCCATATAGCCTGGGCGGCGAACGGCTCGGCCAAGGACGAAGCCCACCTGTTCACTACGGTCCAAAAGTACGCCGAAGCGGTATCGCAGGGGAATGAAATTGTTGCGGGGCAACATGACTTTGTCTGCCTCTATAAAATGAAGCAAGAGGGCAAGCTTGTTGACAGTCAATTTCCAGCAGACTCCGACCCAGTCTATGACTGGTGCACTCAACGCCGCGAAGACGCACATAGCCGCGCGATTCAACAGGAAGATCGTGCGCTCGACGCTGTGTGGCCAGGGGAAGGACGCGTGGTCGACTTTGAAGACTTTCAACGGTTTTTTATCGCTGAAACGGGTAGCCGGCAATTACCGCCATCGTTTTTTGTCATGCATCAAATCTCTGTTCTACAGCCTGATGCGCCATTTTCCATGGAAAAATTGAGTGTAGGCCCCATTCCTCACGCATCGTTCAAAGTTCAAGAGAATGCCCCTGTCCTTGCCACCCCAACCAGTTTAGTGACTGTTCGAATTACTTATCCCAATCCTATGACGTCTCCAGTTTCCAATGCGTCAGGGTCAGAAGACTGGGCCGTGCCGTATAAAAAACCCCAAGGCATTGTGAAGGCCGTGAAGGTTAAATGGGTCGTCCTGTCGAATCTCAAAGAATTAGGATTCCCTGTGAATGAGGCGGTTTTAGATATTCCAATGGAGGGGCCGCATGGCACCACCATTCCTTTTGTGATCGAAGCGGGCGGATTTGTGCCGCACTCGACCGAATGGTGGGGACCTGGAGATGCACCAGAAGCGCTTAAAACAGGATTGGAGCAAGCAAAGACGGCCTCAAGTCAAGAAGAGTCTTTAATGCTGCTCAATCGGATATTGCTCGTCAATCCACGATATCAAGAAGCCCTACAGGTGTTCGCAGACCGTTTATATAACGGATTGTTGAATTACGGAGAACGGAATCACGGGATACACATCGAGCAGGAGTTATTGGCTCAGCGGTTTAATGAATTGTACTGGACGGTTCAATCACAAACCGATCGTATGGATTTATCCCTTGATATGGGAATGGGCGGGAAAACCGAACCCCAGGCAGCGGACTATTTATATCGGATGATTCCAGTCATGGAAGTCTTGTCGTCCCTTCAACCTGGTGACTTTGAAAACCGCCGCCGGTTAGGCGTTGCCTATCAATGGACCAATGATCAACGAGCCTCGATTTCTTCACCTCAAGAATTATTGAGTGAGATTCCTGAAGATCAGAAGGAACTACGGGCTAAATTACTACTGGAATTAGCATGGTCACGAATAGGGAAAGTAGCGTGGAATCGGCACTTTGATGATCCCGACTTAACCAAAGGGTACAAAGAAGCAAACACGGCACTTGCATTGACCGAAGACCCGCTTGAGAAGTTTACGGCAACATATGCCATGGCATACAGCTTGGCGTTTCGTGTTCCACTCGACAAAAAATCCATGGTCGACCTCTTAACGCAAGCCCGTGACTGGTTTGATCAAGTCCCCGGAGCTACGCCGGAAGCCTGGGACTACATGCTCCATAACGATACCCTCAAGGGGTTTGTCAACACCGACCCGAGCTTCCAATCGCTAGTCGCGGCCAAATAGTCTTTTTTCAACCATTTGATGGCAATAGTACTGCCATTTCCAGGACGGTCCTTTCCGAACAGGGAAGGGCCGTTTTGGTTTGAAAAACCTGAATGCGGTATAGTCTCTCCAACGGCACTCTAACACTAAAACGACTCTGCAGGGATACGGTCCATGGAACTGGATTTTAGAAAAAACCCTGGCATCTTAAGCAACATGGTGGATGTCATGGCCGATGGCGTATTTACGGTTGACGCCCGAGGTCACATCGTCGCCTGGAGCGCAGGAGCAGCACGGATTACCGGATACTCCAGCCACGATGTCGTGGGGCAACCCTGTCATGTCCTGGAAGGTCAAACGTGCAAAGGCTTCAGCAAACTCACAGAATTTTTAGATAACCCGACACCCTATCCTTGGGGCATCTGTAATCAAGAATGTAAAGTACTCGGAAAAGACGGTCGCGAACTCTACCTGTATGGGAATGTCTCCGTCATTCGCGATAAGCAAGGCACAGTTATAGGTGCAATCGGAACATTTACAGATTTAACCGCATTTATTTTGAGTAATGAAAAGATCGCGGTCCTTGAGGAACAAGCCAAGTCGCGTGACGCCTTCCAACAACTTGTCGGGAAGAGTCAAGTCATGCAGGAGGTGTTTCGCCGACTGCGTCTTGCGGCACAAAGCGATGTGTCAGTCCTGGTCACAGGAGAATCAGGGACGGGAAAGGAACTGGCGGCTCGAGCCATTCATGCACTCAGCAGTCGAAAAAATCAGCCGTTTTTTGCGATTAACTGTTCAGCTATTCCCGAGACACTACTCGAAAGCGAACTCTTCGGGCATGTCAAAGGGGCCTTTACCGGCGCCATTCGGGATAAAGTCGGCGTGTTTCAAGCTGCGGATGGCGGCACCTTATTTTTAGATGAAATCGGCGATACCAGCCCGCTGCTTCAACTCAAACTCCTTCGCGTCTTACAAGAAGGGGAAATCCGACGTGTGGGCGATGAGCGTGCGATCAAAATTAACGTGCGACTCATTACCGCAACCAACAAGGAATTGAAAAAAGCCCTGGCCTCCGGTGACATACGTGAAGATTTTTACTACCGCATTCGCGTGTTTGAGATTACCATGCCACCCCTGCGAGAGCGCCGGGAAGACATTCCGCTATTGGTGAACCACTTCATCGGGGAGTACGCAACAGTGTATCAGCGTTCCGTTACCGACATGGCACAAAATGCCATGCAGCATCTCATTAAATATCCCTGGCCCGGTAATGTGCGAGAATTACGCAATGCCATTGAACATGCCTTTGTGACCGTTGAAAACGATTGTTTGACGCTGCTTGATCTTCCATCTGAAATTCGACTACCTGACTGCAGCCCTTCGCCGGCATCACCCTCTCCAGTTCTCTCAGCAGAACCTGATCAAGAACGAGATCGAATCCTTTCAGCACTTCACCAAACCAACGGCCGCAAACTCGAAGCTGCCAAATTACTCGGTATGAGCCGAGTCACGCTCTGGAAAAAACTCCAAAAACTTGGGATCACGAGCAACGTGAGTTAACCAGTCTCTCCCCTTCATCGTAACTCCGTACAACATCACACCGTACAGACAGATATATAGCCCTCCGTTTCAATAACCACACAACGTTAAGTTAACAGGTTAACGTTTTTCGGTTAACTCTATAGTGCTTAAAAGGCATGAATGATATAAACTGTTGATTTTATTAATATATTTAAAATAAATCCTGAATGAAAGTTTGGCATGTGCATTGCTGTACATGGGATATGAAGATTGTTAGACGGTAGGCAGGTGAAAAGGAAAAACACTCATGAAAAACCCTGGCCGTATCTATCAAGAGGCATACCAAGGCAACATTTCTCCGAACCGGAACGCTACGCCTGTCACAAACCAGTTGATCATAGACGTCCGGACGCCTGGTGAATTCGAAGAAGTTCATATTCCCGGATCGATGAACATCCCCTTGACTGACCTGGAATCATCCTTACCTGAATTAAGAGAGAGGGTCAAAAATTATGAAGAACTCATACTTGTTTGCCGCACGCAGAACCGCGTGGAACTTGCCCACAACCAGCTAGTCGCTCATGGAATCCGTCATGCACGCATTCTGGAAGGTGGCGTCACACAGTGGGTCGCCGATGGAAAGCCTGTTATCCGGGGAAAGCAGGGCATGTCACTTGAACGGCAAGTTCGACTCGCCGCCGGAATGATGATTGTGGTAGGCATCATTTCAGGTGTGCTGATAAGTCCATGGTTTTTACTATTACCGGCAGCGGCGGGAATTGGATTAATGCACGCCGGATGGACCGACTCCTGTTTGATGGGCATGCTGTTAACGTTCTTGCCATACAATCGCAGAAGCCCCTCAGCAATGGAAAGACCTGTTCTCGGAGAAAATTGAGACGAGAACGATTCGTGAATTCGAAAAATAAAGAGAGAAGGAGGATACATCATGAAATGCACACGATGCGAAGGCTTAATGGTATTTGACCAAATATACGGACCCGACGAGGCAATCTTTGACCTCCCAATTTGGCGTTGCCTGAATTGCGGATCATCAATTGACCCATTGATTATGCAAAAACGGCTAACCGAGGACAAAACCAAGCCTGTGACGTCGAAAAAAGAAAATGTGGCGTAATGGTCATTTGGGAACGCCGATCAAAACATTTATACTCGTACACAGAGACCCGAAGTCCTTAGAGGTTTCATGTATCATCTAAAGGAGGTTGCTATGCATCGTTCTATTCGATCGTTCATGTTTGTCTGTGCGTTCAGTTTTTTGGCCATGGGCTGTATGACAACACCCGCACTTAGCGGTGAACCTGGCCCTGCAAAGGGGTATGATATTCATGTACAGGCGCCTCATCTGATGCCGGATGGAACTCCAGGCGGCCCCTATCATCACTATTGCAAAGGCATCTCCGACAAGATCTTACAATGCCTGTTGTTTGAAACCACCGATGCCAAAGCCCCATTAGTCGCCATCGAATATTTTGTCGCGAAAGATCTTTCCCGAAAACTTCCGTTGATCCAGTGGCATCGATATTTTCATGATCACAAACAGGAAATCGAAACAGGACGCGTGCAAGTACTCGACATTGCGGACGAAAACAAAGTGAAAGAAATCGTTGAATTTGCTTCCAAGACCGATGGCGTCATTTATCATCTGTGGCAGAAGGGCAAAGAGTTTCCTGACGGGACAGTGACGTATCCACAATCTCTAGGGCATATATTCAATCAGCCCAAATAATCTGCATCATCACTGAAGGGAGGCATTGTGCCTCCCTTCGCACTTCAACAAAAACCCGCAGTCATATGTGAGGAGGATTCGTGTTGTGAAACGAGTAGGGCAAGCTATGGCCATTGGACTTGTGATGTGTGGTATGGCCTGGGCGGCCGATCCGTCCGTGCTCAAACCCAGAGTACCGGCTGATCAGATCGAAGAAGCAAAATCATGGGAAAACCCGGTTTTGTCCACGCCTGAAAATGTTGAGATCGGAAAAAATATTTTTCATGGCAAAGCGTTTTGTGTCACCTGCCACGGCAAAGATGGGAAAGGCCTCGGAAATATTCCTGGGCTTCGCGGAAAGCTTCCCAGAAATTTTACAGACAACACCTGGCAAGCTGCGCGTACCGACGGCGAACTGTTTTGGATTTTAAAAAACGGAAGTCCCGGGACAGATATGGCGTCGTTTGTTCCATTGGTGCTCACGGAAGAGGAAGCCTGGCATGTGTTGCTGTATGTGCGGTCGTTTGGCAACCCCTAACCCCGTTGACAAGATTTCGTCATGAGTTCAATCATCACGCTCTGCCTCTCAATTGTGTTTCTGGTCGGTGCCTTTGACGCTGCCATGGGGTCCACTCCACAGACATTGCCATCTGAACCTGATGAACGTGTACGCGTGGACGAAATATATGATCAAGAAGCCCGCTTGTTTCTTTCACTCTATTCTCTCAAGAGAGACGGAGAGATTGATTACGTGACCGGACGGACAGTCTACCAACATATGAGAAGCACATACGGCAATCCGGTGTACTATTTCCAGGAATACCCGTTGTTTTATTGCTGGAACCACACGATGTGGAATGACCCCCTGCTTGACGGAGTCAACGGCAATGAAGCGATCTACCAAGAAAACACCGAGTTTGACATCACCCGGTATAAGCCCTGCCGGTTTAACGGGCAGCCTTGCTAAGCATCTAAGGCATTTTCCCAAGACAATGCTCCATGAAGCGGAAACTGTGGCATGGGACTGTCCTTACGCTGTTGGCAGGAGTGATGTGGTCCGAATTTGGGGGGCCACCTTGTTGGGCGGAATGGTCGTCCGAAGTCGAGAGTACGTTCTATTACACCGACAATGTAGTCCTATTCTCCTCATCCCGCCGGTTGTCATTGCAGGAGGATCCCACGCAGCCTGTCATTGATGTCACCGGCCAAGGCTCGGATAGTGTCTTCGAACCTGATTTGATCATCGGGAAAACATGGAACAATAGAGTAGGAACAACATCCCTCTCTGTTCGCGGACAAGGATTTATTTTCGCCGATCAATCCCGTTTTACCCATGGAACATACGGGCTCAGGCTTGAACACACGTTACCCTCTCAGTTCACGCTTGGCCTGCGGTATCACTACGGTCCCAATTTATTCTTAGGAGATAATGAAAGTCGTCGATCTGAGAGAGAGGAACTGGTTGAAGAACGGATTACCACGCATTTCTGGACCGGGACCATTGAACAAGACCTAGGAAATACGCTCACGCTCCGTGTGCTGGGACGTTATGGGCTCCGTCTATATAACGAGAACTTTGCACACCGGGATACCAGCTTTTGGACCGTTGGGCCACACGTGGAATGGAAACTATGGCCGGAGATCGCATTAACCGTCGGTTATCATTTTGAACGTGGAGTGGCGGATGGAAGAAACGAGCCGCAATTTCGTGACGATGTCTTCTACATCAATCATTACGTGTCCACGGAGCTTGAAGTCGAGGTCTGTGAAGCGACGTCCGTAGAGCTGGCGTTTCACTATGAGCGGAATGATTTCACGAGCGATATAACGGGCGATGAGCGAAAGGATGCGACCGAAGATGTGTTTCAAGGTGACGTGGAAATTCGTCACATGCTTTCAAATGCCTTCGAAGTCAATGCGGGGGTCCAACGATCGCAACGCAAAACAAGCTTTGAATCGCGGCCGTCATTGACGTAAATGTGCATGGAGGGCTTCGTTATCAATTCCAATAGCGTCCTGGACGACGATAACGCCACATGAGTGCAACACAAAGCAAACGACATTCTTATACGAATAATACCCCCTACAAGATAGGAACGATCGTCCTCATAACCGGGGCCCGTTGTTGTTGGGATCGTCCGCCGCGGCTGGGCTTCCATCACAACGAAATATCTTGCGCACCTTCGACCCATATTATTTCCCCACCTGTTAATTCCGCATAGCTTCGTACGTTGAGTCGTACGTAAGTGCGTACTGACACTATAGATATGACGGCGACAAATTTTTTCTTGTTCTCTTCCTTCCCTGTCTATTTACTCATCGTTGCACCAACCACTTTCGACAACAATCATGTATCGTTTTTCGTTTACGTGTTAAGTCAGCCGTTAACGCTTGCCCTTAACGTTTGGCTTCTAGGCTTCACGCGAAAGAAGCAAGACGAACGTAACTGTTTAAAAAATCAGCATTCTTCAATTGTGCATTTTTTAGGTATCGCTTTTGCTGATGCCTGTAAACAATATGAATAGGGAACCGGCTCTATTCAACGATTGTAACGAACGAATATCGACGCACACGACATAAATAGAAGAAGGAGAGCATCATGATCTTGAAACAATACTATTTAGAATGTTTAGCACATGCCTCGTATTTGATAGGAGATGAAGAATCCCGAACTGCGGCAATCGTGGACCCAAAACGCGACATTGACGAATATGTGAATGATGCAAAAGTCTACAATGTACAGATTCGATACGTCTTCCTCACTCACTTCCATGCCGATTTTGTAGCCGGACATCTGGAGCTTCACGATCGGGTTGGTGCAGAAATCTGTCTGGGCGCCAATGCTCAGGCCGATTTTCCGTTTCGAGCAGTCAGCGATGGAGAGAGTGTCGAGTTTGGAAAGGTTCGCCTCCAGGTACTTGAAACACCCGGACATACGCCGGAGGGTATTTCCATCCTCGTCTATGACATGGGAAAGAGTGAGTCCACACCACACGCGATCCTGACGGGCGACACCTTATTTATTGGCGATGTTGGGCGACCCGACCTCATGGCATCCGTCGGCGTAACTGCCGATGCCTTGGCAGGCATGTTGTACGATTCTCTGCACAAGAAGATCCTACCGTTGCCGGACGACACACTCGTATATCCAGCTCATGGCGCCGGATCAATGTGCGGCAGGCACCTGAGTACCGAGACTTCCTCCACCATGGCGACGCAACGGAAGTACAACTATGCCTTGCAGCCGATGACGAAAGACGAATTCATCCAGCTCGTGACGGCCAACCAGCCAGAGGCCCCGCAGTACTTCAGCTATGACGCGATGCTCAATCGCAAAGAACGGCCCACGCTGGATCGTGTCTTGAAGGAAGAACTGAAGCCCCTATCACTTGACGAGGTACTCGAGTTACAGGATTCCGGGGCTCAAACCCTGGATGTCCGTGATCCGGCCGATTTCGCCGGCGGACATCTCATGGGGAGCGTGAATATCGGATTGGGAGGAAAGTTTGCGACCTGGGCCGGCACCATTTTCTCGCAACACAAGGTAATGGCAATCATCGCCGAACCGGGCCGTGAAGCTGAAGCGGCGATACGGTTGGGCCGGATCGGCTTTGATCAGGTCATCGGGTATCTCAAAGGAGGAATGGAAGCTCTGACTCATCGCCCCGATCTGGTGGGAACCACGGCTCGAATTACAGCTCAGTCCTTAGCAGAGGAGTTACAAACTGCCGAGCCCCCGCTTGTGCTCGATGTCCGTAAAGAGCAGGAATGGAAGGAGAAACAGATTGGCCACAGCGTGAATATTCCGGTCAGTCATCTCGAAGAACGCATTAACGAAGTAACTCGAGACCGGCAGATTGTGGTGCACTGTGCCACGGGATACCGTTCCTCGATCGCGGCAAGTCTCTTAGAAAAACATGGGATTAAAAATGTGATGGATCTCGTTGGAGGTATTAAAACCTGGCAACAGGCTGTCGAAAAACCAAAGAGCTCACTAGGAACGGCGTCGTGAGCTGCGCTCCCAGTATCTATTGCAGTGAAAAAACTGAAGTGAGTTCGTCGATCTTGAACAAGGTTCTTTTTTGAGTCGGTTGAGGGAAAGGAGAGCGGGGCTATGTATATTCTGTCATTGTTCACTCATACATTTGTACGCACTACTCGATTGGGTATTGGCAGCATGCTCTTCATCATGTGGAGCGTGATCCCCGTGTGGGCCGCAAACCAACAGCAGGCTGAAAAGATGATGACCACCGTCTGTTCAACATGCCACAAAATCGAAGGGCAAGCCGAAAGCCGGTTTGCCTTAAAAGCCCCGGATCTCATGTGGGCTGGCAGCAAGTTTCAAAAAAATTGGATGATCGATTGGTTAACAGGCAAAGAGCCGACGATGTACCAGAAGTCATATCGATGGGATCAGAGCCAAGAGCCAACACCTCACATGACCGTGCCTGACGAAGAAGCCCAAGCGCTAGCTGAATACATCGAGACACACCTCCAAGACCCGCGCGTCAAGAACAACCCCATTGATATGACCACGTTTAGCAAACAAGAAGCGAAGTTTGGGGAGGAAATCTTCAAGCAGCATTCATGCATCGGCTGTCACCAGATCATGGTGGATGGGAAACAGACCGGCGGTCCGCAAAGCACATCGTTTTTTAATTCGGGCCAAAGACTCAAAGCCGACTGGATCTATCGCTTTAACTCCAATCCCCCGGACTTCGTCCCGCACAGCGGGGAATTTGTGGGCGATGTGAGTGAGCTCGGCCTCCGGTATGTCACCGGGTTTATTGCGACACGCGGCGTCGAGGACTTTCCCTTTTATGAACCTTGGAAAAGCGCGGAATTTGACCATCCTCGTGTCGAAAACGGAGCGCAGATATACAAAGAGTACTGTGCGCAATGTCATGGAGCCGACGGAAAAGGCGATGGCCCGGCGGCGTCGGGGCTGGAACCCAAACCTGCCGTTCATGCCAATATTCCCTTTGACAAAATTCCGCTCGATTATCTCTATAACGTGATTTATTACGGAGGGAAAGGTGTCGGCAAATCTCCCTTGATGCCCTATTGGGGTTTGACGATTGGCGGGAAACAGGGTGTCGCCGATGTAATTGCCTATTTGAAAGCCACATTTACAGGTGGAGCTCATGTCGCCTCGGCGGCCACGAACTCAGGATCGTCAGGTGTCTGTCCTCAACCGCGCAACACGAAACGCGCCCCTGGAAAATTTCGAAAGCTGACCAACCCCTTACCGAATTCACCGGAAAATATCAAAGCTGGCAAAAAACTGTTTCACGAAACGGCGCAGCCCTTGGCCTGCAAACAATGCCATGGAGACAAAGGCGACGGAAACGGGCCCATGGGCGCTGCGCTCAATCCACACCCACGCAACCTTACCTGTGGAGAGACGATGACCGACATTTCCGATGGACAAATGTTCTGGATCATAAAGAATGGCTCGCCCGGAACGGGGATGATGGCATTTCCAGGCATGCCGGATAATCAAATATGGCAGATGATTCACTATATCCGGACCTTGGCGAAATAGGAACTGAAGAGACGGAATCAGCCTACGTCTACAAGGAACACGCCATGAAGAAGACAAGGACCGAAAAAGATTCTGAATTGACTCGTCGACGTTTTTTATCAGCGAGTCTGGCACTTGGGGCTGCAAGTTTCGTGAAGCCAGGAGTGCTTTGGGCTGAGAATGCACCGAAAGTGGATTTGCCGTTCGAGCGGGGTCGCCGTCCATTGGTCGCCTTCCCGCAAAAACGGCCGCTGATGGTCATGACCACGAGGCCACCACAATTGGAAACCCCGTTTCATCTATTTGATGAGAATATTTTTACGCCCAATGATGCCTTCTTTGTTCGATGGCATCTGGCCAACATTCCTTCGCAGATCGATATGAACACGTTTCGTCTGAAGATTCGGGGACGAGTTACTCAACCGTTGTCTTTGAATTTGGCGGAGTTAAAACGGGATTTCGAGCAAGTTGAGGTTGCCGCCGTGTGCCAATGCGGAGGAAACAGCCGGGGGTTTTTTGACCCGCGTGTCCCTGGCGGGCAGTGGGGAAATGGCGCGATGGGCAATGCCAAGTGGACGGGCGTTCGATTGCGGGATTTACTCGCCAAAGCCGGGCTCAATGATGATGGCCTCCAGGTTCGGTTTGATGGTCTTGATCAACCAATCGCTGATGGCACGCCGGACTTTCGAAAATCGCTGAATCTAGAGGATGCCGTTCAAGAGACCGTGGTGGTGGCCCATTCCATGAATGGAGAGCCACTTCCCTGGTTGAACGGGTTTCCACTTCGGCTGGTTGTGCCGGGCTGGTTTGCCACCTATTGGGTCAAAATGTTGAATGATATTGAAGTGCTCAACAAGCACGATCAACAGTTTTGGATGGCCAAGGCCTATCGGTTGCCGGCAGATCCCTGCGCATGCGTCCAGCCTGGGGAGAAGATTGTCCGATCCGTTCCAATAGGGAAAATGACCGTCCGCTCTTTTATCACCAATGTTCAAGATAGCGGAACGGTGGTAGGCGGAACGCCCTTAACCGTGAAAGGCATTGCCTTTGACCAAGGGTATGGCATCGATCGAGTGCTCTTCTCAGTGGATGGAGGCCGCCAATGGCAGGCTGCCAGCTTAGGACAGGACTATGGCGACTTTAGTTTCCGGCCGTGGGAAGTGCAATTCACGCCGGTTTCCGGTCGAACCTATATGCTGCAATCACTAGCCGTGAATCGCATTGGCGAACCCCAACGTTTCAGCGCTCGCTGGAATCCAAGTGGATATCTTCGAAATGTCGTCGAAACGGTGCATATTCATGCGACGTAACGGGAATATCATAAAGCGAAGTGTCGGCTGGTTCAGCGTGTTCCTGTGTGTGGGCCTGTTCATGCTTGGCGTGTTTATGGTGGGACAGCCGTCCGGTGCGCAATCGATGGAGGCCTCAGATACACTGAGCGTGCCTGCCGATCCAATCTCTTTTCAGCAGGGTCCGGGAAGCGCGATTGCCAGTAGTTATTGTCTCATCTGCCACTCTGCAGAATATATCTACACGCAACCTCCACATTCACATGAACGTTGGACGGAAATTATCAAGAAAATGAAACACACCTTTGGGTGTCCGATTCCGGATGAACACATTTCGCCCCTAGCTGAGTATTTGGTGAGTCAGAATACCATTCAACCTATACCAGAGGCTAAAAAATTTACGGGTTTGGCACATATCCCGACTAGGGAGAGTGGAAGTCCTGAAAAAGGGAAGGCAATCTACAACACATACTGCCTCAACTGTCACGGCCAAACGGGCAAAGGCGACGGTCCAATCGGCCAGGCGCTCATTCCCCCGGCAGCAGACCTGACGGCTACCGGCAACAAGTCAGATACGATTCTCCTCAACACTATTCGCAACGGTCGGCCGGGCACGGCCATGCCTTCATGGAAGAGCGATCTGTCAAAACAAGAAATGGAGGACATTCTTGCTTATATTAGAAATCTCACGAAGTCATGAGGAATCGAATAGCGTATATCGCTGGTTAGGATCCGCAAACACTTCGTGTCCCGACATGATGCATCTTTCCAAGAATGGCGACCTTCAGTAAACTGGCACCAATCATCATAAGAGGAATGTACGATGGATTCAGAAAAAATATCCGCCGGTGGCAATGCAACCCTTGAAGAAATCGTCGGAAGCAATAGGCTGCGTTTTCAAGCTGAACAAAATGGTTTGGCCATAGCGGTGTTGTTGCTCACTGGCCACACGCCTGGGGCTCCAGTCGTGGATCGGAACGGAACATTTGTTGGGTTCATCAGCGAATTTAATTTGTTGCAGGCCCTAGCAGATGGTAAGGACCTCAACCAGATGACAGCTGAAGATCTGATGGCAAAGGACCGTGTACCGGTTACAGCCTACACGACGATTGGTGAAGCCGTGAAAATTATGGAGAAAAGCCGATTTTTGAACCTTCCCGTTGAAAAGGATGGCGTGGTGATTGGATGTATCACACGGCATGACCTTCTTCAGGCTTGGGTGAAATCAGGCTTAGGGTTGGAATGGACAAGCTGAGGACACGACGTACCAAGGTGAACACATGAACACGGACATGCAGAAAGAGAGTCAGGACTCTTCCCCCTTTGTACGATCCACGGCAGATGAGATACATCGTCTGCTCTTACAGGCTGCGGCTGAAGGGATTTTTGGTCTTGATTTGGAAGGACGGCATACCTTCGTGAATCCTGCCGCAGCACAGATGCTGGGATACACGGCCGATGAACTCTTGGGTCGGCCCAGCCATGGATTGTGGCATCACTCTCACGCTGATGGATCACCCTATCCGGCAACAGACTGTCCCATCTATGGGGCCTACAAAGACGGTCGCATTCATCATGGTGATACTGAAGTGTTCTGGCGAAAAGATGGCACAGCCTTCCCAGCCGAGTACACAAGCACTCCTATCACGGATGAATTCGGTAATCTTGCAGGGGCTGTCGTGACGTTTCGTGATATTTCTGAGCGCAAAAAGGCCGAACGTACCATCATGGAGCTTCGTCGACAAAATGAGTACATTTTGAACTCTGCAGGCGAAGGCATTCTAGGATTAGACTTGGAAGGTTGCCATACATTTGTGAACCCTGCGGCTAAATCGATGCTGGGATATGAGACTGATGAACTGCTCGGACAGCCAAGCCATTCGCTATGGCATCATACGAAAGAAGATGGATGTCCATACCCTGATGAACAATGTCCCATCTATGGGGCTTATAAAGACGGACGAGTACACATGGGAGCCGACGAAATCTTTTGGCGAAAAGATGGAAGTCACTTCTCAGCCCAATATTGCAGCACACCATTGCGAGATGAACAGGGGAAGTTGAGGGGAGCAGTGGTGACCTTCCAGGACATGACGGAACAGAAACGCATTGCGGCTCAACTCCTTGAGGCAGCCAAATTGGCTGAGGTCTCGCGCGTCTTAGGTAATGTTGGACATGATATTAAAAATATGCTCATGCCAGTATTGACAGGGACAAGTCTCCTTGAGGATGAACTCAAGGACGTGTTTGCTGCCGTCATGAAGGATGATGCCAAGGTCTGGACACATTGCAAGACGACGTGCACTGAATTGACAGAAATGATCACGAATAATGCGCGACGCATTCAAGACCGGGTGCGCGAGATTGCTGATGCCGTCAAAGGCGTCACAAGCGAACCAAATTTTACTCCATGTACAGTACAAGAAATTGTCAAAGGTGTATTTAAATCACTTCAGATCTCTGCCAAAGAAAAGGAGGTGGCTTTGTACGCGAAAGGGCTGGACACACTCCCGATTATTGAAGCTGATGAACGCCGATTATTTGCAGCACTCTATAACCTCACAGGTAATGCGATACCGGAAGTCCCTTCCGGTGGTTCAGTGACGATACGTGGGCAAGCTCACCTTGAAACGGGAATGCTTGAATTAGTTGTCGCGGATACCGGAAAGGGCATGCCTTCAGACATCCGAGATCGATTATTTACCCAGAATGCCATTAGCACTAAAGTCGGCGGAACCGGACTCGGGACAAAAATCGTGAAAGACGCCATCGATGCTCATCATGGTCAGATCAAGGTAGAAAGTGAAGAAGGGAAGGGAACGACTTTTTCTATTATTCTGCCTCTCACCCAGAAACCTCGACCTTGATCTTAAAAGGTTCAAGTTGCGTCAATCGACCACTTAGCCGACGAATTATGGCTATAAAGTCTGCATCACCCATGAGTATTGAAAGGATACAGCACATCAAGTGTTTTACAAACGACTCAACAATTCATAAGGAAACAATCATGAAAATGAACTGGAAATTATCGGTGTGTATGACCACGGTTATGGTGAGCTCCGTATTTAGTTGGGGAGTGTTTTCTACTGCCATTGCAGCTGATTCACTAGATACTATCAAAGAACAGTTTGGACCGGTGTTGAAATTAGAAGGGAAGGCACGGAAAGAAATAAATGCGATTGCGAATATTCTTGGTCCTGATTCAAAGATGAAACCTATTGATGCGACGGATGCCAGCGGGGAAATGTGTATGCTCGAGACGGCTAGCAAGCATAATATGATTCACTTCTCCGAGACACCTGAACAAACGCATGAGGATGTCGTGTACTTCATCAATCCCGCCACTTTTATCGCCAACGGCCTAGATGTGACAAAGCTGCCACGTCATCCCAGTGAATTAGGCAAAATGAAACCCCTGCAATGGTATTACTATGACGGTACCTATGTAGAGCCACACCAGGGTGGGCAATTGAATAAAGAATTCGTGATTATGTCAGTTGATGTGAAGTAATCGCCGGAGAGAGTTTTTTATGAACGACAGACAGCAAGAGGAAAGGCTGCATGAAATCAACAGCTATGCTCTCTGAAGAACACCACCTACCTCTTACATCTTCATACGTTTCAACACTGACAAGAGACATATCGATTGATATGTCTCTTGTCATGTATTTCCACACAAGCACTTATTTTTTATAGCAGTCACTCCGGTCAAACAGACAAAAACCAAAGACATCAAAACTACCACGAACATTCGACCTACTATTATCCAGAGCCTAATGTTTTTTTTCAGTCTTTTGTTTTTCCAGAATCATTTCATGCCGTCGGCCTAAAAACCTTCCGGTGAAAAACCACACGAGGGCGATTGGAATTGCGGCAAACGACATCTGTGAGATCGACATGCCGAATGCATGCAAAGCCGATCCCACCCACGTACCCGTCATATCGCCTGCGCGATGGACGACGGTATCAATGACATTTTTGGCCTGATATTTTTCGACACGCGGCACGACAGTAAAGAGCGTTTCCCGTGTGGGTTTGGTGATTGAGAATTCTCCCGCTCTTCGCAAGATTCCAAATCCGATCAGTACCGGCAGTATCGTCACCATTCCGAAAATCCCAAATCCAAGAATGTTGAGCAATGGTAGGATCACGAGCATGGCCGTGACTCCAAAAAATGTCAGTAACCGACCAGTCGCAAACATTTGTATACAGACGGTGAGCACGTTTACGGCAAAGTCAAAAGAAGCGAACAATTGAAGACGGTCCTCCGAGTTGGGAACAACCTGTGGGACAAGAATCGTTTGTTGCGAATACAGAAAAGTTGAGAGTATGGAATAACAGACCAAATACACACAGATAGCCTGTAGGTATGTGGATTGCGTAATTCGGATGATGCCAACCCACAGACTCGGAGGTGGATCAGAGGAGGTTTGAGAAGATAGTAGATGTTTGGCTCCAAGATCTTCTCCATGCTGTTCTTGGAACCAAGCAAGCAATGCTAGGATACACCCTACCGCTGCAAGCAATAGTGCGGCAGAGACCAGTAGCAAGCTTGCAACTCCAAGCCCTTTTACTGCTGTTGCCGTAAACAATGGACCGCTAATGGCCCCAAGGCTCCCACCCGCAGAGATGAAACCAAAGAGTCGTCGGGCACCTTCCGTAGAAAACACATCGGCCATGAAACTCCAAAAGACCGACACGATAAAGAGATTAAAGACACTCACCCACACAAAAAAGACGGGGGCCAATGCTGTCATCGTGAGCCCAGTCCTGAGCGCAATAAAAAACCCAATTAGATTGACAATGAAAAATAGATAGATGGTTGGAAGGAGACGACGAATAGTTAGACAGCTGGCTGCCCATCCAAATAGGGGCACCACTGCGAGCATCGTGAGAAATACGGTGAAGAAGAACCAGGGTAATTTATGAACGCCGGCGAGTACACCCATCTCATCACGCACCGGGCGGAGAATGTAATAAGCAGCCAGCACACAGAAGAAATAGGCAAACGACCAGAGCAGTGCGCGTATCTCATGTGGGTGTACAACAACAACTCGCCTGAGCATTCGATGAAGAATGTTGGAAGGAACGGCAGACATCGACGAGTAATAGAGCTGTTTTTCGATAGTGAAAAGTTAGGAGTGAGACGTGAAATGACAAGATTACGAAACGATCAAAATGCTCTTTTTATGACTTCTTATTTTTCACGTCTCATTGAAAATCGTGCGAGCGCACTATAGCGCAGAATGAGAGGGAGGGTCACTGAGAGGAAAACATAGACTTTGGAGTTGTATGAAGGCTGGGTGGAGATATAATCCTTCGTTTCAACTCTACTTCTTCTGAAAATCAGAAGAAGCAGAGTCTCAATGAGGTCTTTCTATGCGGACGAGCCCGAACTGATAAGTGGTGTGGTTATCTTGCAGAGGCTGTCGGTCGCGGTCCACCACGTCTTCGGTTTGAGCCAAACCGTCGCGGTTGATCTTGGCCCTGGCGAGGTGCGTTACGATTAAAGCCTGGACGTGGGCGTTGGCCAGTACTCTGCGGCGTTGGTTGAAATCGTGGTCGGCTCCCTGGTGCCGATGGAACCGGCTGACCTAAGAGTTTCTCTATCTCTCGCATATGTCGAGAATCTTCAACCGTAACGAAACTGGTGGCGCTACCTACGGCTTTCATGCGTGCGGTTCGACCAAGACGATGTACATAATCCTCAGGCACATTGGGAAGATCGTAATTGATGACATGTCCGATGTTCGCCACGTCTAGGCCACGAGCCGCGATGTCCGTCGCGACAAGAATCTGAAATCGCCCACGACGAAAACCTTCTAAAGCCGTACGGCGCTGAGCCAGACGACGTCCTCCATGAAGAACCGCCACTCGATGTCCGCCACGTTCCAAGGTTTCCCCTAAACGATCGGCACGATGCTTGGTTCGAGTAAACACGAGGACCGATTCGCCCTTACCTTTCAAAAGAGAAAGCAGGAGAGGGGTTTTGTCTGAAGAAGTTGTATGGTGAAGTGTCTGGGTCACTCCAGTGGCTAACGTGGCTGACTTTGACACCATGGCCCGGACCGGGTCCTTGAGGGACATGCGCGCGAGATCGCCAAGATTGGACGGCATCGTTGCGGAAAACAGCAGCGTCTGTCGTTCTTCCGGCACCGCTTCCATAATTTGATTCAGTTGTGGAGCAAATCCCATATCAAGCATACGATCTGCTTCGTCTAACACCACAATCTGAAGTTGGTTAAACCGAATGGTGCCTTGCCACATATGATCCAATAAACGGCCGGGGGTGGCCACGATGATATCGGGACGTTGCCGCAGGCCTCGTATCTGCGCATTCATATCGGCTCCACCCACGACAGTCGTCGCAAAAATTCGACGAGATCGTCCAAGGCGATCTACCGTTTGTTGAATTTGGATGGCTAATTCTCGAGTAGGAGCCAAGACAAGCCCACGGGGCGCCCCTTTAGCCCCTTGAGCCAGCCGTTCAATCATCGGAATAATAAAGGCTGCCGTTTTTCCGGTGCCTGTCTGGGCACAACCCAGAACATCACGGCCTTCGAGCGCCGGGGGAATGGCCTTTGCTTGAATAGGCGTTGGCTCTTGAAACCCAGCTTTTGTCAAATCTTTTAAAAGCACTTCAGAGAGGCCGAGCGCGCTAAACGATAACGTTTCAGACGTAGAGTCAGAACTAGACATAGAGATATTCCTTGTTTTTAGAAAGGGATCGTATTTACACGTGGTCAGAAAACCGAGGGAGGCAGAATTGGGAGGAAGTCCGCTCCGAGCAGGATCTGGTCGCGATACGATCGCGGGGCCCGGAGTGTTACTAGCGTCAGCGTCGCCGGACCGATTCAACAGTGACTATCTTGAGAGTACTCGAGAATTCCCGTAATGTCAAACTAGTAGGAGCCATGTGGCACAAAATTATCAAGGTAGTCCCCTCAAGTACATGACAGGACATATAGCCGCAAGAAATAACATCCTGAAGCATTGAGACCTTATACAAAAAACGAGTACACTACGCATCTCTCTCAGTTGAGAACAGTTCTATCAAGTATTTATAGCAACCTATCACGCATGAATCTTTCATGATTTCTGTACATCTGGACATTCATCTACCAACGAAGAAGGAGCACATACGATGAGTAGTGAGACGCCTCGATACGCGATTGGGGAATTTGGCACGGTTTACAAGTATACCGGCGATAACGCCCCGGATGGGACCAAGCCGCTGGTAGAAGCCGACGGCACAACCTTGACCGACACAGGCATCCAGTTTTGTAAGGCCAGAGGCATTGCCTCGCCTAACGCTGAAGTGCTCCGAGTTTTATGTGACCAGTTCCAATCTACAGCCTTGACGGAAGCCGCAGTAGCTCATGACCGAACACTTGAGCTCATGAATGAACGTATGGAAAAGACCAAGAGTATGTCGGAGCGTCTCCGCCTTGACTGGGAGTCTCAAGACAAGGCCTATAAAGCAAACGCCACCGCGAAGAAATGAACGTTCTTGCAATAGTGAGAGCCTCAATTGAGGCTCTCGTAAGTTGATATGTATCGGCAACCGCCTGGTAGACGAATACCCCACAGGGACGTTCGCCAAGGACGACTGACACCACGTTGCATTAAATCCCGCCATGGGGTAGTTTGATAGAGAAAAGAATTCATTGTCCTATACGGAACAAACCCTCCTCCGACGAGTCCCGTCGGTTGTGTGACGAAACATCCTTATCAGACTTTGAAATGTGCGTATGATCCGGAATGATCGTGGCTGTCTTGGCCCTGTCGTAGATTTGTGTCCACGAATGGAAACTGACTTTTTCGCTACATGCCTAGCACTGATTGACGGTTGCTGTACGAGTAGGGCGGAGCCACCAATACGTGGACACCTGCATCCGGGCAAACCAGTGAAAAAGAATGGGCGTCAAAAGTCAGATGTAGGAAGCGAGCTCTCGTGCCGTGAATAATCGAGCCTTATGTATTTCATGTACATAATTTTATTGTTTCGCTAGAACCCTTCCCTTGAACGTGAGGGTGGGTGGAGATGACGATCATGCCTCAACAAAAACGTCGAAAGGACATGCGCAATGTGGCCATTATCGCGCATGTCGATCATGGGAAAACCACCTTGGTGGATGCGCTGCTTCAGCAAACCGGCGCCTACGTGTTCAAAGAGGGTGAAGCGGTCATCATGGACTCGAATCCCTTGGAGAAAGAACGGGGCATTACGATTTTTTCAAAAAATGCCTCCCTTCGATATAAAGACCACCTCATCAATCTTGTCGACACGCCTGGACATGCCGATTTCGGCAGTGAAGTCGAGCGAATTCTCCGCATGGTGGATGGAGTCTTGCTGCTTGTTGATGCGTTTGAAGGTCCTATGCCCCAAACAAAATTTGTCTTGAAAAAGTCCTTGGAACTGCATTTGAAGCCAATCGTCGTCATCAATAAAATCGACCGCCCAAATGCCCGTCCAACCGAGGTGGTGAATCAAACCTTTGACTTGTTTTGCGAGCTCAACGCCACAGATGAACAACTTGATTTTCCCATTGTCTATGCATCAGGCAAAGATGGACTGGCCACGCTTGAATTAAACGAGAAACCCGCCGACATGAAACCGCTGCTGGACACGATTGTCCATCGTGTGCTTCCACCGGTAGCCGACCCGGACTTGCCGTTTCAAATGCTGGTCACGATATTAGACTACGATACCTATATTGGACGCATTGCCGTCGGGCGTATTGTGCACGGTGGAATTCGAGTAGGCGAGCACGTCGCCTTGGTCAAGCGTGGTGGAGACATTGTCAAAAGTAAGGTGACAAAGATTCTCGCTTACCAAGGGCTTGTTCGTGTGGAACGTGAACAGGCACAGGCCGGCGACATTGTTTCCATAGCCGGGATTGAAGATGTGCGTGTTGGTGAAACACTGGCTGCGCCAGAACATCCTGTGGCCTTACCTACCGTCAATGTCGATGAACCGACCATTTCGATGAACTTCTCCCACAACACCAGCCCATTGTCCGGAAAAGACGGTGGACGGTTTTTAACATCACGGCATATTCGGGAACGGTTAGCACACGAAGCCATGATGAATGTGGGCATTAAAGTCGAAGAAGCCGATGGAGGCGAGCGGTTCATGGTATCCGGCCGTGGAGAGCTACACCTATCAATTTTAATCGAGACGATGCGGCGGGAAGGCTACGAATTGGAGGTGTCCCCACCAAAAGTCATCTTCAAGGAAGTCGATGGAGACCGCTTGGAGCCGGTTGAAGAAGTCGTTATTGAAGTCGATCCTGGATATCAAGGCGGAGTCATTGAAGCCTTGGGCAATCGACGGGCAGAACTCAAAGACATGCAACAAAGCTCGGTCGGCACAATCCGCATGGTCTTTCACATTGCCTCCCGCGCGTTAATGGGCTTCCGCAGTGAACTCTTGATGATGACCAGAGGGACAGGCGTCATGTCGCAAATCTTTCACGAATATCAACCCTTTAAAGGCGAAGTCCCGCGGCGCTCCGCGGGAGTTCAAATTTCCCATGGTCCCGGAAAAGCCGTCGCCTATGCCCTCTGGGGATTACAGGATCGTGGAGAAATATTTTTGAATCCTGGAGATGCGTTGTATGAAGGCATGATTCTTGGCGTCAATAATAAAGGACAAGATCTCGTCGTCAACGCGATACGAGAGAAAAAACTCACCAACATCAGAGCCGCAGGGTCCGATGACGCCATTAATCTCATTCCCCCACGAGAGTTAACACTGGAGTTTGCGTTGGAATTCATTGAAGAGGACGAACTGGTCGAGGTGACCCCGAAACATATCCGTCTCAGAAAACGTTACCTCACGGACAATGAGCGCCGCTCGGCTAGGAATTCAGCCAAAAAGGGATGAGGTTGAGAGACAAAACGACGTCTAGCAATCTACTCGTAGCGTGAGACTCTGTCCTCAAACTGAAAAGGGGTCTGTGCGTCAATTACACAGACCCCTTAGCTTTTTTATCGGCGTGCGTTACATTCACGTCAAGGAATGAAAGTAATCAGCGACTTACCAACGACCACCCTTGTTACCGCCGCCCCCAAATCCACCACGTCCCCCCGGGGACCTCGGCTCTTGAGGACGCGCTTCATTCACTGTCAACGTTCGACCATCTAACTGTGTCCCATTGAGAGCAGCAATCGCTGCGTTGCCTTCTTCACTTCCTGCCATTTTCACAAAACCAAATCCCCGTGATTGGCCGGTAAACTTATCGGTAATAATTTTCACTGACTCCACAGTTCCATGTGCAGCAAAGAGATCGTTCAACTCGGCTTCACTCGTGGCATAGGGTAAGCCGCCCACATAAATCTTCAAACTCATAGAGATTCTCCTTTTAAAAACGTAAGGTGGTGGTGGACTCGAGAGGATAGGAAAGGACGGGGCACAGGCACGAAAGCCATGCTGCGACGTAGCTCACACTTTCGAGTAGACACCCGGAAAACACAACACAAAGACGTGGACCTCATCTGTTGTTGCCTCAATAACGCAGGCCCTCCGCGTTAAAGAAAAATCACGGTAGCATACTGCCTACGGGAAGGCAAATGGGAAGCGTCGTTCGGGAAGCGTATCTCGTCGCTCGTATTTCGTAGAAAGAGTCTCTTTCATTTCATACGAGAATGCGTCACGGATCACGGGTGACGAACAGCGAGCGACGAACGACGATTCATGAGATACGCTTCCCGAACGACGCTTCACGAACGACGAATAAAGGGCTTCTTCATCCTTGTCATCATTCGATCCCACAGTGTTTGGTACGTTTCCTGTCCCTGCAACATCCCACAGTATCGCTGCAATACCCCCTGATAGGGACCTGGAAATGTTTTTCCGACCCAACGATGCCACGAGCGAGGCACGCCATAGACCACACGTCCCAGCCTCGACGCAATTTGAAATTCGCGACCAAATTCATTGATAACGGCATGCTCATAATTATCAAAGCAAGGGGACGAGTGCTGCAATGCCTGGACGATGTTTGTCCCAGCTAATTGTCCGGACCGTACAGCATAATAAATTCCCTCGCCTAATAGCGGGTCGACGAGATGCCCGGCATCTCCTACTAATAACGCACGTCCCTGAACCAACCCGTTGTTCCATCGTCCATTCATGATACCGGGAGATCGATTAAACACCGGAATGGGATGACCAAGCGGAGATGGAATAACCTGTTCGGCTAACGTCGGTTCTTTCCGAGTAAATTGCTGAAAACTTTGCCTCGGTTGATTCATACCGCGCACAAATTCACCGACGCCAATTGACAGTCCCTGCTTTTTCGGGAAAATCCAGCCATAGCCTTTCTTGGCAGCATTGAGACTGATCAATGCTGTCTTGGCATAGGCATGAGCCTCTGGCGAATGTGACAGAATCTCACTCTCCAATGCCGGAATTTTTCGGAGTCGACGATGCGGAAAAAGTTGTTGCGCAACCAGACTCATCGCCCCATCTGCGCCAATAACAACCCGCCCATGATACCGGCTTTTGGCTGTCCGGACTTCGATACCATCAGGCAACGTTGTCAATGCCGTGGCGGGTTCATCTTCATGAACTACGGCTCCAGCGTGCAACGCCCTGTCGACCAACCATTGATCAAAACACGACCGCATGACCATATACGCGATCGGTTTCTCGGATTCGACATGGTACGATTCCTTCGGTCCGTACGAGAAAATCATGCGATGGACGGCATCTTCAATGACAGAGTGAAAGTCTGGAGGCAAGATCGACTCAATGCGGGCCGAAAGGCCTCCACCACAGACTTTATAGCGTGGGTGGGATTGCTTTTCGAGACCCAAGACCGAGAGCCCGGCTTGACATAACTCATACGCTGCCGAGGCCCCGGCTGGGCCCATACCAACGATGATCACATCATAAGACTGAAAGGCTGTCATAGACCTCACTTTACCTGAGAGGCCTACGAGTAGACCATGAATTTTGAAGGCCTCCGCCCACTCGTTTTACCGATCCGTGAAGAGAGGGTTGTAACGCTTCAGGGTACTAGAAAAGCATCTACCATATTTCGTAGGATTACCCATGCGCCTGCCATCTCTATGAGCGAACATCTCCACGGTATGTTTGTGAACCACATTCTGACATGTGATAGCATTAACGATATAATTCATCAGCTGACACGTTAGAAGAGGCTATGCGTTGAGCGGATACACGATTTATGATTAGATTACTGTTCGTCCAAAGCGTTCGGTAAGTGGATGTTGTAGGAAGTACACATAGCAGAAACTTTTTCTTCCCCTATTCAAAGGAAATGACCATGAAATGCCTTGCCGGACTCTTTAGCTTTCTACTCTTCGCACTCTCCCCGATTGCTGCCTGGACCTATACCGAAGAACCTGTGACGAATGGCGGGGCGATCAGCGGGACCGTCTTGCTTGATGGAAAAAAACCACCGGCCTTAGCCTATAGCATCATCGCCAATCCAGATACGGCCTTCTGTGGTCGAATCTCCACCGGGACCGGATGGCGAGTGGTGGATGAATTTCACATTTCATCAGAAGGCGGCCTGAAAAACGCTATTGTGTTTCTTGAGGGAATCACAAAGGGCAAACCGTTTTCAGACAAAGATAACGCGCCATCAAAAGTGACGGTGGAAGACTGTGTGTTTGAACCCTGGGTAATGGCCGTGCGCGATCAACAGCCACTACATATTGTCAATATGGATCCAATTATCCACGATGTAGTGGCGTATGAGACGGCACCATTCGGCAACAAAGTCATGCTCCACCGACCGCTGAGACTCAACCCGCATCATCCCAAAGATTTATTGATGGACCACCAACACAAACCCGGCGAGGCCATGATCGATAATGTGCATTTCTCACAAGGCCGTCGAATTTTCTACTTAGAATGCGGTTTTCACCCGTATATGCAATCGTGGGGTATGGCTGTCGATAATCCGTACTATGCGATTACGGACGACCAAGGCAATTTCACCTTACCGGACATTCCGGAAGGCGTATACAAACTCATTGCCTGGCATCCAGGCATGGGCGGTTTTCTGGAGATGAAAGTGGTGGTGCTAGAGGGAGACACACTTCAGACTAAAATGGTTTTTACCAATCCCAAAGATAGACGCATGGCTCACAGTACCATGAAGCCCAACTATCGATTCGGCACCGAAGTCCTCGAAAAAGAAGGGAACACCGTCGACATCCAAGTGACGCATGAGCATCAAAAGCATGAGGAGCATGACTAAATCGGTTTATGAGATTATCCGATTAGAGAGAATAGATGATGATAACACGGCCGCCAGCACAGGCGGCCGTGTTTGTGTGTACATTTCTAAGAACTCTACGCGAATACAAAAACGATAACGATTCACTGGTTAATCTATCTCCAGCACTTCCTGAACATGCGGGACACCGTAATCTGCCGAACCGGTCACCACGCGGAGATTAGGGAGAATTTGAGCTATTCCTTCGTTATGTGTGTGACCGCATAGGACCGTGAGTCGGCTGTGAGTTCGACATTTCATGAGTTCATACAAAACATCCCCGACTGCCTTGCAGGTAAAAAACGGAAGCCAGTCATCATTACCGACTCTGCCTTCATACCAGCAGGATTCTTTGAATGGCGGGACATGCGTGAGAAAGATCACATGATCATAGGTATCGAGAGCATTGGATAACGTATCTTGAATCAATGCCGCAGCTTCATCTCCAAGTTCCCGGAGTTTGCCTATGAGTTTCCTATATTCTAAACCCGTCAGTTCTTCAATCAATCGAAAGTCGTTGAGTCGCACTGACGTCTGTTCGATATTGCCAAGGCGACCATCGCCCCAGCCATCGTGACCGACTAACGCCGTTTTCTTGGTTAATTCAATAACCCGGTTGCCGGTTAGATACGTGAGGTTTTGCTGTGATACGCACAATTTTTCTGTTGCATTTCGTACCGAGGTGATCGCGCCGTAATAATAATCATGATTACCGAGCACGAAGTACAGTGGTTGTTGAATGAACTCCACCATTTCCTGTAGGTGGAAGCTCAAGGTTGGCGCTTCGGCAATATCACCGGTAATGAACACCGCGTCAGAATTGTGTTCAAGGGTTGAATGGAAAAATGTTTCTCGCTTCTGCTCATTCAGGAAGTTCAGATGAATATCGGTGGCCCAAGCGATACGCATAATAATCAGTCGTTTTCTCTAGAGGTGGCCGAGTGACTGGCTCTAATGCTATTTTTAACACAGTTAGGGGTCGTTCCAGAACTCATTCATGAACAACACATAGGACTTAACAATGACCACAGAAAATAGACAGACAGATTCAGGCAAAGAAGTCACGACGTTAGGGGCTGGCTGCTTTTGGTGCTTAGAAGCGGCATATGACCAACTGAAGGGTGTGGAGTCGGTTGAGTCAGGCTATATGGGTGGGCAAGTGCAGAACCCCACGTATGAAGCCGTGTGCATGGGGAACACCGGCCATGCGGAAGTCGTGCAGGTAACGTTTGAACCGTCAGTAATTTCTTACCGTGAAATCCTTGAAATATTCTTCGCGATTCATGATCCGACAACTCTCAACCGTCAGGGCAACGATACAGGCACACAATACCGCTCGTCCATTTTCTACCACTCACCTGAGCAGAAGACCGTAGCTGAAGACGTAATTGCAACGTTCACAAAAGACAACATCTTTACTCAACCGATTGTGACAGAAGTCGCACCGGCTGACACGTTCTACATCGCCGAAGAGTATCATCAAGAATATTTTGTCCGGAATCCCTCGCAACCGTACTGCGCGTACTTGATTAATCCAAAAGTCGCCAAATTCCGTCAGCAGTTTGCGGAAAAACTCAAGTGATTTAGCATTCAATTCACAGAGAAAAGCCTTGCCAATGTGTCTTTGATTCTATTCCACGTATTGGCTTGAAGCGTCGCTTGATGCGGGTGAAGGATAAGATCTGCTTTTGTCGGGCAAAATGGAAATTCTTTTTTTGTATGCCCGAGAGAATGCGCAATAAGGCTTCTATCCCTCCGATCGGCTGGTCGTTGCGTCACAAGCAATTGGTCCCGTAATTCAATCACGCAAAACGACTTGTACCCGAGCACATGGTAATCAACGGGTTTGGCAAAATTCACACGATGCCGTCCAGTGGAAAATACCACATCACCTTCTTTGATTGGCCCTTCGGGACCGTTAGAATAGATGAGCATCGGCAAAAGCAGAATTCCTAAGACCGTTATCCCGATCGGCACGAATGGACTTCGGGAAGTTTCGCCTTCATTTCTTTCAGGATCCTCGCCCATTTCAATCTGATCAACTCACGCCGCCATATGGAACCCCTGCAAGTTCAGCAATCGGTTTTTTAAATGTCGTGAGATCATCGACACAGAACTGATGAAGGTGGGTATGGCCACATGCTCTGGCCAGCAGACTCATGAGTTCGGTCGACGCTTCAAAGAAACGCGCAAGTCGCGCAGCAGATTCTTGAACGATCAGTCGAGCTCGGAGGTGATCTTTTTGAGTCGCAATACCGACAGGACAGTTATTAGTGTGGCAAGCGCGCATTCCAATGCAACCAATTGCCTGCATCGCCGAATTGGAAAGGGCAACCGCATCGGCACCCAATGCAAGCGCTTTAGCAAAATCAGCAGGCTGTCGCAGTCCGCCAGTGATCACTAATGTGACATCTTGTCTCCCGAGCCGATTCAAGTGACGGCGCGCACGTGCAAGTGCCGGAATGGTGGGAACAGAAATGTTGTCGCGGAAGATAAGCGGAGCAGCTCCGGTTCCTCCGCCTCGACCATCGAGAATAATATAGTCGACTCCGACTTCTAAGGCCGCATCAATATCTTTCTCAATGTGTTGCGCCGATAACTTGTAGCCAATCGGAATGCCTCCTGTCTCATCCCGCACTTCATCAGCAAAATCTCGAATTTGTGTAATATCGGTCCAATCAGGGAAACGTGGTGGTGAGATTGCCGGCTCCCCTTCTTTGAGTCCACGTACAAGCGCGATTTTCCCTTTTACCTTCGGCCCTGGCAAATGACCACCAGTTCCCGTCTTGGCTCCTTGTCCACCTTTAAAGTGAAATGCCTGACATTTCTTGACTTTGTCTATGGAAAAACCGAAACGTCCGGATGCCAGCTCATAAAAATACCGTGAGTTCTCGGCTTGTTCTTCAGAAAGCATGCCGCCTTCTCCTGAACAGATTCCTGTCCCCGCCATTTCAGCCCCACGGGCCAGAGCCGTTTTGGCTTCTTCAGATAAGGCCCCAAAACTCATGTCTGAGACAAAAAGTGGAATGCTTAATTTGAGTGGCTTCTTGGCATTGGGGCCAATCACTACTTCCGTCGAAACAGCAACATCATCCAGTTGAGGCAATGTGGCAAGCTGTGCCGTGACAAATTGAATATCATCCCATGAAGGAAGTTCCGTGCGAGAGACGCCCATGGCGGCGACCAATCCATGATGACCTGTCTTCTCCAACCCATGCGCGGCATACCCTTGAATGAGACCCACGTGAGGCTCTTCGTCTACCGGATGCGTATCGGCATACGTTCCAAGATACTCTTGGCGCTTAAATGGCTGTGGATTGTTGCGTTCCCAGTTGGCAATCTCTTCTTCATCGACCCAGACCTGATCCAGTTCAACCCACGCATTGAATTTGTGCAATCGCTCTTCATTGTTATAAGCGCTGATTCCTGTTTCATATTGAAAATCCCAGCCGTGCAACCCGCAAATCAGATCTTCACCCTCTATGCGTCCATCGGCTAAAA
The DNA here is from genome assembly GCA_021604005.1 of Nitrospirales bacterium. Taxonomy (GTDB): domain Bacteria; phylum Nitrospirota; class Nitrospiria; order Nitrospirales; family UBA8639; genus JAGQKC01. Next base: position 34,295 of record BQIV01000016.1, on the reverse strand, counting down.
GCGCACCACGATGCAGGCATCGTCCATAGAGAACTGAAATGTTTTGCTCATAGCGGACGATGACAAGGTCGACATTGGCGATGAGCGCATAGGTCGGCTCACGATCCTTGAGATTGGCCCATTGTGCAATCGACACTTTCTTCATGAATGCTTCCCCTTAGTGATTCGTGAATTTTTCGAATTCATCCATTCCCACACATTTTGACACGGATCAGTGAGGAAACAGAAGACTTTTCTTGAGTAACATCTCGTATGCATCTAAGACCATTCTCTCTCCAGAGCAATTCTTGGATATTGGCTTTCCATTATTGGATTGCTGGGCATCTCTCAAGGCAGTATCATACTCAAACAGTTCCTCGTCGCGAAGCGCCGCATTTCTCACAGAGATGAAAGGATTGATGTATGGCCGAGACAAAACAGGCTTCTGCAAGCGCTCATCATATCGAATGGCATGAAGTGGGACGTAACACAGACCTTCCAGAAGGCCGCGTAAAAACGGTGACGGCAGGCACGAAGTCTCTTGCCTTGGTTCATTTTCAAGGAAAGTATTCAGCGATGGATAATCGATGTCCCCATCAAGGCGGACCGCTTGGAGAAGGATCGATTGAGACAGGTGTTGATGGGCAATGTTGGCTGCGCTGCCCATGGCATGGTTGGGATTTCGATCCATTGACTGGCAAACCTCCTGGGGGACATGAGGATTCCGGCCAAGAACTGTTTCCAGTTGAAATTCGCGAGGGAACCATCTGCGTGGGTATTCCCCAAGAAATAGAACCGCTTCGCACGGTGAGTGATGTGATGGCAGCAACGATGATCAGTTGGGGAGTGAAACGAGTATTCGGCATGGTGGGCCATTCTAACTTGGGTCTAGCCGATGCGCTGAGGATACAGGAAACCAAAGGGAATCTGACCTACATTGGAATTCGTCATGAGGGAGCGGCGGCATTTGCCTGCTCCGGCTATGCAAAGTTGAGCGGTCGTCCTGCTGCCTGTTTGGCCATCGCAGGGCCTGGCGCAACAAATCTGCTCACCGGACTCTGGGATGCAAAAGTCGATCGAGCGCCGGTGTTGGCACTCACAGGTCAAGTCGATGTGCAAGTGTTAGGTCCCGGTGCGTTTCAAGAAATCGATCTGGCCTCGGCATTTCAAGCCGTCGCGCGTTTTAGTCATACTGTTCTCAACTCTTCCAAGCATTCGGAGCTGATGGCGCTGGCCTGCAAAAACGCGATCGTGCAGCGAGACGTGGCGCATCTTATTTTTCCCGATAACGTTCAGACCATTCCTGCTGATGAACGTGGCAACATCTCAAAACCAGCGGGCCGCATGCCAAATTTTGATGTGACGCCTTCTGAAGAATCGATCGGCGAGGCCGTCACGCTTCTATCGAAAGCAAAACGACCAATTATTATCGTAGGCTATGGGGCTAGGGATTCGATGCCAGACATTATCGCCCTGGCGGAACGTCTCCATACGCCTGTCCTCACAACATTCAAGGGCAAAGGGCTACTTCCAGACTCTCATACGCTCGCTGCAGGGGTGCTGGGACGGTCAGGCACACCCATCGCGAGCTGGTTCATGAACGAATGCGATGTGATCCTGACGTTTGGTTCCTCTTTTTCCAATCACACCGGCATTGAACGATCCAAACCCATTATCCAAGTAGATTTTGAGGCCATGGCACTAGGGAAATTCCACCCTGTCACCGTACCTATACTGGGAGAAATTGGCGTGACCGCGCGGCAGATTCTGAAACATCTCCCAGAGACGACAACCGTCACCGATCAAAGAGCTGAGGTTCAGGAACGATGGGGAATATGGCGTGAGGAAAAAGAGAGCCGTACCAGAGATGATCGAAGCAAGGGGCTGAATTCTGCCTCGATATTTGCCGCGCTCACCCGAAAAGCGCCTTCAGATGCTGTCATTGCCGTTGATGTGGGCAACAACACCTATTCGTTTGGCCGGTACTTCGAATGTGCGGAGCAACACGTTCTTATGTCCGGGTATCTTGGCTCGATTGGCTTCGCCTTTCCGGCCGCGATGGGTGCGTGGGCGGCCACACAAGATTTTAAAGCGTTTCGTGGTCGCAAAGTGATTTCCATAAGCGGCGACGGAGGGTTCGGACAATATTTAGCCGAGTTCACGACCGCGGTGAAGTATGGAATGGATATCACGCATATTTTGCTAAATAACAGTCAGCTTGGGAAAATCACGAAAGAACAACGGGCGGGTGAATGGGAAGTCTGGCAAACGTCACTTCACAATCCCAATTTCGCGGAATATGCCAAACTCTGCGGAGGCCATGGACAACGAGTGACGTCTATTGATCAACTGGATGAGGCGATTCGACAAGCGCTCGCGGTGAAAGGGCCAGCGTTGGTCGAAATCATCTCGGATCCTGAACTCGTTTAGTTAAAAAGACGTATCTCGTCGCTCGTGAATCGTCGCTCGTACAAGAAATGATCGAAAGGTTTTTTCTGCGAGATGCGAGCGACATTTTTTCGAAAAAGGAGCTTATAATGTGGAAGATGTTAGGAGTTGTGCCGCCATCAGAACTTATAGATGCACGTCTTGAAGCGCATCATGCGGCTCAATGGATTGCGCGAGCGACCCGGGCCTATTGTCAACCCGAGTCAGATGATAGTCATACGAATATGGCCTGGGATTCTCAAGCTCAGGCCTTGGTGAGTCGCCCAATCACGGCTAATCTCACATTGGGCTTGCGGTTGGAAGACCTGACACTTTTAGCACGATCTAAAGAGGGTGAAGAATCATTCAGTCTCATTGGTCAGACTGAGGTTGCAGCTGGTGAGTGGGTGGGAGATCTGGTCAGCCAGTACGGTCTTGATTATCAAAAATTGAAGGAACCTGGTCCCTACACGTTGGCGGATCATAGTCTTGATTCGGGTGGAACGTATGGCACTGCGGAAGCAAAGAGTCGAAAGGAGTTTGCGAGATATTACAGTAATGTCACTCCATTCTTAGAGGTGGTTTATGATACCCACTCTCAGGCATCTCCCGTGCGATGTTGGCCGCATTTCTTCGACATCGCGACCTTGTTAACCTTCGAGCAGAAGGGCACTTCGGACAAGGCCACGATTGGTGTTGGTCTTTCGCCAGGCGATGCGACATTCCCTGAGCCGTATGTGTATGTTTCCCTCTGGCCTCACCCACTCAAGGAAAGTCTTCCTTCTCTCATCGCACCGGCTTTTTGGCAAACTGAAGGTTTCACGGCAGTGATCCTTCGATCGGGTGACCTTATTTCGGAAATCAGCGCCGAACAGCAAAAGACAAAAGTCAAAGCTATTATCGAGCAGGGTGTGAAAGAGAGCATCCAGCTTCTCATTAATTAATAGCCGTTTAAGTGTTCATAAGAATTTTAAGTTTCTTCCTGTTAGAACCTCATAATGAAGATAACAGTCAAGGAGTTGCTGGATCGATGGAACTGGATCCTCATTCGAAACTGTCCAGGGCAGTTTGTCCTTAGAAGTCATAATCCATCCATATCCTTTGAGGAACTTTTGGGTCCTGACTATCAGGTACAAAATTTCTGCAGTTCGCTAGCACAAGATCCCGTCCTTGTCGTTGAACTTAAGGATGGTGGATTAATTACCTATGCCAGTTCAGATGGGAGTCTCCTGCACACGCTTAACACCGAAGAAGGGGTTCAGCTAAAGCTTACCCAATTGGAAATTACCCTATCCCTCCTGATTGAAAATGTTTAGACCAGGGAAAGCGCTTGATAATTCTGAAAGCTCTCCTCTTTCATCCAACGCACGTGATTGTTGGCGTTTCGTCCAATCACTAATTGTTTTCTCATCTATATAGTGATTTCTAAGGACGGCTGCAGCAATATCCAACCCCTTTGGGAAGCTTCGGTCAATTACTGCTTTAATTTTCAATGATTCAAATTGAGTGCGCTGCTCCTCATCATCAACAGAAACGATACGCTGGAGGTTGGGATATCGCTTTTGTGAAATCGGAAGGATTTGCTTGATTATTTCCAATCGAGGTTCTGTATTGACAAGAGTGTTGGCCTGAGCAATTTCAAGAGTCTCCATGAGGCGCAAATCGGTCCCATCTCCAAAAACGACCTGATATCCATCTGTGTTTGCCTGAGTAAATCGATCATGGTTTGCTTCAATCGCCGTATAAGGAATTCCATAGGCTTCTAATCCGTCAGCCACCTTGCGGCCAATATCGCCCATGCCCATGATGATGACGTTTGTATTCTCTACCTGTACCTTTGCATCTTGACTGGAGCTATGTTTTCGTGCCGTAGCTTGCAGTTTTTCCGCAAATTGATAGCCCCATTGTGCCACAAGAGGCGTCAACGCCATGCTCAGAGCCACTGAAGAGATCAAGACGGAAGAAATCTCAGCTCCTAACGATTGAGTGATATGAGGCAATGAAAACACTACGAAGGCAAACTCGCTTCCTTGTGATAGCAAAAACCCTAGCTGAATCGCTGTCTGATTCGGCGTATGCAAAGCCAGAGCCGCTAAATAGATAAACACGGTTTTAATAATCAGCAGGACTCCGACAACCAGGAGAATTTGCCACCAATCCCCAAGAATCGTTTGCGTGTGCAAGGACATGCCGATGGTGATAAAGAAAAAACTTAGTAATAGGCCTCGAAATGGTTTGACTTCCGTTTGAATGAAATGCCTATACGGGGTCTCGGCGATCATCATCCCACCAAGAAAAGCGCCTAGAGTCAAAGATAACTCCATCAGACCGGTTGCTGCTGCCGTCGCCAACACGATGAGAAGCGCAGTAGCCGTTAAGGTCTCCTCATTTTTAAGATTGGCGATCTCTCTAAAAATGGGAGTGGCTAGGTACCTGCCAATAACGACAGTTACAAGAAAAGCTCCCAGGGCTTTTAAGGCTGCAGACCCCATGGTGGAGAACAGTGAAGCCCCTTCATTGCCAAAAGAGTCCGCTAATATTAGAAGGAAAATGGCACTAATATCCTGAAAAATCAGCACCGCCATTGCCCCCGAGCCCACGGGGCAACAGTTTTGCTGGCGACCTGCCAAAACCTGAGCAACCACAGCAGTAGACGACAGGGCCAGACCTGCGCCAACAATAAAGGCCAGGATGGGATCAACGTTTAACAAAAGCACTATACCGGCAAGGGCAACAGTACAGAAAATGACCTGCATAGGCCCCAGACCAAGAATTTCCCGTCGAGCATCCCAAATATGTTCGAGAGAAAAGTGCAATCCAATATCAAAAAGCAAAAACACCACACCCAATTCGGCTAGCAGATGAGTTGTATTGCTTTCTTGAATCAAGCCCAATCCCTCTGGGCCAATGAGCATTCCCACCAAAAGATATCCTACAATCGGACTCGCCTTTAATGGCCGCATCACGATAACAGCTAAAATGCCCGCTGATAATAAAATGAGAACAGGTTGTAGGGCGTGTATTTCTTCCATGCTTGCGTTACGTTTAGAAATTAGTCGAATCGAAAAAAAAGTTGTACTCAAATTAACGGCCAGCATTCGGCATCGCTGCTGCTCATTCGCAATCCATCGATATCAAGAGTTTTTTATACACGGAAAGAGTCCCGCTTTTCATTCAACGTAGCACTTCGTGTTGACCGGAATCGAGAAGGCGCGAGACTTTGGGGTGGGTGTTCACCTGTGTGAAACGCGCTGGCATTTTAGGGGCATCTTGGTCCTACACAGTCACCTGTTCGTGCTGGCGCGTTCAGTGGACTTCTTCAATCTCGAAGCGCTTCTGATTAAATTTGAAGATGTCGCCTGCACTTAACCTGGCCATAGCCATGGCGAGTGGAGCATCGGCAGAGACTCCGAGCATTTCAATGCCGTTGAACTCGAAGGTCGGGGTCGGGACGGCAATCACCAGGTGACGACCGTTCACCTTGACCACGGCGTCTTCCTCGACGATCTGTTTCTGATCGAAGCTCATCGAACTAATTTTCTGAAGATGTATCTCGTGGGCATGCACCTGCCCTTCGATCTTGTGTGCGATTTACCCGTTCTAGGAAATCTGCGCCTGATCCGCGGCATCGCCGACGTTCAGTGGATCCAGGAGTGCACCATTGAGATACGCCCCATAATGAGCGCGTGTGTCTTGAATAGAGACCTGCTCTAATTTCAGCAGAGTATCCATCAATGCCGATTTGTTGATTTGTGTCATAGCGTTTCTCTGTTTTTGTTTGACCACATCATTCTTGAAAAGATCCATGACGGAGCCGGCTGTTCCGTGTGAGACGGCAACGGAATCACGGCACCAAGCCCAATCGTGCCCAGTATGCTGAATACGACAAGGGCTGCAGAGGCGTGGTGGATGCGGGTCCTGAACCTGTGTGTCAAGGCTTATGGTGATGCTCAAACACATGCCCAACTTTGACATCATAGGTTGAAAAGACGTCACCTTTACCTCGCTCCTTCGCCTTCTTGTGTTCTGGATGGGTGTCCCACGCGTTGAATGCTTCCTCGGTGGCGAACTCCACAATCAAACAATTTTCGCCATCCTCGGATACAAAGACCTTGTGAGACACGTATCCTGGGATCTGTACAATAAGCTTGTTCAATTCGCCATACCGTTGAGTAAACTCTTCAACCGCATGGGAAGCAACGCGGCTCCGAAACACGGCAACAATCATGATGACTCCTTTGTGGTAAGAGGGCGTAACGCGTGTCAATTCATGGGTACGTACGCTTGTTCGATGAATGAAATAAAGGCTTCCGCGTCTAGGTGGAACCCGCTATAAATGACCTCTCTCGTCGGGCTGATGCCGATAAACCAGAGTGTCCCGCCCATACGTTAGTCGCGCATGACGGTGGGATATCCATCGACGGCTGCATTGTGTCCAAAGGCCACGGGCAGGCCATAATGCAATTGGGTTGCTCGTAATCGTACAGGGGTGTTCATATCCTCACCCTCGAAGACAGTTTGCACGACCGCAAAGCCAACTCCCTATACCCAGTACCGAGTTCGGCAAGTGTGAGCGGCGCACGAGGTTGACTATTGCCGTCAATCCAGTGGGCCACACGTCATTCAGGCGCCTTGACGTGTACTCGAGTCTCCTGATGCATGTCTGTCATCCAGTGGGATAAGGTATGCACCGTGACGTGTGCGGCTCACGCTCGTTGCGGCAACTTCCAGTTGGGTCTCGGAAAATGACAGGTATACCCATCGGGATATCGTTCGAGATAGTCCTGATGCTCCGGTTCCGCCTCCCAGAACGGGCCAGCAGGCTGTACCTCTGTGACCACCTTTCCCGACCACAACCCTGACGCGTTAACATCGTCAATCGTCTCTTCCGCAACTGTTCGCTGCGCATCCGAGGTGTAGTAGATCCCGGATCGATAGGAAGTCCCACGATCGTTTCCTTGTCGATTCAAGGTCGTGGGATCGTGGATCTGGAAAAACATCTCCAATAAATTTCGGAACGTCAATGTGTCCGGGTCGAACACGACCTCAATGGCTTCCGCATGCGTCCCATGGTTGTGATAGGTAGCATTCGGCACATCGCCACCACTATAGCCCACTCGCGTGGAGAGCACTCCGGGCAACTTTCGAATCAGGTCCTGCATACCCCAGAAACACCCACCAGCTAAAATCGCAGTTTCCATTCGGCTCATGATGAAGCTCCTTTCGTCGTGGGGCCCGTTTGCTCCTCTGAATGCTTGTTGTCCAAGTTGGTTGAGACATCCGCGATTTTCTTTAACGAGACGGCATTGATACAAAATCGTAATCCACTTGGCTCTGGACCATCAGGAAATACATGTCCGAGATGCGCATCGCAGACATTACACGTCGTTTCGATCCGATTCATGCTGTGACTGTTATCCTGGTGATAGGCGATTACGCCCAGTGCGACGGGTTGAGTAAAACTCGGCCAGCCAGAATGACTTTCAAATTTGCTTGAGGCATCGAAGAGCAGCGTGGCGCAACAGAGACACTGGTACCGTCCTGGCTCAAACAATCGGCACATCTCCGAACTGTGGGCTCGTTCGGTCCCCTTCAGACGTGTAATGCCGAACTGTTCGTCGGTAAGCAGTTCGCGCCATTGGGCGTCCGTCTTTTCGACGCGACGTGGCGGCGGGAGATTGCCGTGGGTGGCCCAGCGCGTTACATCGCTCCAATTGAGAGTCTGAGTTGGTGAGGATCTACCTGCTGTACCTGCATGATCATCGTGCTGCATCATAAGTCCTCCGTTCAGGTGATTTGCCTTGAATGTCTATACCATTTTTGTTTGACAGATCAATTGAGATTGCACTAATCCCGTAAACAGCGGTTAGACGTTCTCTAGAATACACTGCGCCGCACACTCGAGTGGTAGACCTGTCATGATAGTATAGTCTGGAGCAGGTACATAACATTACAGATGACAGGTTCGTCTTGAACATACCCCGGGCTACACAATTTTTTCCCGTTATTCCGTTCGACTGAAACAGTCATGATGGACTACTATCCGGGTTCAAGTTTTGCCATAGATTGGGATAGCTGTACCAGTGACGGCACGTGCCGTATAGGATGCTAGGAACAGAATGACATCGGCCACTGCAAAAGGCTCAACCCATTTGCTTGGGTCCGCATTGGGCATGGCCTGCCGATTCTGCGGTGTATCCATCGTTCCGGGAACGACTGCATTCACGGTGATACCAAACTCCTTTAACTCGCTCGCCATACTTTCCGTCAATCGTAACACTGCGCTCTTGGCGACACTGTAGGCTCCCACTCCAGCAGCTCCAAGAAAGGCGTTGGGACTCACGATCGTTACAATCTTCCCCATCTGTTGCTGTATCATACGTGAAATCACGGCTCTGCAACTGTGTAAGGTCGTGGTGAAATTGACGTTAAACAGGAAATCCCACGTTTCTTGGTCTTCCAAATTTACCGACTTGCCGCTACGGAAGGCCCCCGACAGTATTGATCAACACATCTAGTCGGCCAAATCGGTCAACGGTGTCTTGTGTCACACGGTCGAACGCTGCGGGATCAGTCAGGTCAACATCTCCCACTAGAAAATGATCAGATGAATTTGTAAGGTCTGGGTACTTTTTTCGTAATCGTTCAATTGAGCGATCGATGAGGACAAGTCGGGCGCCTGCTTCCCGAAACGTTTGGGCCGTGGCATGCCCAAGATTTCCGGCGGCCCCTGTAATGATTGCTACGCTCCCCGTTATATTTATCATGACAGACTGCCTTTCTTAAAGAACGCTACCGATAAATGCTCGTTCCATGCCCTTATTTGCCTCAACAGCATGGTCTAGCCAGCCACCTGACTGTGACTAAACTGCTCGGACATCGGCTTCGCCGTCACGCCATGGAGGACGATACTCAGCGTCACCGTCAGGACCACACACGCCAGAAGTTCCTCTGAACCCGGAACCGGAAACCGTTTCACAATGAGCAGAGCAAACAGGATGGAAGCCAACCCGCGTGGGCCGAACCAGCCGAGAAAGAGCTTTTCATAGTCGCTTAACGCCAGTCCGCTCAACGACAGATAGATTGGCAGCATTCGAACCACCGACAAGAATCCGATCGCTAAGACAAGAGTCTTCCATGTCGCGTGGTCAAGGCCGATCGGTACCAGGACGGCGCCAAATATGGTGAAGGTAAAAATCGTCAGCAGTTGTCCCTCGCTTTCCATGAATTCGTTGATGAAGCTGCTAGGATGCCGCAGTGTGTTCCCGAACACTAACCCTCCTACAAATACCGCAATGAACCCGTTGCCCCCGATCAGTTCCGCCAGCGTGAAAGCCAGGAACGCGACGCAGAGGAAGTACAGTCCCTGGAATGTGATGGTGATCAGCTTGGATTCGATCGCCACATCAAGGGTCTTGGCAAAGTAATAGCCGGTCATTACTCCCGCTAGGGGACCGAAGGTCACCTGCATCAGCGAGAACACGAACAAGTTACCTGGCACTCCCTCGACTTCGACGCCAGACTGTTGAGCCGCTAACAGTGCCGCGATAATGACGAGCGGAAGAGCAAGACCATCGTTGAGCCCGCTTTCCACATTGATCCCTTGACGCAGATGCGACGGCACGGATGGGCTGGTCACCACTGTCTGGCCGAGGGCCGCGTCAGTCGGCGCCAGAATGGCTGCCACCAAAAGCGCCAATACCCACGACTTATCAGGGGATACCCAATGGGCAAGCAACGTCCCGAGCAGAATCGTCAACGGCATTCCTACAAGCAGCATGCGCGTCGGAATCGTGTAGGTCTTCGTGAGCTCGTGGAAGCGCATGCGGGAGGCATCCGAAAAGAGCGCCAGGACGAGTGTAATTTCGGCGATCGTATGGATGATGTCGTGCTCGGCAGTCATGGGCACGAGTTCCGCTCCAGCACGCCCGATCAACCAGCCAAATGCCGCAAAGAACATGGGCAAGGTCACGATCGACCCTTCGAGCCGACGCGAAAGAATCGCGAAACCCACAATTCCAAGAAGAATGATGGCGATGTGAGAGAGTTCTGGCATATCACACCAGGTGGTGATCAGAAGATCTCGGCCTGCAGGCCATACCCACTATTTGACCGCCCCCCCTATGGATCCCATGCATTTCTAACGAGCGTCGTTGCTCGTTTGTCTGTCGGCTTCGCTGCTACGAGACATATGTTCCAGCGCTTCATGTCCTGAATCGCAGCCATAGAGTACCAGTGCATCGCCTGGCTCGAGCTCGCTGGTCGACGAAAAGTTGTGCGTCACTTCCCCGCTTGCGCCACGTACCGCAAGAACGGTCAGACCCAGGTGTTCTAGACCAGAGGCATTCAGAGAGCTAGTCGCCTCAATCCAGGCATCCGCGACGGGATGCTCGCACACGCTATAGCGATCACCGATTTGCACAAGACGATGAAAGTGGCGCTTCCCAAGAGATGTCGTTGCATTTAGAATTCTGCCGATGATGCGACACATGATCCGCTCGACGCTCTTATTCAAGATGAAGAACCACAGTAAGACGAGTCCACCCCCTAGCCATGCAACCTGCCGTACAATGGCATCGACCTCCCCATCCGTATGCACCAACGATGCGACCAGTGTGGCAAACACACTCACCAATCCCAGGTTGCCAACCACCATCATCAGGCTGATGATGCGACGCCGGATGGGATAGTTAACAATGGTTTCGGACTCTCGCGTCGTGAATCCGGTTCCGGAAAAAGCCGACAGCGCCTGAAACTTTGCGCTGGGTTCTTCAAGCCCCGTCAGTCGAAGTGCCACCGAGGCAATTCGTATCACAAGGACCGAAATCGTTAATAAGACAAAGAGAGAGAGGGCAGCACCCATAATCTGTCTTTCTGAAACACGTTAGCTGGACTTTCTTTATCACCCCACGCCTTGATGAGCATTCCCAAGTTCATATATGAAAAGATGGTGATATATGTCAGACTCACAGTGAGGCTGTGTTTCCGCAACACCAAGAAATTTCCTCTCCATATCGTATAAGAACAAGGCTTTGCGTTCTCCTACTCAGATCCACCCCTTCTTCTTAAAGAATAAATACATCCCACCAGCCATTACCCCCATCGTTAGAAGGAGCATGGGGAATGCCCAGTACCACTCGATTCCCGGAATGTGTTGAAAGTTCATTCCAAACACACCCGTAATGAGGGTTAAGGGCAGGAATACCGTCGCCGTGACCGTGAGCAGTTTCATCGTTTCATTCATCTTTGTACTCATGGTGGTATGGTAGAGTTCGAGCATGCTACCCGTGAGGTCTCTAAAAATTTCCAGCGATTCAAACATCGTCACGGTATGATCATGAATGTCACGAAAAAATGGGCGAGTAGGTTCTAGAATCAGGGCCGTTGGACTTCGTTCAAGATGATTGAGCACTTCGCGCAATGGCCAGATCGATTTACGAAAAAGTATCAGTTCCCGTTTGAGGTCGTGGAGCTTTCGTAGAACGAGTGGCGACGGGCTCATCTCCAACTCGTCATCAATTTCGTCAATGATTCGATCGAAATGTTCTAAGATCTCGAAATACTGATCGATGACAAAATCAAGCAGTTCATAGGCTAGATAATCACTCCCTTTTGACCGCATAGGGCTTTGGGAGTTATCGAGCCGTTTTTGAAAAGGTTCAAGTTGATTGTCACGGCCTTCTTGGAACGACATCACAAACCGAGGCCCCACCACCACACTGAACTGCTCAGTGAACAGCTCCTCAGAACCATCACGAATTACTACCTGCCGAACCACAAGAAAGAGATAATCACCATAGTCCTCGAGTTTCGGGCGTTGATGTGTATTTGCAATGTCTTCGATGACCAGTGGATGAAGATCGAAGTCGTTGCCCAGAGCCGTTAAGATGCCGCAGTCGTGAACACCCTGCACATGGATCCACGTCAGGTCATCGGAATCTCGGTTGCGTCCCGTCGGCCATTGATCGATAAACGTGTCACGATGCAGGGAATCATGATTATACCGATACCACGTAATTTCCGTATGTGTAGAGTGCTGTTTACCAAGATGAACCGGTGTTCCTGGTGGAAGCCCACTTTTGGTAGATCTCATTTTAGAGGATTTCGCCATCATGTCCTTGAAAGGTCTGAACGAAGAGGCATTCCTATTTCAAGCATGTGATTCAGTCAATGATTGAGGCTCGGCCACCCTATGTCATTCCTGAGAACATTGCTACTAATGAAAAATGGTGTAGACGAATGTACATTGCGCATGGGAAAAAATATCACCGTCATTCCTTTTCGCGTTTTCAACTCTCATTGCTGCGATATGAATCCACTTACTTCTCAAAGTAATACGAAAATTCAAGCATATGAAAATCTACCCCACGGCTTGGTCCATAGATCGTGGCATCCGACATGTGATGAAACCGGTATCCAACTGCCAGATTTCCAGGAAGATGATAACTTACTCCCAGATGTCCAATAAACTGGAATGGTCCCCCAATATCTTGACGACCATATTCCCAATCGCTGATCAGAGCCCCACCCATGGCAATATCGAACGTTAATTTCCAGCTTTTCTTGGTGACCGCCAACCCGGGGGTGACGGTCGTGATAAAACCTAAATCACCCGCTCCTCGCAAGGCACCGACAGAGCCATAGAGTCTCAACCCTGACTTCAAATCCGGTGAGAAATCCCACTGACCTGGTAAGCTCACAATACCGAAAACGTCGAATTGTTCAAAATCTTCTTTCTCGCCTGGGGGCAACCCCGCATCCTGAAAATTCATCCCTCCTCGAATCCCAATCGCAACCAGGTCTGTTGGTCCTCCCCAGCTTGTACCTGACAAGCAACTGGTAAGGAGTGTTCCTACCAGAACACCAATGATGCTTATCATCGTTATCACATGTGTCCTCAATGCTGGAAAAGAAATACATGAAAGTGAGGCAACCTGTTCGTCTTTCTGCAGACATTCGTCGCTGCCTGAATTGATCGACCAGTAATTAGAGGTCTTGGATGTGTCATCACACTGCTCAAGGAAGATGGTCAGCACGGTAACTAGTTGCAGATACAAGGCCGTCGCTGAGGCGCAGACAAAAATCTGTAAACGCGGAAATTCATGGCATAAGCCTGATGTCTTTAGCGATGTACGCCAATTAATCATGCTCTCTTTTTTTGATTTGAATTCTCTCGTTGCCTCATGTCGTTTCAATCCGCAGCGCTATTCGTCGATATCGACATCAACGTTTTCGGAGAAAATCTTTCCACCACTTCAAGGTTGGCGATCGGACACTAGGTGTGCAGCAATTTCTTTGGACAGATCACTGGCGAAGGTGTTCAGCAATCGATTCAGTGCAGCAACATAGGCGTCATAACTTGTATCTTCTGCGGTCGTTGCCTGTTGATACCGGTAGCTCGTGACGACCTTTTTCCCATGATCTTCGAGCAGTGTCCACTGGAGTTTTAACTTCACCGTGCCGCCAGCTTCACCGGAAAACTGACTCACCACTCCCCGGACTTGATATTCAGGACGAAAACGCGTGTCCCATGGAAATGCCCACACATCATTTTGGCTCAGGTTATGGGCCAACGATTCTCCGAGCACTCGAGTAAACGCTTGCTCCAGGGAACCTGCCCATACGTGGTAATTGGAAACCTTGATATTGACAGGAGAGCTCCGAGTGACGATTCCCGCTCGTTCGAGAACATCCGGAAATGAGAAGGGCCCCACACCTAAGTGAATGCTACGATTCAAATCCCCGGGTACGAAGTTGGATTGTACAGCCAAATCATAGTAATGAGTGTTGGGTTGCACGGCACAGCTCAGCATCATCATAAGAGACCCTGATGACACCCATGTGAAAATCAGATGCCGCTTTGCCATTAATCATTGTCCTCCCTGCCACGAAGTACCGCATTCGGATACCGATTGAGTTCATCAGTCAATTCTTCCATGGATTTCGCAGCATCGGAAATGTTTCGGACCATTTTATTCATATTATGATTCAGTTCTGAGTCTGGAGTGATTGTTTGATCGACGGACCGTAGCGTCTGCTCTAATTGTCGAACCGTCGCATCGAGACCTTCTGTTGCCGCTTTTAGGTTCAGTGCTACTTCTCCAATATTTCCAGCAACATTGGAATGTTCGAGTGTTGCGACAATATTTCGAAGGCTGATAAGGCTCTCGTCTACGTTGTGTCCGATTGATTCGAATGGGATGGCTTGAATCTTTTCTACAGTGTCTGACAGTTGGTTGGTCAATTGCGTAAACTCACTGTCTCCTGTGGGTAGCTCTACGTATCCTCGATCACGAACCAGTTTCTTCACCTGCAACGGACTCATGCGTTTTGTGGCATTGGGGACAAGATCGACAAACATGGCCCCGGTGACGAGATTACCGCTTTGGAGTTGCGCTTGAAGACCCTCAGCGACGAGCCGTGAAAAAATATTGTTCAAATGCTCTTGGGTCGGGAGATCATCAGAAGTCCATCTCTCCGGCTGTATGCCAATCACGACATTGGTAGTACGATTTTCATCTAACATAAAACCTAGCCCGACATGCGTCACTTGACCCACTTGCAGCCCTCGTAACTCGACTGGCGCACCTACACGAAGTCCTCTCACAGAACCGGCAAATCGCAACAAGTAGTCGTATGAAGTCATAATGGCACCTTCTACGATCGCCTCCTTGCTCTCAAACAGTTGAAACTGCTGTCCTTGTTCGGCAAGTCCAACGTCAGTTCCATTAGAAGGGGGCGAGTGAAACGCCACACCCCCGGCTATAACAGAGGTTAATGGTGCGACTTTTGCCTCGATGCCATCTGCGCCGATGTTCACATCGATCCCGCTGATATTCCAAAATTGGCTGCGCGTTGTGACCAATTTGTCATAAGGAGATTTGACAAACACTTGGATATGAACGTGACGTTCTTCCTCGGGAAGAAAAGTATATCCGGTGACTTCGCCAACCGGAATTTGACGGTGGTAAACCGGTGAGCCGATATCGAGGGAGCCAAGGCTCTCTGACGTTAACACGTAATGATTGCCTTTCTCGTAAGAACCCACGACCGGCGGTTGGCTCAACCCCTCAAACCGAAACGTTCCGTCGCCGGGATCGCCAGGAGCCATTTCAATATAAACCCCAGACAGTAAGGTATCTAATCCACTCACCCCGCTGCTGGAGATTCGTGGGGAGACAACCCAAAATCGCGTATTCACAGATATTAATGGGACGATATGGGGATCCAGCTCTACAAAAACCGTGACTTTCTCAAACGTTTCATTCAATTTGATATTCGTGACTTTCCCGACGTCGACATCCCTGTAGCGAAGATGGGTCTTCCCCACTGCCATGCTGGCGGCTGAATCAAAGACAATCTCAATCGTCGGCCCAATCTCTTGCCAGGCGTTGAACGCAAGCCAACCGGCAATGAGCAGAGCCAGTACCGGGACGATCCATACAGGAGAGAACAATCGAATCTTTGAAACGACGGGGAAATTTGTGCTCATGCATGAGGCCTTTCCTCGAATTCAGGTTGTTCGTCCCATCTCTCCACTTATCGATGTCTGTTCATGGCCACGTTGCCCTTTGGGCACTTCTGCACGATGATACGCATCCCAAATTAATCGCGGGTCAAATGTTTCTGCTGCGAGCATCGTGAGCACCACGACTGCACCGAAACACAGAATCGCTAATTCTGGTTCAACAGAGGTGAACACCCCAAATTGAACCAGGGCCACCAACAACGCCACCACAAAGACATCGACCATTGACCAGCACCCGACAAGCTCGATCAACCGATAGAGGGCTGTCTGCTGACGAGGATTTCCGATGCCAGGATACTTCACAACCCACAGCAAATAGGCCATCCCGAGAAATTTCGCCAGAGGGACAACCATACTGGCGACAAATACGACTCCCGCGATCAGGAAACTGCCGGTTTCAAGCAAATGGACTACCCCAGAAAAAATTGTGTTTGAGGTCGTCACGCCAAACTGGGTCGTGGTCATAATAGGCAGCGTATTGGCCGGAATGTACAACACCGCCCCTGCGATCAATAACGCGAGCGTACGTTGGTAGCTTTCTGGTAGACGAAAATGCAACGAGGACTGACAACGAGGGCAGTGGGCGTCAGCCTCTATCAAGGAACTCGCCACTAGCGCACGACAATTATGGCAAGAAACCAACTCCTCTTCATAATTCTCCGATGAAACATCCTTTTGCACACCATAGTAATTTTCTTCTTTGACCCATTCCCAAAGATCTTCTCGACTGAGTTGCAAATGGCTCGCCGTTAGAACGATGACTAAGGCGGCAAAAGCCCACACACCAACACCTATCTGCAATTCCGCGAGGCCCTGCAACTTTATCGTGGTCACCAACATACCTAAAAAAAGAATTTCCATCATAATTCCAGGGGCGGATCCAAAAAAGGAAGCGGAGCACGTCCCTCAACCTCGGAAAGCGATAATTCAGTAATCGCGATGCCAGCACATAAGAAAGCCCGACAAGCTCCAATAAGGGAGACAGAAAAATCGTCATAAATATGAGAGCACTTAACAAAAATTGTTCTCGCTCAAAGAGTGCTCTCACACTACTTAATAAATGACTGGTCTGCGTTTGCCCTGCAGCCTCCAATCCAAGAAACGGAAACGAAAGGGGTACGGGAAATAAAATGATTCCTGTCAGAGTCAATGCCGTCAGCTTCGGAAGCCAATTTTGACGAAGCATGAATAACGAGGCACCGCAATGCTGACAACTTAACTCGTCGCCATGTTGGCAAGCAGGCTTATCAAAGATATGCCCACAATCCTGGCAGCCAATCAGATCCTTACGGCAGCCCTTTACATCAAGAATGTCAGCTCTGTCAGTCATACAGCTCAGCAAATAGACGAAAGAGCCCCAGCCGAAAATTAGAACAACAACGTCATCCATGCGAAAAGAGGAAGATTGTTCAATTGAGAGAACCACGGGTTAAACGAATCAAACGAGCCAGCCTTTCATTAGAAATTGGATTCCTGGAACTCCCCTGAGGAACTGCCTTCAAAATCGAAAGGCGCTGCCGATCCAGACGGTATCCACGAAGACTGTGCTCAGCTTAAAGGTAAATTTTCGCTGCTCGTGTGCTCCAATCGAGTATTGGTACGGGGAGTTCTATTGATGCCATTGCTCTCGTCTCCTCAATGTACCTCGCTCATCGGGATACCCAGTGCCTTGGCGACACCTTCGCCATAAGCCGGGGCGGCCTTCGCGCAGTTGTGAATGTGCCGGATCTTCACTTCGTCGGGGGAGTCTCCCATGGCGCGCGCGGTGTTCTCGAACAAGACCTGCTTTTCTGCATCGCTCAACAGCTGGAACAAGGCACGGGGCTGCGAGTAATAGTCGTCGTCCGCGCGGTGATTCCAGTGGTCGGCTGCCCCTTCGAGCGAGAGCGGCGGCTCCGAGAAATCGGACTGCTCCTGCCACTCGCCGTAGCTGTTCGGCTCGTAGCTGAGCGTTGCGCCATGGTTTCCATCGGTTCGCATGGCGCCATCACGGTGAAAGGCATGAACCGGGCAACGAGGTGCATTCACCGGAATAGATGAATGGTTCACACCCAACCGGTAACGCTGGGTATCACCATACGAGAAGAGTCTGCCCTGAAGCATCTTGTCCGGTGAGAATCCGATTCCCGGCACGGAGTTGGCAGGGTTGAAGGCAGACTGCTCGACCTCGGCGAAATAGTTCTCCGGATTGCGGTTGAGCTCTAAGGTGCCCACCTCGATCGGTGGATAGTCCTTGTGGGACCAGACCTTCGTTAGATCAAAGGGGTTGTAGGGACAGGTCGCGGCTTCCTTCTCGGGCATCACCTGGATGAACATCGTCCAGCGAGGATGGTCTCCCTTCTCGATACTCTTGAAGAGATCGCGCTGGTGGCTCTCGCGGTCGCGCCCGATCAGCTCCGTGGCCTCCTTGTCGCTAAGGTTCCGGATACCCTGTTGCGTTCGAAAATGGAATTTCACCCAGTGCCGCTCGCCCTTCGCATTGATCAGACTGAAGGTGTGGCTTCCGAAGCCGTGCATATGCCGATAGGTCGCTGGAATGCCACGGTCGCTCATGGTCATCGTGATCTGGTGCAGCGCTTCTGGGAGAAGAGTCCAGAAATCCCAGTTGTTCGACGCGCTTCGGAGATTCGTCTTCGGGTCGCGTTTCACGGCGTGATTGAGATCGACGAACTTGAGTGGATCTCGCAGAAAGAAGACCGGCGTGTTGTTTCCGACCAGATCCCAATTCCCCTCAGCCGTGTAGAACTTGATCGCAAAGCCGCGGATATCGCGCTCAGCGTCCGCCGCACCTCGTTCACCGGCGACCGTCGAAAAGCGAACGAACAATTCGGTCTGCTTCCCGATCTTCGAAAACAGATCCGCGCGTGTGTACTTGCTGATGTCGTGGGTGACCGTGAACGTCCCGTACGCACCCGATCCCTTGGCGTGCATCCGACGCTCAGGGATCACCTCGCGGTCGAAATGACCGAGCTTCTCGAGAAACCATGCGTCCTGGAGCAGCATGGGCCCCCGGGGGCCGGCAGTCATCACGTTCTGGTTATCCACGACGGGACAGCCTGCGTTGGTAGTAAACTTCTTTTTGTCACTCATGGTGTATCTCTCCCTTGATGAGACAAAGCCCAACGTTATTTGGTTTTGTCGCAAAAAAATTTTTGGAAGAAAAAAGGCGAATTTCTCTCTGATGCTGCAACTAAAATGGTCAATGTTGCTGAGGTTTTCTCCCCTGGGACGAGATGAAGACCTGTATAGTTTTTCACAGTTTTGCTATTTGCGACTGAATCGCTTATGTCCCCCTAAACATTTAGCCCCCACTCTCTCGAAGAACGTCCAATCATGATACACTTCTCAATTAATCAACTGTGCGCCGTACCATTTAACGAATGTTATAGTCTGTATGTACCCCATTTTTTGAATGTACCAGTGCGGCGACCACGCCATGTTTCGTCGAGACGAAGAAGTCGAGATCATAGAGTGTGCCATCGGGAGCGACGAAGTCGGCACAGCTCACAAAATACTGATTCGTTCTTCCCTTGAGCTCCACACTGTCATGAAGCTCCTTAAATTCCAGTTGAACGAGCGACCGAGTTTCAGGGTCAAACACCGGATATGTGCCATTGCCGTTCAATTCGGTCAGCCCTTGGATATGTTGCTTCATCGCTTTTTGAACGGCATCATGGTGCGTACTTGCGACTCCCCCACTCCAGGCTATCCCTCCAGTAAGTAGAACAAAGCCAAGACAAGTTGCTATAAAAAATTTATTCATCACACACCTCCTTGATGATGAAGGTTGTCCGTTTTTGCCTGCCTTATCTGGGTTCTCCTTCTTCACTCTAGTCTCCTCGGCCCGGTGTGGCTCCTCTGAGGACAAGGGTCATATTAGGTCAAGACCCTATCATCCTTAACAAACGACTGCTGCCAATTGTGGGCAACATCCAGGGGTTTCCCAAGCATGAGCGGGGGGCACCAACTTCATCGTCATGGCGACTGTCCCGGCAACGCCACCAATAGCGCCTTTGTTAGACTAGGGTTCATTGGTTTTCTCTTATCGTTTTTGTCAAAATCGGAACGCACTGCCTATCCATACCGTATTGATGATCGCCTGACGGTCTTCAAAGCTGAATTTTCTCTGTCCCCGTAGATACGCAACCAAAAGATCAATGTTCTCGTGAATGGCATGACGCACTTCAATCTCCCCCTGATAGATGTTTTCGCTCCCATCCCGGCGCTCATCATCAGGAATCCCTGTTGTATAGTTTGTTCGTTCGAAGTCAAAGGCAAGCTTGACCGCGGTTTTTTCTGTTACCTCCACTTCTAGCTCTGCGACGACATAATGAATAAATGAAGAAATATCGTCCTCAAGTTCAGGCCTTTTTCGTCCATCGGCCAGTGTTCGTTCGTAATGATAGCCCAAAACAAGTTCAACCCCCGGGATAATTTCCCATATGGCATGAGTACCCACCGTCCAAAAGTTGGTGTCTCGTTGTTTGAAAACTTGGTTATACGAGCGGTGTCCATAACGGCCTAGCAAGCGAACCATAAGGGTTTCACGAACATCGTGTTCAAGCTCTGCGGTTCCAAAATGAGTCGTAACTCGTTCTTCCACCAAGAGTTCATTCCCGGTTCGCTTTTCCCTATTCTTACCCACAAATAAGTTAGGGCCGTAATGGTACCGCAAGCGGAGAAGTGTCTCCGCAGGAAGGGCTTGCGTGATCTGTGCCCCGTAGGTGCCATGGTTAAACTCAGAGTGGTCCGCGAACACGTACCCTTGGGCTCTGACGGTCAGTTCCACATCGCCCCAGGACGGTTGAAAGGATCGGCCGAGTGATATGGCCGGTTCAAAGACCACATCGTCACCCTGATCGGTAGTATCAATCACCGGTTGGGTGGGATCTTCCTGCAAGGACAATCGTTGTGACGCGGAGAAAAGCGCAACATCATCGGTATAAAACACATTGCCCTCACCTTCAACCTTCCATTCAGCCCAAGCCGGAGTGCCCATAATAAGTAAAACCAGAAGGGTCAGTCTGCACCCAATGACAAGGCGTAATTTCATTTCGACATCCCTTTCCTCCCTCAAGAGCATGACCTAACCTGCAACCCGGCTTTGACTGCACAGCAACAGAACTTCCCTCAAACCCTCTGCACTGACGAACTTCCATAGAGAGGATTGTCGAGATGTCACGTAGGATAATTTTTCGAATCCCTCGTGACTACATGTTTTCAAGACAGCTTCATTTTTCAAAACTATTTAGCATCTCTCGCTTTCTTTGCTTGATGCAGTCGCTTGATGATTTGATCGGTGGTGACCACTTCGTGTGCAATGTATTCATAATTGATGAGCGCTGCTTTCTTGGAGTAGGGGCCGGCTCCGGCTGTGGCATCCGCCACGATGATGACATCAAAACCATTTTCAATGGCATCTCTGGTATGCGACTCCACGCACAAATTTGCGGACATCCCTGCCATGATGATCGTCTCAATGCCGTATTCCCGCAATTGAATCACAGCGTCACCAGCCCAGAAGTTGCTCGTCCCTTGTGTGGATTCATGACGATCGTGTTGTCATCGGGCTTGAGCTTGGGATGAAACTCGTGCCCCCACGTGCCCTTAATGAACATCTTTTGCTGGAACATGAGCTTGTCGATCGCATTCAGGCTCTTCCAATTTTTATAGTCCATCTTCGTATACATGTGGGGTGAGTAGAAAACGGGAATTCCCACGGCTTTTGCTGTTTCACGCAGCTGGACTTGATGCTCCACGACCTTACTCGACACGACCTGCTCCCCGACCAGCCCCCACGCCCCACCCCCTTCGGATAGGAAGTCGTTCTGTGGATCGGTGATAAAGATGGCGGTCCTCTCCAAGTCAATCTCAGGCGTTTGTTTGGGCATGAAGTCCTG
Source organism: Nitrospirales bacterium (assembly GCA_021604005.1). Classification (GTDB taxonomy): domain Bacteria; phylum Nitrospirota; class Nitrospiria; order Nitrospirales; family UBA8639; genus JAGQKC01. Next base: position 12,461 of record BQIV01000016.1, on the reverse strand, counting down.
TTGGTACACATATCCATGAGGTGTGATGCCACGTTTCACGTCTGAAATGGATGATTCATTAGAATAACCCAGACTCGGAACAAGTACTATTACAGCCATGAGGATTCTCTTTTTGAGATTCATGTTTTCTACTGCTCCATCAATATGAAAGGTCAAGAACACGGTTTTTTTCAGTCATTGAATTCTGAGATCTATACGTAGGTCTGGTTGCTATTTTGATAAGTCACGTTACTTCTCCCGAAAAACAGGGTACCCAAGCGTGTAAATCCATTTATCATCTTTTTTAGCATTACGGGGCGCCAGGTCGAGGGCTGGTGTATGACACGGGATACAATCAATTTTGTAGTTCTTCGAAACGGTTTTTTTGAGATCATCTGGATTGAACAACGACCAGCCCCAACCGTCGCCCCATAACGCTGAACTCTTGAAACGTCCCTTCGTATCCCGCACGAGAACAAAGAATCCTTTGAGAGTTGTACCATGCCCAACGACAGGCCCCGTCGTCATGGACATGCTCTCGGCATGGAGAAGTTCCTTGACGAGGACGGCACCGTCAGGGAATCGCCGTTTCTTTTTGTAATACTCGATCGTTGCTGGTTGCGTGTAGACCACATGATACTCGTGAATGACCGCTGCACCCTCATCATCAACTTTGCTATGGCTCCAAGTCCCCAATGTTGGCCACAGATAATAATCCTCAGGGACGCTGATAGCGCCGGTATCCATATTGACATTCGGGGCAAACGGTTTCTTCTCTTCTGCGAAAGCCACATCCAGTATTCCCATGGTGACAAACAACGCGAGGAGTAAAGGCATAGCGATGGATTTCATAAAAATCTCCTTAATTAGAATTTACCCAACAGACAGCAGTATCCTCAAACATCAACAGACTGCCTCGACTATCATATCTACACAATCTTGTGAAGCTTGCCGTTTACTACCGCGGCGCACACGACTTACTTCTTTAGAGGTCCGTGATAGACGCTCTTTAATAAATCGTGATCCCATTCCCCTTCCACCATCACATGTCCGGCTGCGCCAAGCACAACCGCTTCTATCAAATTATGATTAAGGTACACGTACAACCCTGGCTGTCTAAAGGTGTACAATGCCGCTCCCGCAGCACCTCCTCGAATAAACCAGGTCTGCACGTCCTTTAGTGGTGGAGAGGCAAACGAACCCGTTTCCCAGACATAGTCAGCATGACCGCCAATGAGATGTGGCTGAGTAGCTCTGTTTCCCTGGCTATGGATGAAGAGCACGCGCTCACCAACCTTAGCCTTCATGGCACCCTTTCCTGTTAAGGCACCCACACGGCCGTTAAAAACAATATGAGATGGGACCAGCCCACGCATCGCCTCCACCCAATCGTTCAGATCTTCTCCTGAAAACTTATATTGCTTAAAGTTTCCCTTGGCATCGCGTGGCACATAAAATTCATTTTCTCCAATATAATATGCTCGATCATAGCTCAAAGGCTTCCCTTCATCGTCTGTCAGCCCCTGACGCGGCAAAACGACGATGACACCGGTCATACCATGAGTCACATGATAAGGCGTCATAACTCCCTCAGGCGCACAGTGGTACAAGAATGTGCCGGTTTTGGTCGCTTTAAATCGCATTACGGCTTCATTCCCTGGTGTGACGGTGGTAATAGCAGCTCCCCCTAATTTTCCCGTGACAGCATGAAGATCAATATTGTGTTCCATCATATTGGTTGATGGATTCTTCAGGGTTAATTCAACATAATCACCTTCATGAACGACAATGGCTGGAGCAGGGATCGATCCATTGTAGGTCAGGGCGACAATTTCAGTGCCCTCATCATCCAGGACCCACTTTTTTTCCATCACCGTTAATTCCACCTCCACCACTTTTGGCTCATCGCTCGTCGTTTGAGTATGTTTGGGCAAAAATGGCGGATCAACCAGTTCGAGCTTCACTCTTGGAAGTTTATCGACAGGATCTTTCTCATCCTTCGAGACGGCGGGCATCATGCTCATATCATGCCCTGCGGTGTCTTGGTGAGGGCTTTGATGCGTAAGCGTCGAAAGATACGCAATCACGTCACGGCGCTGTTGAGGATCTGCCACCATAATTGGCATTTTGCTGGCGGCATCTGGTTTCTTGAGATAGTCTTTCACGAAATCAGATGGGCCGTGCAGCCATTGAAAGATCAGGTCCTCGGTCCATGTCAGCCCCTTTTTGTTTGCTTCCTGCAGGCTGGGGCTATAGCTGTACCCGGGGTAGGAGCCAGCCTTTCGACCAACGACATTATTCAGGACAGGGCCAAAGGCATTCTTGGCCGTGTCGCCCACCTGATGACATGTGGAACAGAGTTTAAAAACTGTTTTACCGCGAGCAGGATCACCGGGATCTTCTGCGAACACACTAACAGGTCCGAACAAGATCAAAATCGCTATCATTCTCATTAGCACAGAACTCATTCTCATGCTGTTCATACTGGCTTCCTCCTCGTTTCTAATGTGCGACGAACTTATGACCGCCACTGGCAAGCCAGCAGGTAATCTGGAAAAGTTTCCTTGCCTTCAACATACTCATCCCTCAACTTCCCCACGCTGCACCGTCACGATCATTGGCCTTCACTCTCTCGACCTTGGCAAGGCCTGATTACGCCAAATGTATCTCGGCTTGGACGCCTCCTCTTGCAGATCTACTATTTTGTCTCGGATACCACACCGTTACCGATCGAGTGTGATCACACCCTGAGGACGTGACTTGCTAGGAACCCCGTCCTTTCTCAAATCCCGTGAATCAAGTAGCGTCAGCAATCCTGACTTCTCGACTTTGAAAATGTGCAAAAAATTACCTTCAGTGCTCTTGTTCTCAGGCATCTGATTGATACGTTGATTAATGACGTAGAAGAACTTCTCTTCCGGGTCTAAGTCCATTTGAAAGGGCGTGCTCCCGGGTTGGGAAAACATGCGATTGTTAATGAAACTCTCGCCAGGGAAGGGCGTCTGCACACGGCCAATTTCCACCGGACGCTCTGCCTTCTCTCCTGAAATGTCATAGATTGAAATGGAGCCCGCTTTGTCCTTGGCTTCCTTCCGATTTAGGTTATTCACCGCATAAAGACGCGTGCCAGCCCTATTCGCAAGAAGCCAGCAAATGTCTTGTCCACCGTTAGGAACCGAGGTAAGAAATGTCAATTTCCCTTCGTGGGTATACCGGTAGACGCCTAATTCATTGCGGGTGACAAATCCGACATAGAGAAAATTTTTTTTCGGGTGGTCCCATATCCCCAAAGGAAGCGACGGTACGCCAGGTGACCCTTCGTATAAATGGCCTGGGTCTGTTTCAGGTAACGTCACCCGATCGGTCTCAACGAGATGGCCACGTTCATCGAGTTTAAAGGCATGCAATTGACCCTGGACTTTTGTTCATGGTCAGCGAGCCATGAGCGTTTCCCATCTCCGTCAAAATCAGCGTCAACCTGAAAATCGTTCCCGAACGCGATCCTCTTGTGAGGGGTTGAGAAAAACACCTGTGTCGGCTTATGACCACCTTCAACGTCTATTGCCGATAGAAACGTGAGACTTCCATCGTCATTCACGCGGAACGAAACATAATTAGCTTTTGCCGCGCCGCGCAGCTTATCCAATTGATGGTAATCGCCGTTTCGATTGGAAACGAGTAGAACATTCTCTGAGACGGACAGACTATTCGGGCCGATACCTCTCGAAGGAAACGGCGATCCTTTCACATGATGAAGTGAGCCATCGTCCAATATGTTAAACACCGCAATGGTATTGCTATGAGTATTCACCGCGAATAAGAACCGCCCATCTTCACTTAACGCAATTGGGGTATCATTATCATCTGGCCCAAGCTTCCCATGCGTATCGTTGTTTATGCCTGTTCCTCCTGTGAGAAATGGACTGCCTGGTAATAGCCTCACCTTGCCATCCGCCTGTCTTTCATAAGCAAGGATGGAGTTTTGCCCTTCGGCTATATGATTACTCTCGATGTAAAGGAAACGCCCGTCTGCTGCATGAGCATTCATTACCAGTCCGGTGAATCCGATAATCAAGCTAAAGAGACTTGCCGTTATTAGCCGCTTCGATCGCACGGTGCTGTTGCCGAGCAACGGCATGATTCTGAAGATAAATAAAGGCCTTATATTCTGGTCAGTACGATGACCTGATTTGTGATCAGATGTATTCATAAGTTTACTCCCTAAACATGTAGTCCCCACTCTGTCGAATGACGTGTGGCCTCCCTTTACGATGTTCAACGATGGTCTCAGTCTATGCCCAAGAGCCCCAGCTGGCATACATCGCACTTAAACGAAGGATTGCTGGGAAGAGAACTGAGGCCCCACGTAGTTCGCGGAGCCTCATGGTGAAAAATCGCAAACTTGATGATGTTCAGTTTCAGCAACTTCGGTTACGTGAAATGTCATTCACTAATGCACTTTTCAAGAAAACAACCATGCTCTTCTACCTGCTATCCCCTTAATGAATGTCATACTCTGAATGCACACCGTTCTTTGAATGCACAAGCGCAGAGACGACGCCATAGTTTTTCGAGACGAAAAAGTCGAGATCATAGAGCGTGCCATCCTCAGCAACAAAATCGGCACAGCTCACAAAATACGAATTTTCCCTCCCTTTGATTTCCACGGAATCATGAAATTTTTTAAACTTCAGTTGCAGCAGGGACCGAGATTCTGGATCAAATATCGGATACTTCCCGTTGCCATTTAATTCGACTAGGTCGTCGATATGTTTTCCCATCGCTTTTTGGATGGAGTCCCGATGAGTGGTGGCGATTCCGTCTTGGCCCCAGACTGTTCCTCCAGCTAGGAGAGCAATACCAAGACAGGTTGCTGTGAAAAATTTATTCATAACACTTCTCCTTCATGATGAAAAATTTTTGTATTCACTTTCCGTATCTGGGCTCTTTCCCTTCACTCTACTTCCCTCGACCGGGTTTGGCTGCCCGGAGAACTGGGTAATACTGCGTGAAGACCCAATCATCCTTGGCAAACGCCTGGTGACAGATGTTACATTTGCCAGCCGGCTCGGCTTTCGTTGTCTTCTTCCGAGGCCCCCCTTTTTCATCTGTCCAACTGAAATAGGCCCAGTAGCCTGGTTCATCTTTAAATCGCTTCGAATCTTTGATCGTGGCTTCTAACCCTAAATACTCTCCCATAAAATAGCCTTGTCCACTCACCGCTTGCTTGGAGCCAACACTCGTCATTTCTTTAATCAGAATCGTGCCATCTGGCCAGGCGCCGGTCTTTTTCCACACCTTGTAATGATCTGGGTGAATGTACACAGAATGAAATTCAGGAAATGAAGCTTTCCCATTATTCAATTCATTCGGGGTCAGGGGCGTCCCGACATACACCCATTCCCGCCAATCCGAGGGCACGTCCCAATCCAAGGGTTGAAGGAGTTCGTCTTTGTCATTAAAGGTATAGACGCGGTCTCCTTTACTTTTGGCAATGGAGGGAGCCGCCATGATGCCGAATAGGAAAACGAGGCATCCGGCCACTCCGAGTAGTGTCAGTAAGGGTCGAACGAATGATTGTGAACGCATGATGTATCTCCTTTATTCAAGCTATGGATTATGCCCTGCAGTGTTTCTCCTAGGTTCCATCAGAATCGGGAGGGCGCTCCGATCTGAGGGTAATTCTCGTTCTGCATGTACCTTTATTTATGTTGTTTGAACCATAGACACCTCCCTCCTATAAACCGCGGGTGTGGAAACCCCACATGAATAACTCCGTGCAAGAGCCGATGAGTTGCCCCTTAAAGCCCGGAAAATCTAGGATCAAACGCAGGGCCCTCATCGCGCCGGTTGTCTTATCGCCATTCGGCGCACAGAATTTGGTCTCACGACCACAGGTGCCACCTCAGTCTTTATTCACGGAGCAACTCTTCGATGAACTCCGAACAGTTAAGAATCTGTACGTTGTCTCTCGCTAAGCGTTGCAGCGCCTCCTTTCCAACCTGATCGACAAACGTGACGGAAGTACAATCAAGGCTGATGCTTTGCTGGTGGCGAAGATGTTTGCGACATTCTTTTTCCAAGAGACGCGCGCCTTCAGCATCGATGCACCCTTCAATTTTGATGGTCACGGTGCTGGGACCCTCATGGAGTGTCGTGAGCCGCAACATGAGGAGGGCTATGTGCAAGGCAAGTGCCCAAGGCACACTGCCCCTAGAGAAGCCTCTCGAAGGGCCGTGATCATTGGGGTTTGAGACGGAATTGAATGTATGAGAGGAAGGAGGGGAGCTTGGATATTTTTCCGCTATGTCGGCAATATGCCGATATAGTGGAAAAAGTTATGGATCTCTTTGAATGTCCAACTTTTCTATTTTGGAATCTAGCGTGGTCCGTTTCAGGCCTAGGAGTTTGGCCGCACCCTTGGGGCCACTGATGCGCCAATTGGTGGCTTCTAACGCCTTAAGGATATGATCTCGTTCGACAGCTTCGAGTGTGGGGAAAGGAACGGCTTGCGGCCCCTTGGCTGCTGGGTGTAAGCCTTCGACGCTCACCAGCTGAGCCCTTTCACTTATGAGCACAGCCCGTTCAAGCACATGCGCGAGTTCTCGCACATTCCCGGGCCAGTGATACTCGATGAGACTCGCCATCACGGATTCGGGAATTCTCGTGATCGATTTTCCAAGCTTCGTGGTATATTTCTGCAGAAAAAACTTGGCCAACAAAGGAATGTCTTCTTTCCGCTCTCGCAGGGGAGGGATGTGGAGGGTAAAGACGTTTAGGCGGTAGAACAAATCGGGTCGGAACAGTCCCTGCTGTACCGCGTGTGTTAAGACTCGATTGGTGGCGGCGATCACGCGCACATTGACTTTTACCGTCCGCGTCCCGCCGACCCGTTCAAATTCTCCCTCTTCCAGAACCCGGAGAAGTTTCCCCTGGAGATCCAAAGGCAACTCACCAATCTCGTCAAGAAACAGCGTCCCCTTATGCGCGAGCTCAAACCGGCCGATATGACGCGACACGGCTCCGGTAAAGGCCCCTTTTTCATGACCAAAGAGTTCGCTTTCGATGAGCCCTGCAGGAATGGCCGCACAGTTGACCTTGATGAACATCTCTTTCTTGCGATGGCTCAAATTGTGGATGGCGCGAGTCAGTAACTCCTTGCCGGTTCCCGTTTCGCCGGTGACCAATGCCAGGGTATCGGTGGGGGCGACGGACTGCACGTGTTTAAAGACTTTTTTCATAGTTGGAGAACGGCCAACCATGTTCTGGAAATCATGCTGAGTGTTAATTTCGTCTTGGAGGTATCTCGTCGTCCGTTGCAACTTGCTGATTTTGGCCTTTGCACGATATCGCTCAGTAATGTCACGAAGGATAACCGTAAACAACTGTTTCCCTCCTACATTAACCTGTGAGATAGATGCCTCCAGAGGTATTTCCTTGCCATCGACACGAGTGCCATAGACCGTTAATAGCTGTGGTATCTGGGAGCGAGGCATGTTCGATGGTTCAAAACCCTCGATATGCTCTTGGAGGACAAGACGGAATCGTTCGGGGATAAATCGAGCAAGCGGTTGCCCTAAGGCATCCTTCGCGGAACACTGGAACATATCCTCGGCTGCCTGGTTAAACACGGTGACCTTCTGTTTGTCATCCACGGTGATGATACCGTCCATGGCAGAAGCCAAGATGTCCTCAAGTTGTTCCTTGACCGCGAGTATGGCCATCTCTGAGGACTGCCGTTGGAGTTCCGCCGTGGCTCGTGCTGCGAAGGTCTTCAACACAGGTAAAGAATGAGGTTCAACAGGCATTGGGACAGTATCGAGCACAGCGAGATGTCCTATGACCTTATCCGACGGATCGGTCATAGGTATCGCCAAATAGCTTTCCACGTCTAATTTGATCAGCCATTTGTCATTTGGGAAGAGGGATCGCACGCTTTCTGGAAAATGGCAGATTTTTCCTTTTAAGACCATTTCGCAGGGCGTCTTCGCGAGATCGAATTCAATGTTTGGGATAATACCGTCTGGGGTCCAGAACGCGAGGGTGCGCACGCGGGAACCGCCCTCTATCAGCTCTGACACAAATGCATAGCGAGCATCTAAAGCACGAGCGAGGTGTTCCACGAGAGAGTGGAAGAAAGCTGGGCCAATCGTAGAGGTCGTTCCCTCAGAGATCAGCTGAAGAATCTGTTCTGCGCGCTCTCGTTGAACGATCCATTCTTGTTGACTATCATTAACTTTTGTCAGCTCTGCGGTTTGTTCGTCACACAGGCGTTCGAGTTCTCTGTAGGCTTGCTGTAACTGGCTCTCCTCTTCCTTGCGCTCGTTAATATCTATGGCAGAGCTCACATATCCACCAACAGTCTCATCAGCTTTAAACCACGGGATTCCAGCATCTAACACCCAACGATACTCGCCATTGGCGCGCCTGAGGCGATATTCCATGTTATAAGGATGTCGAATTTTGACTGCTGACTGGTAAACATCGAGGCTGGTACGTTTATCCTCAGGATGAACACCTTCCATCCACCCATTCACTAACTCCTGTTCTATGGATCGTCCGGTAAAGTCTAGCCAGTGCTGATTAACGAATGTGCACAGCCCATCGTTCCCTGACATCCGAATCAATACTGGGGCACGATGGGCTAATATGCGGAGTCGATCTTCCGCCTCGTGAGCTGCTGAATCGTTTTGGTCCATCTCAACAACGTTGATTGTGATGCTCTCACTCTTCCCTGACTGATTCACTCTCTTGCAATCTGACCTGTTTTGAACAAGTCCTTGCAATCTTAAGCTTTCATTGACAGCGAAAAAGCACCATACCACAGCCCGCTCTATCCCAAAAAGAGAATGAGCCTTGCTGGTACAGTGCTTTACCTTTTACCGGGGAGGAGTAATTTTTAATTTATGAAGCCCAAGGATAAAGTGGAAACGAAGTATTAGCTAATATATAAGTTATCAATAGTGTGAGCCTCACCTTGTAATTTTGTCAATCTATGCCTCGTGGTAATTGCGTTGAGGGCTTCTAGCGAATACGCTGGTTCGACATACGAGTTCTTTCCACACACCGATATGCCGTTGTTCTGAAGTCCTCTAAATAGACCTACCATTTGACAAGGAGGCCTAGAAACATTTGAATGAAGCAGGAAAATTCTTTAGAAAAGGAGAACACCATGACGAACAAAAAGCGACGTCTTCACGATGGAATCGCCGGGGCGTTACTTACCATCGGTACTTGGTTGGGATATGCCGTTGATCCTACATGGTTGCTCGTGCCTGGCTTGTTAGGCGTTACACTTTTCCAGAGTGGGTTCACGGGATTCTGTCCGGTCTACTACATACTTGACAAGACATGTCCATTCGAACCGGATGAAACGTTGCTTGATTCAACGAGTAGTTGAAGGGCGTGGAAGTGTAAGAGGTTCGCGCAGGTTTGGGTCGAGCTTCTCTACGCCTGAGTCATGCTGTTCACCCTGTTCCTCTTTCTTGCGTAGAGCTGAAAAGTCGAATAGTTTGTGATCCAGGAGATGTTCGGGGAGGACGTTCGAGAGCGACCCGAAAATCCGGTCTTTGCACCCAGGGAATCGCTCTTCCCATTCATTCAACAACCGCTTTACTTCTTTGCGTTTCAAGTTTTCTTGAGAACCACATAAGTCACATGGGATAAGCGGGAAGGCGCGAAGCTCGGCATAGCGCGCCAAATCTCGTTCTTCCACATTCACCAGTGGTCGAATCACCACATGTTGACCGTCATCTGAAAGCAATTTGGGCGGCATGGTTCGCATCTTTCCACCAAACAAGATGTTTAAGATGAGTGTTTCGATCAGATCGTCTCGATGATGGCCGAGCGCGATCTTCGTGGCTCCTAGCTCTGAGGCGACCCGATACAGATGGCCTCGTCTCAGGCGTGAACAGAGCGAGCATGTGGTTTGGCCTTCCGGGATCAGTTCTTTGACCACCGAATAGGTGTCGCGTTCTTCGATATGGAACGGCACGCCCAGTTGAGTCAGATAGTTAGGCAGGACATCCACTGGAAATCCTGGCTGTTTTTGATCAAGATTGACTGCCACAATCTCGAACCGAATCGGCGCTCGTGGACGGATAGCCAGAAGAATGTCCAGCAAGCCATAACTGTCCTTTCCCCCAGACAGACAAACCATGACCTTGTCGCCATCATCGATCATGCTGTAGTCAGTCATCGCTTGCCCCACCCGTCGACAGAGGCGAGTTTGGAGTTTCTCAACTTCACCGGTAAGTCTTTGCGATTGACTCGTTACAGAGGATTCGTTGGATTGTTTATTTAAAGTGGAGAACATATTCATGATTGGCAGCATTGTACCCCGTGACGACTTGGAATATATAGAGATTCGAGCGTTAGGCTTTTGTACGAGTACGTGCCTTCCTTTTTCATGCAGAGAGTCCATGGGTTGGGTAAGGACAATATTGGTGAATGGGACATTCGTCGCACTTTGGTTTTCTCGCTAGACAGATGGTTCGTCCATGGGTTTGAAGCAGATGACAGAACCGGACCTTCAAAGCATGTAACAGGTTTACCGCAACACTTTTGGATCGGCTTGGTGTTCCGGTAAAACGTCACCTGACGTATTTCGTTCTCAAGTGTGCCCGCGTCCACACCTACCCAGTCTTACGCCGTTCGATATTTTTCAAACAATGGAGCAGTGACCTGATTAACTAAGATATCCGTGCATTGTGCCGCAAGGATGAGGGCAATCAACAACTCGAGTGGATTCGTGAAATTCAGGGCAAGCGTGGTATCAGGGTAGGTGCGATTTAACATGCGGATAATCATGGCTATCGGCTGTTTTTTCTCGAGATGCGTCTCTTGTGTTAATGATGGGCTTGTCATAGATTTGAAGAAGCATGTATGACGGATGCAACGATGTTTGTCATAAATCTCTACACAGATACTCATACGTGAACAGCCTGATTATAGCACGAGATTGCAGAGTTCAAAGCGTTCCCAGCCGCGAGCATCAACCGGAAACACTGAAACATTTGAGAATACGATGCAATACTGCTATAGGTTTTTCTGTCATTCCGTTAACAACGAGTCAATCGCTTGAATAGTGACCTACGCAGTGTAAATCCCTCCAGTGTTTCTCTTCCCTGGCCTTCGCCTATCGGTGAACTGTCGAGCGTGAGCATTTGATGATCACTCAAACAATTCTGGCGGTGTTTTCCGGAGGGATTATTGGGCTGCTTATGGGAGCTACTGGGGGTGGAGGATCACTCATTGCGATCCCTCTCTTAGTCTATGTCGTCGGTATTCCCGTTCAGCATGCAACCGCCATGTCTCTGCTTGTGGTCGGCTACTCTGCAGCCTTTGGTGCATGGCAGCAAAGTCGGCACGGGAAAGTAAAGAAACGAGCAGCTGTGGTCTTTAGCAGCACAGGAATAGTTGGCGCATGGTTGGGTGCCCAAGGTCATAAACTTGTCCCGCCAGATATCATCCTGATGCTGTTTGGATTCCTTTTGCTCCTCATTAGCCTCTGGACGTTGCAAACACGCGCTCTGAAGACCGATCAGCACAGCAAGTTGGATTGCGCTCAACACTTTTCAGGGAATTGCGCAATCAAAGCAATCATTATTGGTTTCGGCGTTGGAATCCTTACGGGATTTTTTGGTATCGGTGGGGGCTTTGTCATTGTTCCCGCGCTCATGTTCATCTTAGGATTTCCCATATGGACCGCTGTGGGAACATCGTTCTTCATTATTGCGTTGACATCAATCGGTGGGATTGTCGGACACCTTGACGTGAATCACATTCAAATTCAACTCACGGGCTTGGTGATTCTTGGCAGTATACTTGGAATGATGCTAGGGACGCACGTATCCAAAAAAATGAAAGAACGAACACTCAGCCAGGCATTTGCCCTTCTGGTGGGCTTGATAGGGGTTTGTATTATCATTGATACTCTAGCGAATCCGAATAAGTTCTAGACGACCCATGATGACGTTCAACACAGTGCCCAATGCGTCAAGGGCATAGACGTTATAGCCGCTTCAGTAGACGTTCGTTTGCACGACGAGTGTTTTTGCGCTGCGTACATCATGTACATTCGGCTGATAGTTACGTGGTTTCGCCATAATCCAATCCACTATAGTTTTTTAACTTTTCATTAAGGCGTATAGCTGTGCCATGCCCTTCCGTCAGTACGAAGTGTGTCCTCGCGTTGTGTGAGTGGGGATGATTCGGCTGGAAGCTATGTGGTTCCCCAAGAGTCTTTGGGAATACGATTGCGTCAGAGGACATGTTGCTCGAGCCCACGGCTCACTTCACCGTTCATTGCCTATGTTCTTTGTCGTCTCAGTTTTGACTCCCTGCCGGGGTTCGTCCCGGCGGCCGAGGCCCTTGTGTTTCGGCAAAAGGACCCAAAACCATGAACGCCCAGGCCAGGCTCATCGGATGAGCTGAACCCCGGTTGGTGGGGCGGGCTAACTCGCTGCGCTCAAACAAGCCCG
>BQIV01000015.1 GCA_021604005.1 Nitrospirales bacterium | reverse complement strand
GGGTTCAGGAGTGCCACGTGTAAGGCGTCAGAATGGCTCATGGTGACTCCAACCGGAAAAGCTCGTCTCAACCAACACCTAAAGAGAAGATGGGTTGGAGCGTTGACTATCGCGTTGCTAATGATGCGATAGAGAAGTTTTACACAGCCTGGGCCGAGAGATGACTGTTTAAGAGCGATTGATGAAGATGTTTAAATGTTTGCTTACGAATAGGGTAAAAGCTATGTTGACACTGTCTGGTCCCTCGAATTTTGGATAATGGATCTATGATTGGTCCGACGCTTCTTTTTGGTGCTAGCTCAATGTTGGGGTATCATTTAGCTACCTTGTTTCCCGGCTCGATACGTCCGTTCATCTCTCCAGGAAACCGTGCGAAGTCGGTTTGTCATTGGCCTTCCCTGAAATTGGACGATACCCATTGGATTGAAGGCATTTTCCATCAAATTCAACCAGGTCTCTTGCTGTACTGTCATGCGGTATGCGACGTAACAAAGTGTGAGTTGAACCCTGAGTGGGCCTATGAAATTAATGTTCAGCAAGTTAAACGTGTCGTGGCAGCCTTACCTGAGCACACGCGGTTGGTCTATGTTTCATCAGATCATGTTTTTGGTGGTGATGGGGTATATCATGAAGAGTCGACCCCATGTCCGATTAGTGTCTATGGTCGGACAAGAGTGGAAGCGGAACGATGCGTGTTGCAACAATCGGAGTCATTGGTGATTCGGGCTGGTCTCGGAATTGGGGCTTCGCTTGATGGCCGAACAGGCCATTGGGATTGGCTGCGGTATCGAAGTCAGCAAAATTTACCTATCACGATTATTGAGGATGAGTTTCGATCCACCGTGTGGATCTCTGAATTGGCTCAGCGTGTCATGGCACTGGCCGACAGTAGCGAAACCGGCATTCGTCATCTTTCGGCGACGTGTGCCATATCACGAGTGGAATTAGCCCATTATTTGATGAAGAAAATGGGAAAGATGGCAACATTTACAATCGAGAGTCGCCATCAACAAAACGTGCCACACATTGGCCGAGTTGAATTGGATAGTATGTATCGGGGAGAGTTATTTACGCCCTTATCCAGTGTGTTAGAAGGAGACGCTATTATCTAAAGATTGTGTTTTGCCTACTTGATAGTCTCTTTCTTTACTCAAGTGATATATCGCATTGATTCGGTTTTGTAGTTCGGGATGAGTGTCAAAGTAATGCAACATTCCAAAGTTCCACGCTCCCTCCTGCTCCTGTAACGCTTCAAACAGTTCAGTCGCTCCTCCGACATGACCATAGTGACAGTTCAGAATCTGTAAAGCCGTTTCGTCAGCCTTACTCTCCCGGCTTTGTGAGTATTTGGCCTGACCCAGTGTCATAGTCGAGGTCAGCATTTGGGAGATGCTTGAATTGGCTCCCGTTAACAGAGTAGAAAGTGCGGCCAAAACGATTCCTCGTCCTATTGAGCGTAAATGGTCTCGATTTTTGAAGTGCCCTAGTTCGTGGGCTAGTACGAAGGCCAATCCGTTTGATGATTTGATGCTATCGAGCAAGCCGGAGAAAACCACGATTCGTCCTCCCGGAAGAGCCATGGCATTGATATCTTTTGATTCGACGACTGTCACTGGGGTGGCGAATGGAATATCATGGCAAAGACGTAACGCATCGAGGATCTGTTGCACTCTTGTTTGTTTTTGTATTGAAGATTTCTCCCCAAAGTCCCAGTCAATATCGATTTCTGCAAACAATTCGGCTTCGTCTTTTGGGGAAATTGAGTCTACGGCAAGGTCTACGAAAAATCCGAGTATCCAAAAACTCAACAGGATAAAGCCGATGACGCCGAGCATCAGTAACGCAAATTCGCGAACCGGATGTTGATGAGAGACGTTGTCGTTGTGTTCTGGTAAGGAGGACTGATACTTCACTGAGGAGCGGCCTGTGAAGTGTTTTGTTGAGAATAAATTGCGGTACCGTAAGCTAAGACCTCGACTGATCCGATTCGTTCAGTGTCACCCTTGGATATAGAGGATGTTTCAAGACGTAGATTAATGATTTGATCGGCATCCGGACAACTCTCTTTGAGGCGTAACACCGCCTCTCGTCTGGCGCGATCTAAGAGGGTTTCATAGGCTTGTATGGTACCGCCAAAGATATTTCGAAGTGTGGCGAGAAAACGTTTGAAGTAATCGACGGAAATGACCACATTACCCTGAACGAGCCGCGCCTGGGTTATCGGTCCGATATGACCGAGTGGCTTTTTACTCGAAGTCGTCGGTAAATGAAGAAAGGCCTGTTCACGTTCGTGAATGGACTGATAATGCCGACTTTCCGCCATTCGCCCGAAAAAATATCCGAGAGCTATGAACACGGCGACTATTGCAAGATTTTCCATACTCTAAAATACCCGTCAACAATTCCCACTAGCACAGCGTGGTGCAACACGGCAGACGTCAGAAATTAATGGGAGCGGCTATAGGCTATTCCACTGTCACTGCTGTTCCATACACGTAAATTTCTGCCGCTCCGGCTGCTACCGAAGATGTAGAGAAGCGTACATTCACGATGGCATTAGCTCCCATTTGTTGGGCTTGACCTTTCATACGGTCAATGGCCTGTTCGCGAGATTCGCCTAAGAGTTCCGTGTAGCCTTTGAGTTCCCCGCCAAAAATGTTCTTGAAGCTGGCCATGATATCCCGCCCGACATGTTTCGCTCTCACGGTGCTGCCTGAAACGATTCCGTGGCAGACAGTGATGGTTTTCCCTGGGACATCTTCGATGTTAGTCAGAAACATGCTCTCTCCTTATCTTACCCGATGTCGAAGAACAACAACGTTCTTGTCGTCTCACATGCGTCATCTGTCGTCTCTTTTCTCTTTCGGTCAAACACCTCGGTTGCCCTAAGACAAAATTGTTCTTAGCAAGCTTGGAAACTGTATCGTAAGGCGCGTTCAAAATCTACTCAGCAGGTCAGTTGTGAGGTATTGGTTGATGAAAGGATAAGATAATGAGGAGAAAGGGGACACGAAGGACATGCACGATTTTGGGGTCCGGTTTCTGAAAAATTGTAGCCCGAAGTCACCTCCGGCCCGACGACAGGCTTGATCGAGCCTGCCGTCAGGATATTGGCGTTTTTGCTCCGTCTCTTTATTACTCAAGATCAGATGGATCATTAAAGAGCTTCGGAAGGGCAATATTACCATGACCGTTTTGCGGGTAATTGACTGCCCCTGGGTTTCCGGGGTTCAGATTGGAGGCTGTGTCATCCGGCGGGAAGAGGACGAGAGATTGTAAAAATTCCAGCAGAAGGGCCTGCTGTGCTGCAGAAAGACGAGCAAAGCGATTGCGTGATGCTTGAGCTTCCCCGCCATGGCGCATAATGACCGACCACAGGTTAATGCTCCGGCCGTCATGCCCATAGGGTGCGGTTGATCCGACTCCCCATAAGGGTTCCGTCATAAACTCCTTCGTCATGGTTCCATCAAAGTTTCGCTCCCAGAAGTTTGGTCCAAGATTATGCCGTTTAAAATCAGCATAAATATTCTTGACGATGAATCGTTTACCTTGAGGCTTTTTTACGGGAGGATTCCCTGAATTCGGATCAGGCTGGACAAGCGGCGTTGCAACGGCATACAGCCGATTGAAGCCCCCTTTTCGATTGTTGTATGTCGTTTCGACGTCTGCAACTCGTCTATCGCGTTCAATGACCAATGAAGGTAAGTGGCAACCGGTGCATTGAATTTTCCGGAAAATGGCCTTGCCTATACGAACACGCGCATTTTCCCTGTGAATAGCCGGTTTAAAATAGTTCAATAAATAAAATTCCATATGATCGACTAGGCTCACTGGGATTTCATTGGCGACGCCGTCCAGGTCCGAGTCATCGCTTTCGCTTGTGACTGGAGGCGCTTCGATTGTGTCAAGTGAACCATCCAGGACCATTCCCGCCGGTGTGGTAATTTTTCCGCCTGAAGCGGCTTTGGCAAGATCTGAGTCAAAAGCTTCCAGTCCCATCTCCGCATTGAACGCTCCCACGACGAATTCGCGAATGGAAATGGTTCCACCCTGATGAAAGAACGGACGCACTCGCAAGTCGGCGTTGATGCCTTTGACTTGTGATGTGTCGACCGATCCATCGGGAAGCGCTCTGATGAATCCATACGCTATACCTTTGCTCTGAAGTCTTGCGCGAATATTTCGCCCAGTTTTTTGAGCACGTTCACTTGCCGCATTTTTGATGGCACGGAGTTCCTGAGTAATTTCGTCTGCCAGCATTTCAACAATTCCAAGCCCAAACAAGTGCGGAGCGTCGCGGCTATCTGGGCGTGTGAACACGTCGCTGCCGAATCCCGCCGATCCTTTCGGGCGTCCATGACAGGCTGCGCAACTGTCGGCAAGTCCCGCACCGATCGATCCATCGGCTTCGATATCACCTCGTCCGTCTCCTGTTCGAGGGCCGAATCCTTGTGCGACGGTGAATTTGCGTTGAAAGAGGTTGCGTCCGCGGCGAATCGACCGGAAGGGATCACGGTTTATGATATAGAGTGAAGAGTTCGGGGTATTCAGATCGCCTCTGCCCGCACCAATTTGATCTTGTAATGATTTCTGGATGCCGGCATTCACGGCATTCGGTGTTTGTGTGATATCGGTTTCCTGCGCGTGGGTCGATGTCACATTGATACATGTAGCAACGACAGCCAGCGTGACGGCCATTGAAAAGTGAGAATAATTATGCATGAAGACCTCCTGACAATTGTGATGATACGTCGGACAACAGTATAGGAATACATGTGAGTCGTTTGAGGGTAGACAGCGGTCGCAGGAAGTTGTCAAGAGAACGTGAAGACGTATCGCGAAGAAGGAGAGGAAGTCTTTGAGTCCATCCACGGTAGTGAGAACGCGACGTTAATGACGGTATGTCTTATTCGTTTTTGCAGGTATGAAAAATAGTTATAAAGACGAGTATAGTGTGGATAGCTAAGACCGTCCGATCCCTTCCCGTTGATTCCTGTTCTTTCCGGTTCACGGAATATTCTTGATTTTCTTCCCGGTCACGTGACTGCTCGATCCTCTGTTCTTGGGAGGATGTTAGGCCTTATGGCGGTCGTTCGCATTCCGGATGTGACTTTTTCCGCATGATGGTCTTTTTTCCGTTTACATTTCTATCAATCGAGACATCCCAGATTAGCGAGCCAGGCGCCAAGCTTGCTCCCAAGCCAGTCCGGTCCCAGGTGCATAATACAACGGCGCTTGATTACACCAACCTGAAAAAGGAAAAGGGCGACATTGATACAGCTTTCCGTTTGTGCCTTTCACCACGGTTCCCGGCTGATAATTCCCAATTCCTTCAGGATAGGTCATGTGCGTGGGAGGATCGTTGCCATCGGGCCCACCATCTGGTCCGCCATCAGGGTTATCATCAGGCCCACCGTCAGGATTGCCATCAGGTCCATCACTTGGCACTTCTTTGTCGATGGCAAAACTTTGTGGCTGAGAAGCTTTCGTGAACACACGATTGCCATTGGGAGTACGTGTTGGTTCGATGCGACCGTCAGCAGTGAGGGTGCCGATTCGAATAAATTGGGAGTCGGCATTGACCTTTTGGGCTAAGAGAAAAGGCCACAATGCACGTCCGCCTTCTCCCTCGTCGAGTACGAGTCGGATCTGCTCCACATCTCCGGTTGGTTGTTGAAACAGGCGGAAAGTTATTGTGGTTCCGGCTGGCAAGTCTTCCATGGCTGTGACCTTGCCGATCTCTCGAAAATTGCCTTGGACAATTCCACCCTTAAACTCAACATCGTTGCATGAATAAAACGCCTCTGGACTATCCGAACGTTGCCAGATGTGAAAGATGACATGTTTGCCGGTACGTTGCGGTAGCTTGCATTGCATGCGATACCCTCGGCCGCCCCCTGGGATAGTTACGAGTGGCACTTGACCGAGACGGCAAAATTCTTCCAATTCACCCCATCGAATGGGTTCTGTTGGGTCATAGCCCTGTGGCGTGACATAGAAGATCATGTCTTTGGTGGCATGGGGGGCTGTGGCGTTGTACACGAATTCGAACTGTCCATTGGCGTCTGGAGCGATGGGCGTGGTTCGCCAATCGGACCGGAGGAGATCAAGGCCACGAAACGTGGGGTTGCCTCCGCTGCATTGTTGCCCGTCGGGAATGAGGGCCTCATGCTGTCTGTCCGCGTTTCCTTGCCGGACTCCGTTCCAGTCGTACATGGGTTGCGTCCCGCCTCGCGCGACCGCGGCCCGGCAAGCTGGATCTTGATGATTTTCAGGGTTTCCGTTAAAACGGCATTCGTGCACGCGGCTTGGCGGGACGACCATGGTGCCATGCGTAGAGCCTTCTTCTGGAAGGGCGAAGATCCCAAGGAGAATGCCAATGAGTGTCAGTGAACCGAGTTTTACAGAGAAATGCATGTGTCTCATCTCATTTTCTTGTCCTGTCATCGAATGACGACATCATCGATTAAGACTTGAGTAATTTCGTCGTTAAAGGTTTTTTTGTTGTTGAATCCACCGATGGTAATGGTGTGAGGGCCGGCAGAAAGTGTGCCGACGTTGAGGGTTACGGATACCCACCCCGTCACTTGATTGGTGCCTCCGTTTCCATCTCCGGTCAGTCGAGCGAGGACCTGACTTCCCCCTTGGCCGACTAAGCGGTTATCGATCGAGAGCAGGGTTTCGCTGAATTCATCCGGCTCATAGTTGCTGGCTTGTCCCATTCGATAGCGTAAGGATATGGTGACTGGCTGAGCAGTCGGCACCGTGAAGGTTCGCCGCCATCCGCCGGACATATTCAGGATGTCGGCATTGTTCAGTCCACCCAAAAGAACTCGAAGCCCTCCACCGGCAAATCCTAAGTTAGGAACATGACCACCTCTTGCAAAATTTGGTTGACTCGTATTTCGGAACGTGTCATCCATATAGGTGAAGCCGTTGGGGCCCGCATCGAACGAGGCGTTCAAAATGGGTTGTCCCGGCGGCGGTGGAGGCGGCGGCGGTGGAGGTGGACCTGAAGATGTGCGACGACGGACAATGACGTCGTCGATCAACACTTCGGTTATTTCATTATTAAAGGTTTTTTTGTTGTTGAATCCGCCGATAGTGATCGTATGAGAGCCGGCTGCTAATGTGCCGACTGAAACCGCGACGGGCACCCAGTCGGTTGATTGTTCGCCTCCACCGTTACCATTTCCAGCAAGACGAGCCAGAAAATCATTGGAACCGTCTCCGATCAGTTGACCGTCAATGGATATAAGCGCTTGACTAATTTCGTCGCTTTCATATTCGGATGTTTGGGTCAGCTTATACCGGAATAATGCAGTCACATTGCTCTCAACTGGCAACGTGAACGTGCGTGTCCAGCCGCCTGACATGTTTCGAATGGTCGAATTATTTATTCCCCCGAGTTGAACACGGAGAGCCCCGCCTGAAAAGCCTTGCCCAGGGGCATGTGCGCCACTTGCAAAATTGGGTTGATTGGTATTGCGAAATGGATCATCGACAAAGGTGAATTGATTCGTGCCTCCTTTAAAGGGAGACTCGAAGAGAATGCCGCCGGGGTTGTTCCCTGAAACGGCAATGGTGAGTCGTTGGGTCGTGGTCCCTCCGTCACTATCAGTCACAGAGGCTGTGATACGATGTGTGCCGATTGTCAGCGTCGTCGTCACTCTTCCGCCTGTACCGAGTTGGCCGTCTCGATCCGATCGCCAGATAAGATCTGACGTCAGATTTCCATCCTGTGTATCTGTGGCGGTGCCGACGAACGTCACGGAGGCTCCTCCGATCACGAATGCTCCATCGAGTGGTGACGTAATGTCCACCGTTGGAAGGGATAAGTCAATGACGGTAATGCAAGCTGCTCTATCAACGACGGGTTGCATTTGATTCAAGCTGCATTGGGAAAATTGATCGCTGCCATTAATTGATGGATTCATCAGGAAGTTGCCAGGCGTGCTCGCACATGCCGATCCGCCTTGATTGTCATGGGGAGCGCCGAAATTATGGCCAAGTTCATGGGCGACGACGAGGGCTCCCGCCGTTCCGCCACCGCGAATTTGATCAACGCCAACTCCAAATCTAGAGCTGCATAAAGAACTTAAAAAAGCGATGCCGATGGTGCTTCCACTAAGATCACGGCCTGTAAAAAGATGGGCAATGCCCGGATGTGTAAATGTTGAACCACTCGTGAAGTCGCCGAATTGATTGAGCAGCGTACTGGGGTTTGACGACGTTAATGCTCCGTTCTGTGGCAAGTGTCGAATTTCCACCAAATTAATTTGCACACCGACTTGTTCTGAGAAAATGCCATCTACGACGTTGAGTCGTGCAAGTACGGCCGCATCCGCGGATGTCCCAAAATTATTCTGTTGAATCTGTGCAAATTGAGGGTCTGAGACGATGGCCATATCTAGATTAAATGAAGCTCCCGCAGCCTGTGCCGGAACAAATCCTTTTAACTCCTCAAGTAAAGCGGAATAGTCCGTCATGGGCTTGGCGGGCGTGCCGGGTGTTCCCAGCCCACAGGTGGCGACACCTAAATCCCGGGTGTCGGATAAGCGATAGATGCCGTGGGTGGAGCTGTCCGAAGAAGGTTTTACTGAGAGCGCCGAGGCCATGGCCTGCATCGAATCGATAATAAAGACTTCTTGACCATCCCAGAACATTCCAGACCAGTATTTGCCCATTTTGGTCAGACGGACCCACGAATGTTCAATGCCTTGAATAGTGCCGCGATAGAGGGTATTGGCTTTGATCAGGCGTTCTTTCTCAGCATTGGATAATTTGTCGATTAAGCGATTATTAGATTCCAAGACAACGTCGAACGTTCGGCCAAAGGCTTTAAATGACCAATTCCATGTGTGATCCGCTTGGTCTGGATCGTTCGAGTCCGGCTTGTGGCTCTCTATGGCCATCGGTGGCAGTGATTCGTAGTACAGAATTTCAAAAGACGTGTCTTGGGTTAGGGCTTGGGTGGGCTCATTGGCAGAGACAAGGGTGGCAAGAAAGAATAGGCAGAGTCCCAATATGGCGGCAATGCGATGACGACGTGTGTACATGATCGTTCCTTTCACGTTGAGTCTGTCAAACTGTTATGTGTGTAGAGGTATGCGTGTTTGTCAAGTACAAAAATATCGGATGCATTTGTACAGTCGGCATAGAAAAAGAAATCAGAATGGAAGGAAGAGTCGACGACCGCGTTGATTTCGGGCTAACAGGTGAATGTGTTCACGCATTTCAAATCCTTCTTTTCTATGTTTCGGGTCATGTGTTTATCCAGTAGGCAGCCTAGTCCGGCCTACGTTGATTATCACATTGAGAGCGAGGAGTTCTGGTGACAGAGACTCGCTCTGTTGAGTGATTGCTAGCAATCTGTATTCCATAAAGACGTGTGCTTGTTTGATGGGCAGTGATTCGGTCATGAACAGAAATAACTTATTGAATTCATGAGAAATACGAAAACACGAATGTCAGTTTATATAATTGTATACCTAGATATTTTTAGTTAGGGTTGTAGTCCGTGGTAGGCATAAGTATCCATCGGTATCGTAGGTGAGGGCCTACAGTTCCTTTCTTTTTTAGGGGTATGTGGAAGTCGATGGCAGGAAAGTCCGGAATCAGGAAACGGGAACTTGCAAGAGCAGTCTTACTTCCACCACCTCTGATGTCACACGGAGAATGTTTTTCTGTGGGCTAAGGAGCAACAACTGAGTAGACGCCATCCTTGGAGAATGGTGCACGAAGTCTTATGGGTGATTTACTAAAAATTTGAGAGCAGCAGTATGCGGTTATAGCCGTTTCAGTTATGCCGAATCAGTTACATGTCGATCGACTGAATGCTGATTGACTCTTCGTTATTGAACTGTCAATCGTATATAGGTCATCCAAGCGGGCATAACCTTCCTCATGTTCACATGGTACCGCGCGGAGTTCGTGATATTCTCCTGGTTGGAACGTATTTGGATTCGCTATATTCATGACGATCGGGTCGTTAGGTCGAAGATGCGTGGTGTGTTCCAATCACAATATAGCGTAATGGACCTCCGGGTGTGATGGCATCAAACGGGTAGCACGTCACAAATGCAAGCTGTGCGTGAGATTCGTCTTGGACGATGATGGACTGACGTGCATCCACAACTTGCATGTCCTGAATAGTAAATGGTGTGGTCTGACCATAGATGTCGTCGATGAGTATTGTGTCGCCTGCTTGCATGTGTTCAAGAAATGCGAAATGCGTATCACGATGACCATTGAAAATCGCTGTGCCAATGGAGCCAGGTAATGGACTGCTTGAAACATGCCCAGGCCCGAACGCGAGTGTTCGCCCACTGGCGCCGGAGAGCACAAACATCTCGATGTCGTGTTGTGGAACCCGGAGTTTTGCGATTGGCCAGGTATCGGCCCAAGGCCATGGGGGAATCCGGCGTTGCTCATTCTGAGTTTGAACCCACGCTCGCTCAATGAGATGCTGAGCAAGTTCGGCCTTCATGAATATCCATACGCCATATCCGGTATGTCCTATTCCCAAAAACCACAGGGGCAGCATGATCCAGAACAGAAGCCTGCTGGGCATGTTCATGATGCGCTCCTGTGATACCTCATGCTCGCCCACGCAAGCAGCAGAAGAATACTCCCAACGGTGAAATGCCATGGTCCCGATGTCCCCCCTGCAGCTAAGCCGAAGATCGCCGTGTAGTCTTGCCCGTGAGGAAGGTTCGTCTTGATCGCATGGGGCGCAAGTGTTTGATCGGATGATCGTACAGGTGTGACATCGACCGCCACCAAGCTGGTATAACGGCTCACCAGATGGTGATCCATAGCGACGTTGATAATCTCTTGGCGCAGAGGACTGTTCTCTTGCTTCTTCATATCGTCATCCATTAACGTCATAATTTTCTGCCGTGCCCAGTAGGTGGCGATGCCACGACGTTGGAGCGCGTCATGCAATGATATACTTTTCTCCCAAACCTTTGATCCGATTTTCCCTTTGATGTGTAGTTGCTCGGATCCGGCTTCTGTTCGAATGGCAATCATCAGCGGCTCACCGACATAGAGATCAGGAATGCGATCAGGGGTGATGTCCCCTGGTGAATTTTCTGTCGATGTCATGTCGATGTCTGTGAGTACTGGGTGTTCAAGTGCATGAAACAGGTGGTTCATTTTGTCTTGGACTTCGTCAATACGACCAATATAGGTAAAGGTACCACGTCCGAATTTGGCCGCATGCCGCATGAAATAACTGTTTGGCGCAGAGCCAATTCCAATGGTGAACAAGCGAGTGTCTGCCAGATCGTTCTGGATGGCTTTGAAGAGTTGTTGTTCGTTTCCAATCTGTCCGTCCGTGATAAAAACGACTTGTCGTATGTATGTCGTTGGGTCGTGCTGGACGAACGCTTGTGTGAGGGCGGGTAACATTTCTGTTCCACCTTCAGCGTGTAGGTCTTTGACATAGAGGGTCGCTTGCTGAATGGCCGTTGTCGTGACGGGTTGAGAAGAAGAAAACAAGGCCTCCGTTACATGATTGAATTGGATCACATTAAAGCGATCTTGTTCTGTGAGACGGGTGAGGGCGAGTTGTAAGGCAAGCTTTGCCTGTTCAATGGAACTCCCATGCATGGAGCCTGAGGTGTCGATGACGAAAGTTACATCTCGTGGCAAGGCCACGTGGTCGGCAAACATGTGGCTTGGCGGCATGAGCATCAGCATCATGTATGTTTCGTCACGGAAGTGTTCCGAGAAGACCGTCATTTTTGGGGTATGTTCCTGTTCTGCTTCCCATATCAATTCAAAGTCGCGATCTGCTGGAACGTTTCCTTCTTGTAGGGTGATTTGATGTTGGGTTGTATTGTTCGAGATATGATGAATGTCATGATAGGTTGAGGCGAGTTTGGCAAGTGGAAATCCTGGTGCGAGGTCGATTGTGAGCGTGATTGGGTTCAGCTGCTTTTGGTTCGGATGTTGAACGGGTGGTGTAATTCGTGAAGCATCGGGTACCTGATGGGTATTCGTTGCCCATCCATGTCCGTCAGAGAGCCTTGTTGGCGCGGTCAGTGATTCATCTGAAGTGACAGGTGTGCCGGGGATATATCGAGGCCCGACGACCATGGGAAAACGGAGAGAGAATGTTTCACGTTCATAGCGCACCGTCTCTTGGTATTCAATTTCAACCATGATCGTTTCGTGTGGCCCAATATTCGCAACTGAGGCGGTGAACATATTGGGCCGTTCTTGTTCAATGAGACTGGTCCGTTTTCCTTCTCGTTTTGCCGTGCTGTAGGTCTGTTTGGCTTGAGCCCGTTCTTGGATGATGCCTTCAATCACTCGATCTCCAATATGCATGCGAAGATGATCGACGGCAGCCGTCTCAGGGAGGGGAAAGACATAGATCCCTTCGGTCCATCCAGGCCCAGGGTTTTGAAACGTTTGTCGAACGATTGTTCTTGAAATGAGTCCCGTGATGGAGATGTGCGCATTCGTCTCGACGGTCGGAGCAGGAGAATATGAAAGTCCTTCCGATGAGCGAAACAAGAGGGTTCCTTGCGTTGCGTCATGTGGAGAGGTGTGTTGTGTTGATGATTCAGCGTAGGCATCGGTGGTGAACACTATAAGGAGTGCTATCAACGTCAGGACTATGAAAAGGAGAAGGTGATATGAGGAGAAACCTCTTGAGGTAATGTTGCTGTTCCCTCGTACACGAGTGAGTCGATGTGCGAGTCCGAATGTGAGATAAGCCGTCTCGCGGTTGTGGTGAATGTTCATAAACAAGAACCCTTTCATGAATAAAAAATGCAGCGTGTGTCCAATGGACGAGACACGTTCGAAACCGTAGGAATGAGAGCTGCGACATGACCGGTGGGATGTCAGTTCGCAGCTCTCGTGAGTGTGACGTTACGGGAGGGAGTTCAATGTTGCGGTTGATTCGCTTTCCGGTTCTATATCAATGGTTGTCAAGAGCAAGGCTGTCGTCGTTGTGTCATCCTCTTCAGGGAGCGGACTGTTGGCGACATCCGGTTTCACCGTGAGAATAGTCTCCGGCTCTATTGTCAGTGTTTCGGAAACGAGTGGCGTTGAAAGAGAAGCCGAGACCTGGTCAACTGTCAGAATGATGTGGGCACGCCGATTCTTCTGGAAGCAGGTTTCGGAGTCTTCCGTACAGATGTTGTTCTGAGACCCCAAACTTTCTGTTTCGATGGTAGATGTTTCAAACCCTTGAGCCGCCAGATAGGCCTTCACGGCGTTGGCCCGACGAAGTCCCAGCCGTTGATTGTAAGCATCGGACCCATGTTGATCCGTGTGTCCTTGTACTGTGATGTGCCAGCCTTGTTTTTCCTTCAGCGTATCGATTTTTTCTTGGAGTATGGTGGTGGCTTCTTCGGAAAGCCCGGCTTGATCAAATCCAAAGAACACGTCGGTTTGATCGAGAGACCCGGATTTCCCTGTATTGGCTGCATCGTCTTCAGAGGCGACAGGCATTGGGGCTGTTCCTTCTGTCGATGCCTCTAATTCTGAGATGGTTCCAGATGTCGAGGCTTTCATGGTCTGTGATAGCTGTTTCATCTCACCCGCATTGGCGGGATTGGCATGCAATGGTTGATCCTCTGAAATCATCCACATGCCTCCAATTCCCAGGGTCAGGGCTAACAACCCGGATCCCAGCATGAGGGTTTCTTTTGAAGATGGTGCAGATCCTGATGTGCTTGGGGACTGTTTCATGAAAGCCTTTTTCGCTGCGAGTGATTGTTGTGCGTCGTGTTTCATTGAATCCTCCATTGAATTGATGTGTCATGGACTGACGGTGTTAAACTGAAAAAGTGGGTTGTCTTCCCGCTCTTGGGCCGCGCGGTTTTTCATGTGTGTGCCTCTCACCTCCTTTCCGAAGAACATGGCGCGGCCGATGTAGGCAGTGGGTTGAGCAATGGATGTGCCAAACTGGCATCAGTGAAACAGTATATATTTCAATGCGTTATGTGATTTTGTCCATGCGTGGATGGCTTGGATGTGCGGTGAGCGTTGTTGGGCATGCGTGGCTAGCCACGCATGGCCGGTATGAGTCGCTTCGAAGTGGCGGTTGTAAAATTTGATGTAGGGGAGACAGCAGAGCGGGAAGTATTAGATTCTCAAGAGTCAGGTTGAGGAGTGTATCGAGGAGGGAATTGAGGCCTGCAAGCGATCATGGCGCTGAGACATCATGGCCTACACGCTTGTATAGTCATCAATGTCAGATGAATCGTCGTCTACATCCTGAATGTCTTTGCCGGTTCTGAACATGGCTTCTAATCGTCGGACTTCATTGGATCGTCGTTGACGTTCCTCCAGCAACATCGACACAATGGCATTCCAGAACGCCACTTCTTCCGGAGAGCCTTCGGTAAGACGTTGATCCCGCCATTCGGTCGCAAAACGAGTATAGACCCGAATTTCACAGTCATCGAAACTTTTTAACGATTTCGCAAGATCCTGAACAGCGTTCATGGTATTCCCATTCATATAGAGCGTGGGCTAACTTGTCTGGCGTTTCCTCCTGTGTGAATATTATCGGCTGAGAGCCCCTGAAACCTTTACCCTGATGCAGTCAGTACAGAACAAGGCTCACCTCGTCTGAAATACGTATATACAATTCTTACTCAAAGGAGACGATATGTTCATGAAAAGTCTATGGGGCAAATTGGTGTATGTCGGAATTCTCGTTTGCATACTGGGACTGGGAGGCTGCGGAGAAGATCCTCAGCAGTTATTCGAAACCGCGAAATTCGAAGAGCAGCAAGGCAATCGTCCGCATGCCATTCAGCTCTATGAACAAATCATCCAGATGGACCCGAATGGCGACTTGGCTCAAACAGCCAAGGAGCGAATAGCAGCTTTGAAGAAATGAAGTGAGGGCTTGAATTCAAGGAATGACTTACTACCTTTTTTCAGCCGTGTCTTAAATCGGTTCTTCAATTTACTGTCGCGATATGGAGCATCCAATGGTGCCGGCTTGCTTGATGCCATCTATGTTTACGAGTGTCAGTGGATGTTCAATGAGTGGCTGGACTCTTTTATTTCTGGTTAACTCCTGCTCAGCGAGCATGAGGGTGATATTGAACGTTTCTCCATCTGAGAGTCGTTGCATTTCGACTTCTGAGGCAATGGCTTCAATTGTCTGAAGATGTATTAACGGTTTGGACCAGCGAAGAAAATGTTTCTTCTCTCGAGAAAACTTCTTATCGAACACTTCGAGTAGTTCCTCACACCGATCAATCGATAGGCTGTGTTCAAGAAGATCGTTTTCAAGATTGAATTCGGCAACGGTCCACTTGGTGTTTGCGCTTGTAACGCGAGGGGTTGACGGTTGGGGAGTCAGTGGCGTTTGATGAAAAATTTCTCCTTCAATAAGGGAGTTCGGATCGTCGAACATCGGACGTGAGACTTTTCGGATATCCGGGTGTCTGCTGTAACTCCATTGACCAGTAATGGCAACATTTGTTCTGATGTCCATCTGTACCGTGAACTGCGTTTGGCCTCGAATCATTCGAGCACTTCGAACCTGGAGGAATCCTTCGACTGCCGGACTAGGGGCTGGTATGTTCAGAGTAAGGATGAATTGTCCAAATAGATCATGAATTGACTCTCCTGGAAAAAGTAACAGTATGCTTTCTTTTTGTAGGTAGTCTTCCATCACGTTCCCATCAGTTATTTTGACAATGTCCTGTACGTCTTTTTTGTCGACTTGTTTGCGGATGT
The DNA here is from genome assembly GCA_021604005.1 of Nitrospirales bacterium. Taxonomy (GTDB): domain Bacteria; phylum Nitrospirota; class Nitrospiria; order Nitrospirales; family UBA8639; genus JAGQKC01. Next base: position 83,360 of record BQIV01000015.1, on the reverse strand, counting down.
CAGTCTTCACGCGTTGAGTCATGCTTCCCATCTTTTCTTGGCTCCTCAGTATCACGATACGTTTGAGAGGTATAATTGGCTCGCAAAACTCCGAAGTCATGGTGATGCCTTTCTGTTGGCAGCGTCTCGTGAAACCTGAGCGAATTTCTGCCTGTTTCTGTTCTATTTGAGAAACAGCTATTGGGAATAAAAACACACTGGAACTCCATGAGTTCTGAGAGAGGTGTGGCGTTGCCGCAATGCTGCTTACACTTGCCATGGCAATGATAAAGCCAATGAGAAAAAGAAAATTTCTCTTCCTGTATGTCTTATGTCTCTTCAAGGCTGGAGTCTATTCACGTATTGTGTTGTTCCGCATATAGGTGAGTGTGCCTTTTGCCATTCAGCGCTGCTCAGCAGCGCTGAATGGCCAGGAATATTGGTTATTGTGATTGATAATGAGCCGTTGACGCTGAATCAGCCGGCTAATTACGCATTGTGGCGGGGTCGTCCGCCATCTCTATTTCTTCTTGTTCAAGTATAGCGAATGCTTCGTTGGTATTGGTCTTGCTCATAGTCCAGGAACCGTTACCGCCACAATCGTTGGTCCATGTTCCTGACCCTTTTTGGCAATCCTCAATCTTTCCCGTATATTCAAAGTTACAACAGTTACCGGTCGCCTTCAGGGTAATGTTGTCGTTCTTCAGGCTTCCAGTTACAGTGTACACGCCACAAGCGGTCGTCTTCACCGTTCCGGTAATGTCACTGCCAGACTGAACGAGTGTCCAGACAAAATTAAACATATCTTTCCACACACCGGCGGCACATGCATTGACCGATACCTCGTATTGTCCTCCTGTTGCAAGTCCATTGACGACGAGTACGCAACGGTCGTACTGTCCGGCGTTCACACTCAGATTCCAGGTTCGCTCCGTAATGTGAGTATTGTTGTATATCACCTTCCAGCGATTGTCTTTGATCATAATAAGGTGAGTTGAAAACTGGCCGCTCCCGCCGGAGGGGTTGCCTTCGAATCGAATGCTGCATTGTGTAACGCCAGGGTTAATGGGGAAATGTAGGTAATCTGTGGCATACGCGTTCACCGATTGTGGAGGTGATGTCCATGAAAATGTATTCCCGGTAATCGTTTCATCGATTGTTGGGATGACGTGACGATAAGGCCCGTAGGTTCGGCTGCAGCTCGTGGTGACGTGTTCATCTTCATCATATTCATACCTAACGAACGGGTTTTCTAGGTCTTTAATATAATTGGCTTTGCTCCAGTCCTGAAAAAATTGATCAAAAGTTCTTGAGATTCGATTGTGCGTGATGGTCCCGCTCGCCGCTTTCGCATCGAGACCATTGCTTGAATATTCTTCCAAGAATTCTCTCAAGGCTTCGCCTTCACTTCCGATAACCGCACTACGTTTTTCGAGTTGTTCGCCAAAGTACTTCCAATAATGACAGGCATCGTAGCTTCGGTCGAGCAATTGTCTATCCACCACGTTGAGTCCCGCGTTCACTCGATTGACGTAATCATTGACGGAACCGTAGCTATATTCTTGCGACCATGATCCTAACGCCTCTACCCACCATCTTTGGCCTGCCGTGCCCGTCACGTACCCATACGCATATTCCACGCGATGAAATAATTCATGCGCCGAGGTGGTTCGACGTCGACAATCGTCGCTGACGACCGTGAGGCTATTGAGAAAAATTCTATTCGAATGGGACGACGTACTGCCATGGAGGCCGGGATTGTAGAATACGTCGACATCAATGATGCGTTGTCCGCCAATAAGCGCGGCTTGAGGCTGACGAAAATGAGTGGTAAATCGATCCCAACAAGTATTTAGTTCTGCCCCAGTAGCATCGACGTCCGCTTCCGTCACATTGTCCCTGGAATCAGAACTGGTCTCTGTCCATTTAAAGTGGAAATGTCCGATTGTTTTTTCTTTCTCCAGTGCCGGCATGCTGTCGGCCATCATGTCTTGAATCGTGGTTTTGGCTTCAGGGGAAATGAGTGTCGATGTCAGGGAAGCCTCCAACAGGCCAACCGTAAATTCTCCACACCATTCGACGTTTTCCGATTCGCTAGCGGCTAACGAGGTCATCCCTTCCCGAAAGCTAAGATCAAGCTCTCTTTCAACCCGTTGATCTCTAGGCGGAAAGAGTTTTCGGGCCAAATCTTTGGCATACTCATCATTCGTAGGGGCATTGGGATTCGCTTGTAAAATTTCCTCAATCGTTTTCACGGTACTCATAGCTTTGGTCCTTTCCTGAAAATACATACGCTGGGGTTACAGATGTATAAAATGTTTTTCGAATTCAAAAAGTCTCGTCATATTGTTCTTATGGTTGCCAACGCGTTATGTACGCACGATCCTGGTGATGTGTGTTGTTCTTGTCTTCAGATTCAACGAACGGATGAGGATCCTCATCAAGTCTTAAGGAGCAATCTCAATGCCATTTGGATGTTGAGAGGCGTGTCGCTACATCAAGTTGATAAATTATTGATGGTCTTGATCGACAAGAGAAAGGTATGGTGGGCTGTCGCAAGTGTGGAGTGAATGCGTCCATTGCAACACGTATCTATTTGGATACCTGTGTTAGCTATTTCGATAACTTCTATCTGAGTTATTGAATTTCAGAAAAAAAGTACGTCTAGTTTTTGCAAGTTTGGGGAGGTCGCTGGATTGCTTTCAGTAAGGAGATGACCGAGGACTTGCTCGCATATAGTTCAGCGGTAACCATGTGTAGGCGTCACATTGGGGCCTGACGTATGACATGCACCTCGAGGATTGTTGGTAAAGCGGAGAGTGAGGAAAGAATTTTTAGGCCGATGTGTGCAGGTTAATCTTCGGCTTCGTCTTCTAGATCGACGCCGGTTCGGTACATGTACTCCAATCGCCGGACTTCGCCTTCTCGTCGCAGGCGTTCGTCGATGCATAGGTTCACGACCGTATTCCAAAATCCCGCTTCAGCCATAGCTCCCGCTTCGAGGCGTTGATCGCGGAATTCTCCCGCGAAGCAGGTATAGTGATTCAGGTCAACTTCATTGAAGTCGCGAAGAAAGGCTGAAAAATCATTTGCTGAGTTCATAGTCAAGTTCCTATCCACTGTATTATTTGCGATCTTTATCGGCACTCAATCACCCATTTCTTAAGCGTCTGTTGAGATTTCTTGAGTATTTCTTTGCTTTCCCACATGATTCTGGTGCTTCCAACCTGTTCCTCCTCTCTTTTCTCTTGTCTTACCTGCGGAGAGCCTAGTTTTTTTGAGCCGTTGACTCGATAGATGCTTGTTGCTGTTATCAAAAAGTATTTGACAGTCTTAAGCTGTGCTGTGTGTGTTGATGATGAGGAAACGGATGTGTGACTGCTGGGTTTTTGGCGTGCGATTCTGGAAAACTATAGCCGTTTAAGTTATGCCGAATCTACAGGTCACCCCATTGAATACTGATTGCCCCTTCGTTATTGAACCGTCAATCGTCTGTAGACCATCCAAGCGGGCATAACCTTCCTCATGTTCACATCGTACCGCGCTGAGCTATAGCCGATTCCCTGAATTTCGATACCTTGAACTCCTTCATTCCGTAGGGAAAGTCAGGGTGGCTCAACTGAAATGTATGAGGATTCGCTATAACTGTGAAAGGAGCAATTTTTTAGGCAGATGATGGATCGTTGAGGCGAACGCACGTTACCGAATGTCTTGAAAAAATGCTGGGGTGAGAGTGGGAAGACCGTATTCGACATGTAAGATGATCAACAAGACTCTCGTCAAACTTTTCCATATTCCCATGCGAAGAAACTTGCGAGCATCGGTGATGACGGGAGATGGAAGGAGATGTGGGATGGTATAGTTTAAAAGGGTATTCCCAAACGCGACATCTTCGAGAATGGGCTGATTCGGGAATTGTCCAATGCGTTCAAATAGCCCCTGCCTTACAAAGAGAGCTTGATCTCCATAAATAATGTGTGACCTCGTGCAACGAAAATTATCGAGCCATGAGATGAAGCCAAGTCTCCAATCATTCCCGGAAAATTGGTGGGTAAACCCACCGGCTTGGCACGTTGTTTGGGCCTCTAACTGGTGTAAGGTGGTCAAAGCATCCGGTGGAAGAATGGTATCCGCGTGGAGGAACAGGAGCCAGTCATTCTCTGAATTTCGGTGCTCTCTGACGTAGTTGGCTCCAGTATTCATCTGTGAGGCTCGTCCTTTCGGTGCCGTCAAGAGGGTGATGTGTGGATGGTTGGCGACCAGATGTGGCGTATGGTCAGTGCTGCTGCCGTCAACGACTACGACTGTAAAATCGCCCGATTGGCGTAATAAGGCTTGAAGAGTTGCAGGCAGGGCTTGTTCTTCGTTGAGTGTTGGAATGATGACCCAAATCATAACGTGTTACTCGTGAATCGTATTTCGTAAGAGCCGAATAGAACTTCTGCGAAGATGTGAGAGACAGTTGAATTGTCTCGACCTTCTTCCTGCTGCTCATGACATTTCCACATAGGGATAATATAGTGAATCACAACATTGCTCTGCCGAATCTCCATCATGCTCACAGCGCAACACAATAGGTCGTACAAGCAGCCATCTATTCGAACGGCTATAGCCTAAAAGACGAATGCCCTGGATATGAAGTTTAGCAAGTGAGTTCTTTTTTGACGTTGCTCTTCCTTTCTATTGTTGTGTACGTCACTCATCTTTTCTTAATCTCACATTATACGACAGCAAAAGCTGGGGAATCTTTTATCAAATCAGGTAATGTTTTCTGGAACTCCGTTAGATACCAATCAGGGTCCTCATTAATCTCAACCAGGAGCTCTTGGCCCGTTCGTATCATTGACTCAACCAGTCCAATATAATCTTGTGCCCGAATTTGAAGTGATTGTGTCGAGATCGTACGCTGTACGATTGCACGTTCCAAGAGTCGAAGTCCAAACCCATGATGAGCCTCTTCTTGTTGTAAAAACATTCGCCGAAGCCGTTGGAACGGGGCTTGTCGTTTTAGCAAACCCTTCTCCAGTTTCTTGAGCGTGACCTCTCCTAACCCTTCAAGCATCACCTGTTCGGCTAAGATGGTTTCATACAAGTCCCCACGGTCCAGTGCCGACGCTATGAGACGTTGGTATTGCGCAAATGGTTGAGAAAATGGGGAGGGGCCGAGATGTTTTGGTGCGATCCAATTAATGGCTGTATGAAATGTACGTGCGTGCAATAGTTCTTGCCTGGCTTGTCCTTGAAGAAAGTGTGTCATTCCTGGGTCTTGAGTCAATGCGACTTGAGTCTTGGCGCAATCATGCGCAATTTCTTCACCTAATTCAATGAATTGTAAGAGCCTTGCCAGAGGAAGGCGTTCGTTAGTGAGTAGGAGCATCGGTGTGGTTCCGGAGGAACGGTTCGATCATTGTCGGAGTCAGCAGTGCATTGATTGGCTGGCGTAGGGTTGAGCCAATGACTCGGCTACAGAGCATGTTGCAGGAGGACTGGTTTGAACATTCTTTAATGGCCTGTTGATCGAAATGGTTTACAATCTTATCCAACGATGATCGAAGAAGGTTCCCATGATGTGTCAGGGCCAGGCAGGGGGCCACGTTGCCGGAGGCATCGATGGCGATGCTGTAACGTCCGGCATCGCATCGGTTTAGCGATCCCCCGTTTAGCCAGGTGATGTTATCGCGCAGGTATTGGCGATAATATCCGCGAGGGACGAGTCCGGAATCTAAGATGGACTGAAAGACCGATACTGCCGTGGATTTTTGATATTGAAGCGTCAAGTCAATTTTTCCGTATCGATCAATGTCCCAATGATAGGCACCGATTACCGGAATAAACCCTCGATCACGGGCAAACCGAACGACGTCCATGACGTGATCGCGATTGGCTTCACTGACGATGCAGGTCAGATATTTAGGGTGCGGGTAATCGGCTAATGCGTCAATGCCATGAAGGACAAGCCCCAATTGATCGGCCCCGCGGATCTGTTTGTAGAGATTCCGATCAAGTGTATCCAAACTCACCGAGATATTCAGTGGAAGGTCTGCGAGGCGACTGATTCGATCTGATGTCAGTTTTGTGCCGTTGGTGATGAGCGTGAGTCCAAACCCAATCTCAGCGAGATCGTGTAGGATTTTTGGAAGATCTTTTCTCAACAACGGTTCACCACCTTGAATCAAAAGAAAACGGAGTCCGTCGTGATACAGGTCGTTGAAGACGCGACGAATTTCCTGCCGACTCATCTCATATCGGCCTTGGTTCAAGGGAAGGTCACAGTAGCCGCACGCGGAATTGCAACGAAGCGTGACTTCGAAGATGGCGAGGATCGGACGACCACGCAGCAGATTCAGAAAAGGTTGTGCCGTGTCGTGAATGAGAGGAATCATAAGAATACATTAATAGCAGACTGTCGGAATTATGACGGGCCTTCAATATTCTGAATGATGCCGGTGTGGATCATGACTTGAAAGAGTTGAGAAATTTCTGGCTGACTCATTTCCGGATAGTGACTCAGGCTGTTGTCCAGTGCTTCTTCGAGCGAGAGACCTGTGAGGAGGTTTTCGAGGAGGCTGTATTCAACAGGCTGTAATTCCTTTACAAAAATTTGCTGGTGTTTTTTATAGAGCAAGAGGTGTTGTGCAATGTTCCAGTCAGGCTGCGGCTGTTCTTCGCGGCAGGTGCCTCGAAGTTTCCAGGTGTTGTAGACGGAATAGGGGGAAGAAAACAGATGAACGGATGGGCCGAATTGAAACCGTATATTGCCCTGTTGTGTCATTGCTTGAATCGTCTCTTGAGAGACTGGTTCATGTTGCGACAGATGGAAAATATTTTTAAACAGCCATTCAAATCGAGCAAGATCGGGAAGAAAGCCGAGGTCGGGAAACGGCCTTTCTTTTTCCAGGAACTCGGCGAATACTTCTCCGTATGAAGAGAGATTATAGGTCTGAGACGGATGACACTGAATAAAGGTTTTCGCGAGTCGAAAAAACTCTTCATCGCCGGCTACCCACCAGACGGCTTCGTAGGTCTCTCCCAACGCCTCAGTTAGCCTGACCAGGTACCCGCGTCGGTATACCTCGAGGGCATCGAATGACGTGAGGTCTTTCCCCGGAGTGATGGACTCAACAAGGCGTGCGCCCGGGGCTTCGTGATCCTGTCTACAGGCTGTGTGCGAAAATAGACGCTGATACTGATTCAGTGTGAGTGTGCCCATGGTGATAGTTCCATATTTGTGTGGCTTTTTGTGCTTCTTTTTCTAATACGGAAAATTCGGGGATGTCGTCGTCCCATTCAATGAGCACGGGAATGTCCGGAGCACGAGCAATAAGTTTCGAGAATAATTCCCAGACTTCTGGATACGCAGGTTTCGAATGGGTGTCAAAGAGATACGTTCCCATATCGGTATAGCCAGCGAGGTGAATCTGTCCGATCAGTTCGGTGGGGATGGCTTGAAGGAAAACTACTGGGTCAAAGCGATGATTGATGGCGTTGACGTAGAGGTTGTTCACGTCAAGGAGGAGTTTGCAGCCAGATTGTTTTGCGAGTGTTGTTAAGAATTCCCACTCAGCATAGGATGACCCGGGCGGTTGGAGGTACGTCGAGACGTTTTCTAGCAGGATATGGCACCCGAGGGCGTTTTGGACTTGATCGATATGCTTCAGTAGTAATGTGAGCGCTTCGTCTGTATAGGGGAAAGGCAAGAGGTCGTGGAGATTGGACGCTTGCAGTCCGGTCCAGCAGAGGTGGTCCGATACGATCCATGGTTCAATACGATCTTTAAGCCGTTTCAGTTGTTTCACATATTCCGGCCGTAGTCCTTCAGTCGATGCAATCGAGAGCGAGACGCCATGGAGTGCGACAGGGTAGTCTTCTCGAATGAGCTGGAGCATGTGGAGTGGTCGCCCTTCGGTATCCATATAATTTTCACTAATGGCTTCGAACCAGTACACTGACGTATTGGGGCGTGTTTCCAGGTGAGGATAGTGAATCGGACGAAGTCCAAGGCCCACTTTTGGCTGGGAAAGGACATGTGCTTCGGTGTAAGAATCGTTCATGACTAGATATGTGAGAAAGTGTACGGTATTTGTCCACTTCCTTTCTCCAGCTCCGGAGAAAAGAAGTGGACGATGTGGCAGTTATAGCCGCTTCAGTTATACCGGATCGCTTGAATGTCTCATTACTGAATTCCGAGTATCCCCGCATCATAGCCCACGACAATCCTAAGAGGTTCATCCAAGCGGGCATAACCTCCCATTGTTGAAGCTGATCATGTGCGGTGTCTGTCAACCCGGTTCAACGGAATTCAATTGAATTTGCTATAACTAATGAGACTTAGCCATGTATTGACCACCTTTGGCATCGCAGTCGGCTTGAGACATGGTCACCCAGCCCTTGCCTTTGCAATCATTCTTGCCTTCGCAGGAATGCCCCGCGCCTTTACATTCACCATGACCTTTGCAGTCGTTCACCCCGTGGCACTGGCCTTTGGCCATTTGGCCTCCCGACATACTGTCATGCATGCTGTCCTGAGAATGTGCGCAACCTGTCGCAATTAACATTCCTGTCAATGCCGCACCCATAAGTAATGATTTACTGGACATAACTGATACCCTCCTCAATACAAGTGAATTGAAAATCTGGATTCGTGCTGTGTGACTTCTCGACGGTCGTTACAGCCTCATGTTTAACAGTGCTTTAAGCGTAGGGCTAATAGTCCATTTCGATGGTAGTCTGCATAGGCCGGTCAACGTTACAGGTTCACATAAAAAATTGTCGAAAAAATGACGATAGCCAACGTGCGTGCTGGGATGTTCTTACGGCGGACTGTTGCTATCGGGTGCGACGCCGTTGAGATGCCAGTCATATTCAAGAAACTGTACGTCATAAGTATTGGTTTGTAAGCCATGGGCCAGTGTGGGATTATCGATATATTGTGCGACATAGGCAGTTAGTGAGCCTGAATGATTGACGAAATCTTCCATGAACCAATCGAAAATCTTTGAAAGATAGGCAATCTTGTTGTGGTGATCGAACCGATTTTTCGTTGGATCGTTGATAAATTGTCTGGCACTATCCGTAAGCTGTTGATCGAGCTGTTCACCTGTGAATGCCTGGGATCGGAGTTTGGGACATGATTGAGACGCACATACGATGGCGAAGTGAATACGGGGTTCCCGAAAATCAGGAATTAGGAGTCCTCGCTCCAGATCATAGAGATTGATCGTTTCTCCTCCAACACTGTAACGCTGGTTGATGAAGTATTGGTACCGGCCTATGAACGTGCTTGGAGAATACCCATCCACAATGCCTTTGATGGCAAAGGCATTATAGGCATTGATCCAGAAGGCTAACCGATCGTTTGGTGTTGGAAGTTGGGTTGGCGCAACACGATCGAGTTGTTTGAGGTATTGTGTGAAATTTGAATCGCGTGCGATTGCGGGATACTGAACGAACCCATCCGTCACATGTTTGTGAAGAATAGCATCAAGCGAGTGATGCGAGAATGCTTCTGCCGTAATTTGGTGTTTCGGTGCAAATGATCGAGGAATGGTCGTACACCCAACGAGCAAGACTGGGATGATGATGAGTGCAATAAGCATTTTCATGGTATGTAGTGGTGCGTTATTTCTGTTGTGTAAGTGATGCTCGACAAGTTTGGAGACTACCGTCCCTGAGTCAAGCAGCCGAGTTCGTATACCTAAAGAAGAGTCTTCAATCTTGTGGAAATGTTACACGTTATGTTCCGCAGTCGAGGTTGTGTTGTGCCGAATCCCTCATGCAATACGAAAAAAGGCTAAATCGTGTGAGAATGACCCTTCGTTGTGGTTTCTCGTTGAGGCACATTTCTTGATGTTACAACATTCTTACTGATTATGTTTTGAAGATTTGTTGAGGATGGTGATGAGACGAAGCAGATCCTGACTCAACGCTGGTTGTTCCTGGGCGAGAATGTTCAAACGTAGATGTTCGATGGATTTCGTCCCAACAATGATTGAGGAGATTTGTGTGAATTGCAGGAGTAACTGGATTGCGATTTGAGAAATATTGCGTCGTTCTCGGGTGCAGACATCGTGTAAATTCTTTAGCTGCTGTTGTGCTTGTGACGAGTCTTTGAGATGAGGACCCGTGGTGACTTGTAATCTGTCGGTTAAGAGACCTCGTGCAAGAGGGACTCTGGCTATAACCCCAGTCTGCAATACCTTCGGCAGCAACGCTGTCGTGGCGTGGTGTTCAAGAATATTGATTGGCACTTGAAGGGCTGCGATATGTGGATGGTGAAGACAGAACAGGCCATCCTCAACAGTATTGACCGAAATACCGTAGAATCGTATTTTGCCTTCTTGTTGAGATTGTTCAAGAAAGCGAAAGACATCGTCATGTTCTAAGACCTCGCGTGGTGGGCTATGTAATTGATACAGATCAAGATAGTCTGTGCTGAGGCGTTTCAAACTTTGCTCGAGCGCTTTTTTGAGATACGCAACGTCAAAGTTTTGGCGTTTTCGAGATAAGGTTTTGAATATGGATTTTTTTCTTGAAATTCGTGAACGAAACGGACCGATGAATGGAACAAGGTATTGTCCCACTCGAGCCAGTGATGAAGGGAGAAATCCTCCTTTTGTCGCGAGAATGACCTTGTCCCGTTTCCCTCGAAACGCTTTCCCAAGCACACGTTCTGAATTCCCATACCCGTAGGAGTCGGCAGTATCAAAGAAATTGATGCCGTGATCTATGGCAAAATGGAGAAGGCATTGAGCATCGGTTGAGTTTGCTTCAAAGACACTTGCCCCGAGACGTGAGCAGCCAAGTCCAATCACCGATGTGAGGAGTCCTGTGTTTCCGAGTGGCCGATATTCCATTTAGACAAACAGATCGGATAGGACTTTTCCGTCCATAATCTCGGGAATGGGTTCGTGTAACAAATGAAGAATCGTGGGTGCGACATCCATAATATGTGCGTTTTCCAATATGTGATTTTTCCTGAGAGTCTTCCCCGAAGCGAGCAGAAATCCGTTGACCATGTGGGCTCCTGTACGTTTATCCGGCAAGATACCTGACACTTTTCCCATTTTTTCAGATTCAAGGTGATTGATTGGCGCGTTTCCGTTCCATTGCACAATTAAATCTTGCAATTCATCAAGATGGTTTCCCTTGTACAGGTCTTTGACCTTGATGACGCCGGCGACAGCCTGTTCGCCTGTATCAGGATTGATCAGTTCAAGAAGGTCCTGAGTGATCTCATCGCACAAACGGTCGTATTCCTCTCCGGGATTAATGAGACCATGAGGCTCACGTCCCTTGAGGTTGATGCGGATAGCTCCGGAATAATCAGAGGGAATCTCGAAGGCCAGACTATCTTTCCAGGTATTACCCATGGTCAAAAAATGACGCGTCACATCGTCCCATAACCTTTCCGGCAGTATGCGTTTGACTTTTTCGATAAGTTTTGGCGAGACGATTGTTTCGATGCTTTTGATCGCATAGTATGGGCCCCATTTTTGATGGGGCAGGAAACGTGTGAGTCCGTTGGACGATTTTCCTGTTGTATACCCAAGCCGTTCTAGAACCTGAGGAAGCAGATGTTGACCACTGAAATTTGGTCCCATTCCCGTGTTCGAGACGATGATGATGGTGGCGTCCGGGTACATGTCGAGGAGGGTGCTGATGCCGTGGTCGACTTCTTGATAGATGCGGAGTATGGCATCCCCACAGGCTTTTTCAAGATTTGAGTCATAATCGGGATGTCTTTGATCGGTGATATGCCAAAAGTAATGTCCGATCCAATGCGGTTCGGCGTAACCGATGACATAGCAATCCCATGGTTCTTGCGCGAGAACCCACTTGGCGATTTGCGTACGACGACGTGTGCCTTCTAACAACTTTTCCGAGAATTCTTGCCAGGCCGGTATGGTTTTGGGCCGTTCCTGGTACCAGAATTCTAGAGGGTGGTGTCCAACTCGAGAAAATGTCTCTTGCAGAAGATGTTTCGGCCACGAATGTTGTGTAGCATTTAACCCCTCTGCTCCCCAGCCTACGAGCATGACGCCGTTGAGGTCTTCGGTGGCGTGCGTATCTGGGAGATCCAAGATGGCTACACGTTTTCCACTACGGCTGAGCGGATTCCAGAATGGTTCCGTCGCAGTCTCTTCCGCATATTTTTTTCGAATCGTGTACGTGCCGGGTTTGAGTTGACGATGGTAGAAGCCCATCCCATGCTTGGCTGGATTGGTTCCCGTGATGAGCGATGCCCAAGTCGCTCCACTGGAAATTTCAGTGGTCGATTGTAAGCGTCGCCAGCTTCCTTCTCGCATCAGACGTTGTAGGGTTGGAAGTTTTCCTTCGCCCGCCCATTGTTCAATGAGTGCCGGTTCGGCTGCTTCTAAGCCAATAACGATGACTTGATGATTGTCAGATTGATTCTTGTTCTGGTTCATTGGATCTCCTTGCTGAACGGATCAGATTTGTTCGGCATCAGGATGGCATGCCAGGCTCCTCGTGCATGAGATGCAAGGATATGTGCGTCTCCGTGACGAATTAATTTTGCCATAAGAGCAAGTAGTCGAAAAGGAAAACAGAGTCCAATACAGACCAACTGGATCACAGTCGCATGGTCTCTGATGAGATAGAGATAATTCCGTGCTTTGGTCTGCTCGTACTTGGGAAGGGGTTTTCGTCCTACCTTTGTGCCTTTATGGTGAATGACGGCCGTCGGCACATAGCGGGTCTTATATCCTAATCGCTTCGAACGTAAGCACAGGTCGACATCTTCCCACCCGTAGGGATTGAACATTTCATTGAATCCGTTGAGTCGCTCGAAAAGTGTGGCGCGTATAAGTAAGCCAAAACATCCGCAGGCGTCGACATAACGGGATTCGTTGTACTGTTTGCGGTCTTCTTCTCCGGCACCAATGTCATTGATAATGCCAGTATACATATTGACGCGTATGCCAGCAGAGTTGATGGTTGTTGACGGGAATCGGGTGTAGGATTTTCCGCAGGCGATGCCCACTGTCTGATCGTGTTGGATTGCATGCATAAAACATTCAATGGCATCGGGGGCGATGACGGCATCATCATCAAGGAAGAAGAGATACTCAGTTTGAAAATGTTTATTCACATACCGCCATCCGGCATTCCTTCCGCCTGCGGCTCCGACGTTCGTCGGCATTCGAATTGTTGATAGATCCTGATAGGTGTCGGCAATGGCCTCCCATGAACCGTCCGTTGATGCGTTGTCGACGACCACGACATATACGTGCGGATACTCGACAGCCAGCGCACTGTTAATGGCTTCCAAGACATCTGCCCGTTTATTGAAATTGAGGATGATAATGGCGACGGAAGGCGAAGACGGTATCATGTGTGTGCCGTGGGTTTCAGTGAAAGCCATGTGTTGTTGAGTTCAATGAATGCTCCGACAAGGCCAAGAAAGAGAGTTCTGGCAAACACCAGGAACGAAAACGCTACGGCGGTTGCCGGGACGATGCCAAAGTGCCCAAAGAGGAGGATGATAGCCCCTTCTCGAACACCAAAACCTGAAATGGAGATGGGCAGCATCAGCAGGAATCCGAGGATAGCGCGAATCCATCCCAGACTCTCAAAACTTAAATCGATTCCGATCAAGCGTGCGAGAAGCAAGAAAAAAAGTCCGAGAAGTACATGCCAAAGGCCTGAGAGGAACACAATGACGCAATGTTCACGGAACGATAGTCTTTGGTATTCCATCGCTGCTTGGATGAGCCGTGAAAGACCCCGGACGATACACGTCGGGAACGATTGCACAACGGCATGTTGCGAAAGAAAGGTAAAGAGCGCTGATACATACGGACTGAACAGAAAGGCGTAGAGACTCAGGAATCCGGCAGCAAGCGTTCCCAATAATAGTCCATAATATTCATTGGCGACGCTTGGACGGTCAATCATCCAGCACATGAGTCCAAATACTGCTAGGGTGAGTGTATTGACGACTCGATTGAGGATAAGGGCGGCAAATGCTTCTGCCCGTTTGTGATTATCTTGAGACAGCTTATGCCAACGAATGGCGCCTCCTGCCAGAAATCCCGGCAAAAACAAATTGTAAAATTCGGTTGAAAAATTGATACCGACGATTTTCATGAGCGATACATGCATCCGATGATTGTCTGTGAACACTTTTAATTGACTCGCAGCAACAAAGAATGAGAGTAGAATGATCGGGATCAAATAGAGCACCGCTGTCAGGTCTAGGCCTTTGAATGCGGTTGCAATGGCCGGAAATGGAGTCATGCTGAATATATACGCCAGGATAAGGATGGTCAGGAGGAGTTTGCCAACCCACAGTATTCCGTTTTTCATATCCATTGACCGGATTCGTGTCAGTCGTATTCTTGACGAGCCTGGTATGCCAAGCGGTGTCAAGGTGCCGTAGTATGCAATGCGTTTCTTTGGTTCTCGAGAATGAAGGTTAGGAAATTGAATCTGTATGCATTGCAGACTTTCTGTTGCTGAATCGTATCAGCAAGAAGCGAATGTTCGGATTGTCGCTCGGTCCATAGTGTTTCTGAATGGTTATCGACTGTATAAGGGGAGTTCGATTTTTTTGAACAATTCACTATATTGTTCAGCCACGGATCCCCAGCCAAAGTGTCCTTCGAGTCGTTTGCGTGCGTTTTTTCCAAGCTGTGTGCAGTATTCGTCATCAACGATCAGACGTTGGAGCGCATGTTGAATGCTCTCCGAATCTCGTGTCTTGATGAACAATGCCGATTTCCCAACGACTTCCGCGCAACCCGTCCCTTCTGTTGTGATAATGGCCATGCCGGCAGCCATGGCTTCCAGAAGCACAATAGGAAAATTTTCAGCAATTGAGGGAAACACGAAAATCCTAGAGGTTTCGTAGAGTTCACGAATTTCTTGTGATTGATTGTCAAGAAATCCCCAAAATGTCACATCCAAATTTTTTTCATCGACCTGCCCTCTGAGTGTTTTCAGGTAGGGGCCGTCTCCGACGACATGTACTTCATAGTGATGGTCGAGATTCTCAAGGGCTTTCAAGAGATATTGCACGCCCTTTCGTTCAAACATTCTTGTGACGATAAGGACACGGTTGAGTTTGGGGCGATTTGGGTTGAACCTATCAATATTGATACCATTGGGAATGACACGTGTTCGAATAGTCGGGTCACAAGCATGAATGAGTGATTCAATCGATCGACTTGGACAGACAATGCATCGGCTTCCATGGGCGACCCGTTTCCACATGGGCGCAAAGACTTTATGTTGGGTTGTAAAGCGGTCGGGATTATATCCTGGCACATCTGAGCCATGTGCGGTCAGCACGTAGGGTAGGCCGGTCAACTTATGTAAGACTTTGGCCAGTATGCCGTCAGGAAAGATGAAGTGGGAATGATTGAGGTCGTACTGATGTTTTTTCATGAGACGTGTGACAACCGGAATGGCCGAGAAAATGTACGGGAGCATTTCAGGGGTATAGCACATGGATTGTCGTGTACGAATACAGGGGACCCGATAGACTGTGATTCCGTCAATGATTTCTCGTTTTGGAAGGCCGTGGTACCCCATGGTCACCACATCAATAGTATGCCCACCTCGGACGAGCGACTTTGCCAATCCATATACAACTTTTGCCCCACCGCCTCCTAGGGGAGGAAACTCATAACTTAATGTAAGAATTCTCATGATGTCCTATTGTGTCCACGATACAATGCGCTGCCGGTGAACGTGGTTGAATATTCTCGGGGTCTCCAGCCTTTCGTATCGATTGCATGTTCCCGGGAGATGCGCGACCTTTTTCTATGATGCGCATCTTTAATCGTTGATCGCAAGGTGACCCGGTCGACAACAGTACGATGTCGAGAAGACATCTTTTTGCAGAGGAGGGGAGGATATGAAAAAAGTAAGACGTCATATGATTTGGGTTCAGTTTGTGATCGTTTTCGTCGGTTTCAATTCATTCATGGCTGATGGCGTAGCTCGTGCTGAAGCTGTGCCGTTACAGAAAAATTTGGGTGGGCATTCGTATGGTGTTTCGACATCGGTTCCAATGGCGCAGCGGTATTTTGATCAAGGTCTGATCTTAGCCTACGGATTTAATCATGCTGAGGCGGCGAGGTCCTTTAGCGAGGCCTTGCGGCTAGATCCTGCCTGTGCAATGTGTTACTGGGGGAAGGCGTTGGTGTTGGGACCGAACATTAATGCGCCCATGGATGCGTCTGCCGTGCCGCAGGCGTATGCGGCCGCCCAACAAGCGCTGGCCTTGTCTGAAACGGCCACCAAGAAAGAGCAAGCGCTTATTCGGGCTGTGGCTACACGGTACGTCAACAAGGTGGTTGGAGATCGAAGTCATGTGGATCGGGCCTATGCTGATGCGATGCGCACTGTCGCGAAACGATTCCCCGAGGATGCGGTGATTCGTGCGCTGTTGGCCGAAGCCTTGATGGACTTACACCCGTGGGACTTTTGGACGCCACAGGGAGAGAGCAGACCTTGGACATCGGAAATTATTGAAACATTGAAAATCGCTCTGCGGCAGGCTCCAAACAATCCGTTAGCCAATCATCTGTATATTCATGTGATGGAAGCCTCTCCATATCCAGAACATGCCCTGCCGAGTGCCGAACGATTGGCTACGCTGGTGCCTGGTTCAGGGCATTTAGTGCATATGCCCGGGCATATTTATATCCGTGTCGGGCGCTATCGTGATGTTGTGCAGGCCAATCAGCAAGCCGTCGTCGTCGACCAAGAATACCTTCGGCATTCGCATGCGGAAGGTATCTATACGGCAGCATACGTGCCGCATAATCATCATTTTCTTTGGGCTGCGGCAACGAAAATTGGGCGACAATCGTTAGCGATGCAGGCGGCCAAGGATACGGCTGCCAACGTGAGTCCTGACGCCATGCGGGATCCTGGATTTGCCGGAACGCTGCAACATTTTTGGTTAATGCCGCTGTATACCCAAACATTATTTGGAGAATGGAATGCGGTTCTTCACACTGCCGCGCCACCAGCGGATTTAGCGTATCCTACGGCCATATGGCATTATGCACGCGGGCTTGCTTTTCTAAGGCACGGGAAGACGGATCGTGCTACAGAGGAATTGACGGCATTTCGTCAGCATGCAGAGAATCCGACTGTTGCGACGTTGACCATTTTTGATATCAATTCCATTTCGCACATATTGTCGATTGCAGAGAATATCTTGCTCGGTGAAATCGAAGCGGCCGAGGGCCGATATGACATCGCCGTGACTCATTTAGAAAAGGCGGTGGAATTGGAAGAGGCCTTGCATTACACGGAACCGAAAGATTGGTATCTTCCACCCAGGCAAGTGTTGGGAGCCGTGTTGTTGCAGGCTGGAAAGCCGGAGGAGGCCGAACAGGTCTATCGAACCGATTTGACCTATCATCCACAGAGCGGATGGTCGTTGTTCGGTCTTGTGCAAAGTTTGCATGCACAAGGTTATGTTGATGAAGCGAATGTGATGCAGCAAGAATTTGACCATGCCTGGGTCGATGCGGAGGTCATGTTAACGAGTTCCAGGATGTAAGTGTCATCTTAGTATTTTGACATGGCAGACCGAAAAAGAGGTGGAGTCCACACACATCTCAATGTCAGAGTGTTTCTTTCATGCGAACGTCATGTCTCTTCCATGGATTGTGGGTAAGTCTTGTGCTCATTCTTGCCTATGGCGTATTCGTTTCCTCGTATTCTGCTGACTCCCGGTCGTCCTCGAGCCCGGACTATCAACTGGGTCTTGAGAAAGCCTATTCCCAATATGACAACCCTCCCGATAGACCTCTCCAGATGGTGTTTCATAAAGATGCATTGAAATTATTTACCTACCGGAGTAATGGATTCGTCGAAGAATGGAACATGACGGATCGCTCGCTTGCTCAAACGTTTAGGACCAACAGCATTTTTTCCTATGCCGCCTCCGTCAATAGTCTTGTCACCAAAAATGTGATGGATACCGTGGAAATTCGTTCATTAGATTCTTCGACGAGTATGACGTTGGCACGAGACTTTTATTCTCATAGTGCTATTGATCCCGATGGAACGTTGTTGTTGTTGTCCACTGGTGGACGATCATTAGAATTGTGGAAACTTGATGCCAAGAGGTTGGCTCGTACGTGGGAAACTCATCAACCGGTTCGACACGGCGTAGCGATTTCCTCAAATGGGAAATATGTGGCGGCAGCTGAAGGCATCTATAACTCTATCGCCAATACGCATCGTACGACGGTTGAGCTTTGGGAGACAACGTATGCAACGCCTCGTCTCTTATTCAACGGCATGGATGATCGCGAAGTGCATGGGGTGTGGAGTATGGTGTTTTCCCCCGATGCCTCTTTGATTGCGGTTGATAGTCGCGTCGAGCGTCAAGCGGGATTGACCGTTTGGGGTACCTCGCTAGGCAATCCGGTTCTTCAGGTCAGGGGGTTGGACTCGAATTGGGTGCGTGCATTAGCGTTTTCTCCAGGAGGGGAGTATTTGGCTTCAGGCGATGAGCACGGCCATCTCATGATTTGGAGTATTGATCAGCAAAAAGCCGTGTGGCAAGGACAGGCAGGAGAGCATGCAATTTATTCCATTACGTTCTCACCCGATGGACAATATGTCGCGGCCGGGATTCACAATTCAACGATTCAGGTATGGAATATAGAGTTGCCGTTTGATAAACGGACCAGTTGTCGATCGAACTGTGCGGAGCCTTCCAAAGTTTGATGCTATTTTTTATACGCGTGGGTTCCTTGCACCCATACAATAATCCTGGTTTGTAGAGGCGCTCATCTATGAACGAGAAATGAGGGAGATAGTGGTTTGAATTGTTATGACATTATGGGGAAGAAGGTTTCCATTGTTCCAGAAGTGCTGCAGCGATTTCTCGAATTTCCGGGTCGTTATCCCTGGAGGCTTCGAGGAGGAGTGCAACATCGTTTGCTGGACTCTCGTCGACTACTTGAACCAATGCTTCAAATTTATCTTCTAACTGTGCAGAGACAAATCCCTCTCGGTCAAGGTTTTCGAAAGGGTGTTGCTTTTGAGTTTCTGACAATTTTTGATGATTCTCAGTTGGGGATATGACAGCCATGGTTTCTGCCGAAGGAGAGTTTGTTGATGCATCTTGCCGTGGAAGGACAATAATTTCCTTAAGTTGTGAAGCACTGGCCCGTGAATAGAGAAGGGCATAATCTTGACCCTGAAGAAGTCGTTCGATTCCCTGTTCTAATGGAAGGTCCGTGAAGATTGTCGAGAGTGGAGTGTCCCGTATAAATCCCATCATCGTAATCGTGACAGGTAATTGATTCGCTAGTACTTGTAATACCTCTTTCAGAGAATCCCCGTCGATGTTCGCTGTGAGTGTTTGGTCTTCTTGAGAGAATGTTAACGCTCGTGAATCCATCATGCCTGTTGTCGTGCTGACCATCATGGTATGACACAACACAAAAACGAGAATCATGAACACGATGCCTATGAATGCTCGATGAAGCACTTACCACACTCCCATTCCTACATTGACGTCCATACTTCGTTCCATTAACCAGACGAATGCCATGAGGGCGATCAGAATAGAACCGAAGTTCAGGACGACATGTTGATAAGACCAGGATCGACGGATCAAAAAGGCCAGTGGGATAAATAGGCCGACGATCACGATCTGGCCGACTTCTACTCCGAGATTGAATCCCGCAAGAGCTAATGCCAATGACTTTCCTGGCAGTCCGAGATCGATGAGAACGGACGCGAACCCTAATCCGTGAATCAAGCCAAACAGAAAGGTCGCGACCCAAAGGCGAGCACGGATAACAGGGTATACATTATGGAGTGCAGCAAATAATACTGAGGCGGCGATTGCGGATTCCACCCATCGTGACGGTAGACTCACCATCCCTAGCACCGCTAGGCTAAGGGTTATGGAGTGCGCCACGGTAAATGCCGTGACAATCTTCACGACTTCTCGGAATGCCGGAGAAAAGGATTCGACTGCATGCCACCGTCGTCCTTCCCACCATAATACGGCAGGTAGAAGAAGGCTGATTAAGAAGAGTATATGATCATAGCCGATCCAAATATGCCACATGCCTTCTCGTCCAAATTGGAGAAACTCATACCAATGAGAGCGTTTCTTGAGATCGAGTTGAATCGTTCGCTGGTCAGGACTCAAGACTCCGGTGTGCACTCGTCCATCGTCATCGACGTGTAACAGTCCACGATGCGATGGATCGAGGTCAAACAGCAGGCCGTATTCTATCGCAACGGTGTTCAACGCTTCAGGGCAGACGACTGAAAAACGCAGAACGGCATAGGCTCCGTCGGTGTGATGATCGACGAGATGATCTGTGGCGTTGCTCCAACAGGCGGTGCCATTCCCGCGTATCTGAAGACGGGGGAGGGCATAATTCGTGATGGCTTGATGCCTGGCCTGAAGTTCTCCCCATGTGATTTTCCCGTCATTGTCTTTATCGAGTTCGATGGCATAATCGAGGTCGCGTAAGGCGATGTCCCATTGTCCTTGAATGGTATTGTCATGAATCGTGAAGCGTAGATAACTATCGCTGGCTTTGTGAGCGAACGTGAGTTCTGAACATAGAAGCAGAAGGAAACATGAAAAAATGGTGAAAGACCACCGGATCATGACAATGGCCCTATGAGTTTCTGAAGTTGTGTATCTTCTAAATTATTGGACGAGAGCCAATTCAAAACAGGTTGCGCTGCCGATCGGTCTCCACTCAAAAGCGACGTCTCCAACACCATGCGAGCATCCCAGGGCTCCCGTTGAATATTCCAGTTCTCCAACGCCAGTTTCAGGGCGTGTTTTGGTTGATGTAAAAGGTGAAGTGTGAAGCGAGCTTCTTCCCGCAGGTGCCGTGCTTCCCCTCTCAGTCGATTTTCTGCAAAACGCGCCTTGAGTGTTTCGACATGTTTGTCGCGTGTTGAAGAATTGAGTTGATGTTCTGCCAAAGTGAGGCGCAAGAGTAGGCCGTCAGGCAAGGTTTGATTCTTGAGTAAAACATGAACGTCTTTCGGGCGGCCTTGGTCCAATAAAAAATCGCTATAGGCCCCTAACAGATACGTGTCTTCTCGCTCGATGGTGAGGGCCTCTTGAAAATACTGTTCAGCCTCTGGATATTTCCCCAACCGTGTGGCCGTCTCAGCCAGGATTGTCAAGGCCCAAAGCTTTTCTTGTGGCGTGGAAGAGGAATCTTGCTCGATACTTCTTTGTAAGCTGTGATAGCTCTCCAATGCATGACCGTTCATGCTCATGGCATTGGCAAGACATGCCGTTGAAATCAACGTGTTGGTGAGTCGCAATAGAGGAAGACAGCTTTGGCGTGCATCTTGATAGTTTCCACGAACTTGGTAGATAACGGCCCGAGTGAGCCATGCCTGGGCATGGTTGGATTGATCGTTAATGACGAGGGATAGGTCTTGGAGTGCACGATCAAAGTCATGTTGACGTTGTCGAAGGGTTGCACGCAGGATGAGCACTTCTGGCGGCGGTTGAGTCATGTTCCACCAGGACGCAAGTGCGGACTTCGCATAGCCGTCGTAACGAGGGTCAGCTTTGGTCTGCCCCAAATGAAGGTACGCACGCGCAAGTTGAACGGCAAGAGTGAGATCTTCGGGATGTTTGGATAGTTGTGTTCGAAGCCTACGAAGTTTCTTAATTTGAGGATCACGTGATACTGGAAGTTGTTCTAATACCACCGAATCATCCTGAGGAATGTAAGGTTCTGCATAAAGGCTGGTTGCGTCGTATAACTGAAATACAATCGCCAAGCTGAGCAGGAGCATTTTTAGAAAAGTCATTGAGGTCAGCATTGTCTGTCGCTCTTGTCCCCACCCTCTCCATGTTAGGGAGAGGGTGGCATGTGTCGAAAATTTCAGGACCTACAAATCAATTGCACGGATTTGCTCCGACTTCATCGCAATCGATATGCCGGCGGTTTCGCCCATCGTGTGGCGTCGGAAGGAATGGAAAAATCTTGTATATTCCATTAGATGTGAGATTGGTCCCTGGAGCGTCTTCAAGAAAATTGACTCCGTCTCCCACACGGTTGTCGATAAAAGCTTGTCCGCCGACGACTCGCGTGGCAATATCCGTGACGTCATCATTGGGTCGGCGTCCATTAGGAAATCCTGCTGGGTCACCAGCTAGTCGACCGAGGCGTTTTTGGTTTTCCGGAGATGTAGGTGAAATGCTGAGATCAACCCGAAGCAACTCCGAACAGGGTGAGCCACAGTTCGTCCCGTTTAACTGTTGTCCCGGGTACTTCAAAAACACTTGCATCAGATCAGTTCGAGGAGTAGCGGGTACAGGAAGCTTGAAAATCAAGTTCAGCGCAGTTGCGAGGGAAGGCGCTTTAAAGAATTCTTGAAATTGTGCCTCGTCTTCAGGATCAGATGCATTCCACTTATCTTTCGTTGGAGTATCGATAACGAGTTCATTCACCAGTGGGTTGGCCATTCTGGATATTTGAACAAACTTGCCGACATCAATTGCTTTCCCATTGCGCCGTAAGATTTTTATCTGCTTCTTACTGGTCGAGGCATATATGCCGATTACGGGTTTGTCGGTTGTGCCTCTAGATTTATTATTTTTGATGATTCGTGTAATTGGTACTTCAATTGCAATGCTGTTGATGTTAGACCCGCTGAAGCGATTGATCCCGAATGGGTTGGCCGCATCATTCGCGTCTTCATCTTCGGTGAGAGCAGGAACAGGACGGCGTAGATTTACCGTGTCAAAGACGGCTCCTAAATCAATATAAAAGGTCTCAGCGCGTTGTCCAGCAAAGACACGAATACCGCTCGAGCTATCTTTGTAGATACCTTGCGCGGCCAAGTCTTCATAATTTGGCATCGTGGCTGGTCCGACGTTCGATGGGACTGCCACGAGCCTTTGACCTCGAAAGAGACGCTTTCGTTTTTTTCCTTGAACCTCGGTGACGGTGTAGGTTTGCCGTCGAGTCAATCCTTCCGAGCCCGGGCCGTCGAGCGCAGTAATTCCTTGAAGTTCGGAGACAGCGATGTTTGGATTTCCAACGAAGGGTAGAGGAAAGTTTAATGATCCAAGTGCTGGTCGAGTTTCAGACGTAAATTTGATCTGATAGACGATGTCCTCGGCTTTGCCATCCTGATTATTATCAATATGAATTTCGTACAGGACTTTGTCATCAAAGGCAAAGTAATTTGGTCCATCCGCTGGATCTTGGCCAGGTATGACGTTGAGAATGAACACGACCTTGTCCGGATCTTCCCAACTTCGAAAGGCATAGACATCGGTGTTGTCAGCTGCCGGGTCAAGTGCAATCAGCGGAGCTTCACGGTGGCTGGCGCCAAAAGCGGGAGCCGCGATACATATTGTGAGCATAAGGGCTGCGAGTTGCTGTCCATGCGGAATTCTCATGTCATGACCTCCAAGATTGTCAGTGATAAGTGATTGTGGTATGTGCATCATGTGGGTGTGTTTGAATATGTCGTGTTTTTCTACGGTACGGACGGATGTATCGTTTTGGATTTCTTTTATGGAAATGCGTACAATACGTTTCATGTTGGTCTAGGTAAGTTGTAGAGTGTGGTCTTGAGTATTGATGAAATCGTCAGGGAGCGAGGAGGGTATCGCGTCACCGCACGCAGACGGATATCCTGTGTTGGGCATGAATCCATGTGACGCACCTTTCTCGTAGTAGGAGTAAAGGATATACGCGAGTGCTTGATGTCGATGTACAGGTGAAGCCGGAGTTGAGTGCGCACGATCAGGAGTTGGTGCGTTTGATTGCAATGGTGGCTCGGGGAAATGAGCACGCGCTTGGAGATTTGTATGACCAAACGTCACCTTATGTGTATGGGTTGGCCTGCCGTGTCTTGAATGATCCCATGCTTGCCGAAGAAGTGACGATGGACGTGTATATGCAAGTCTGGCGTCAGGCTGGCCAATTTGATCAGAAGCGAGGGAAGCCGATTGTGTGGTTAACGGTGTTAGTGAGAAGTCGCGCGATCGATCGACTTCGCTCAGGACAGAAAGAGCGAGACCGTTGCCAATCGTTAGATACGATAGAAGATGCTCCGGCGACAAAGGCGAATCCTGAAGAATCGAGCGCCTATCGTGAACAGCGTCGTGTGCTTCAGCAGGCGTTAGCGTCTTTGACAAGTGATCAGCGGAGTGTGATTGAGTTGGCGTATTTTGGAGGGCTTACGCAACGTGAGATTGCTCAGCATATCGGCGAGCCGCTTGGAACCGTGAAAACGCGAGTACGATTAGGTATGATGAAGTTACGAATGATTCTTGGTCCATTGGAGGAAGGTCTTATCTCGTGATCCCGCAAGAACCTAGCGATGACATGCTCGAACAGGCCGCGCTCTATGTATTGGGTGCGCTTGAGGGGGCGGAGTTGAAGGCCTTTGAAAAAACCGTCGCTGAAGGCTGCGCGACGTGCCAAGCCGTGAAAGACTTTCAGAACGTTGCCGGGCTACTTGGTGCCGCCGCCGCACCCAAAACTCCCCCTGCTTCGCTCCGTACAACATTACTCAAGCGCGTTGCCGCTGAACCCCAAGAAAAAGGACAAGGTGTCGTACAGGACCCAGAGGCGCCGTCCGAGCAGTCCAGCGGGTTTACAATCGTTCGATCGACAGATGATTGTTGGCGAGAAGTTGAGCCTGGTATTCGTGTCAAGCGGCTATCGTTTGATAAAGCCATCGGGCGGATGACCGTGCTTGCACGTATGGCACCCCATAGTTGCTATCGAGCTCATCGGCATACATCCCCCGAAGAGTTTTATATTCTCGAGGGTACGCTGTCGTGCGGCGGACATATTCTCTATCCTGGAGATTACCACCGCGCGGAATCCGGAACCGTGCATCATGAAACGTCAACTGAAGATGGATGTCTCATGCTCATGATCTTCTCGCCGAATAATGAGCTGCTTGAATCGATTGTCTAGCATAAGCATAGTGGATCGAATTGCTCTCCTCCTTCCCTTTTCATGCGAAGCCTCTCATCTGATTTGCTGTTGACACTCGTTTGCCGTATCGATGAAGGGGAAGGTTTATGGGAGCAGTAGAGCCTATTGTCCTCGTGGTTCTGAAGGGTCATTTGAGGATGCGGCAAAGTGCCGTGTGGCAAAGGCTAATCGATCTTCAAGCTTGATGAGATTTTTTGATTCTTTTTCGACCATTTGCAATCGTGGCAAAAGTCCTGCCTGATTGGCAATTTGAATGTTGAGCCCAGGCCGCGCATTCAGTTCTAAGATTAGTGGTCCTTGGGTTTTATCCAAGACGAGGTCGACCCCTTGATAGCCGAGTCCTGTCAGTTCATAACATTGGGCCGATTGATGCAGTAAGGTTTCCCAGTGTGGAATTTGGACGCCAGTGATTGATTGTTCGGTGTCTGGATGTTCGGTGACAATCTCATTTTTCCAAACCCCGCTTAAGGTCCGTCCTGTGGCCAGATCGATGCCTGCTCCAATAGCTCCCTGATGGAGATTCGCCTTCCCATCCGACATGCGAGTCGGAAGACGAACCATGGCCATGACGGGAACCCCAAGAAAGATGATAATGCGAATGTCAGGAATGCCTTGGAAGCTAATAGCTTCAAACACGGGATCAAACTGTACACGATATTCAATCAAGGCTTTGTCCGGGTGTCCGCCAAGACTGTAGAGTCCACTTAAAATATTGGACACATGATGGTCGAGGCCTTCCTGAGTGACAAAGTGACCACTGGCTTTGCGATAGCGATGGCTGCGTCGGCCCGTAATCACGACAATACCATCTCCGCCACTGCCTTGCGCTGGTTTAATCACAAAGTCATCGTAGGGTTTGAGCAAGTTGGAAAGCCCGCGCACCTGTCGTTCAATTTCAATAACGCCATACAATTTGGGAACCGCGAGTCCGGCTGCTTCAGCTAATTGCTTCGTTGTCAATTTATCATCGACAAGAGGAAAGAGGTGGCGTGGGTTATGCCAAAGCGTATAGCCCGCATTGCGGTGGTTTAAGCCGAGGACGCCCTGTTTTGCCAATGCTTTACTGAGAGCAAACATACATGCCGTGCTGCAATCGTGCTATTGCGTTAATGCCTTAAAACGACGAAGTTCGAGCAACCGAAAACCAGAGTACCGTCCCATCAGCAATGTGCCTGCCAGGAAGAGTAATAACAATTCTGGAAAGACAAAGAGCAGGTGCTCCATATATGGGATTGTCATGGCCACATAGGTCAGTGAGGCGACCGCTAAACTTCCTAAGCCTTGTTGAATGGATTCACTCGCTCCCCGTTCTTCCCAGACGATGCACATACGCTCAATCGTCATCGTTAAAATGACCATAGGAAATAATGCGACCGAGAGTCCTCGATCAAGGCCAAGTTTATGACTGAGGATGCTAAGGGCGGCCATCAGGAGAATGACGATAATCAGAAGGGACGCCAGCCGGGGAACAAGGAGGAGTTTGAGATGTTCGAGATAAAAGCGTACCCCCAATCCTAACGCTACTACGAATGAGAACAGGATGACCCCCCAGAGTAATTGCGTTTCGCGAAATGCTAGGGCCATGAGGATGGGCATGAAGGTCCCAAACGTCTTGATCCCAATGACGTTTCGGAGCACGAGTAACAACAAGGCTCCCAGGGGAACCATGAGCAAAATCCGATAGACCGCCTGTGCCTCGAGAGGTAGGCTAAAGAGAGAAAATTCCAATAATTCAGGGGTTGCCAGTTGCGTATGATACATGGCTGCCTGTATGGCCTCTTCCTGATTGGGAGCTACGGTCATTGTCATGGCGAGTTTATCGCCGCCGTCAATATCCATTAATGGCTGGAGTCCGCGCCACCAGGTGAAGTAATTACTTGGAATATCAGGACTGCCGGTTTCCGGATGATGTGACTTCCATTCACCCTTTACAAAAATCTGTAACCAGTGGACGATGGTGGCTTGTCGTTGAAATTCTGCGAGTCGAACGCCATGAACGATTCGATTGGGAATTTTGGCAAGATCCAGGATGTCAGTGGCCAGTTCGAGCTTGTTTTCCGGCGAATAATCTTTTGCGAGGAGTAATTGAAGATTTGGATCGGCATTTGGATGTTTCATCCGGGAGAAGAGTTCGGCAACCATGGTGGTGGCATCGGCAGACTTTTCCTTAATGTCAGCCAGCAGCGCTTGGGCAGCAGCTAATTGTGCGCCCAGAAGAGGGGAAATGGCGATGTCGGGCATGCGAGGTTCTGTGTGAAGATCCGCAACTTCAACTCGTCGAACCGTAGCGCGATAGTATAAATGTTGTTTGCCGTTGGCATTCCGGATGGACCAGGTGGCTCGCCGGTTCTCATCATCTTTTACCGTCGTTAACCCATACCCTTGAGAAATAAAGTTTTCATCAACGATGGCATATCGACGAGTATTCCTCGGTAAGGCGAGCGAAGCTTTTACCGGCTTATTTTTGGCGAAAAACGTCAGGTGAACTTCGACGTTCCACAGTTCGGCTTGTGTTTGTGGAACTAACGGAAATTGAAGGACGGCAGCCTTATAGACAAACAGGCCAAGACCAAAGGCAGATAAAGACAGAACGAGTAAATACAGATGACGCTTGTTCAAGAATACTTACTTCTCTTTTACGCAGTTAGGTTCATGTTTGTAGATCTCGGCAGAATCAACGACCGCTGTGCGTTTGAGGAAGTTTCGACCCACGAGCATGTTATATTTAAAATTTTTACGATCAGCCAGGTTGACTTGCACATTTTTTTTGAAAATGTTTCCTAAGCACAAATCAAATCTCACCACGGGTCGCCGTTGGGAGTGCGTGCCTTTTCTCTTGATCTTTACATACCGGTGTACGGGCTTTTTAAGATTAACGCTTTGTCCCTCTTTGGTGGTTACCGTAAACTTTACCCATCGTTCCGAGTCACGCACGATATCTGAGAGTCCTGACACATTGAGTGACGATGTATCTGCCCCCGTATCAACCTTGGCGTGAAGGAGAATATTTTCCGGGAGAATTTGAACTTTTTCAATCCAACCAACAATAAGTTTTGGACTATAATCGAGGATTAATTCAGCCCTAGCATTCAACGTAGGTGTCAACAGGGCAAGAGAACACACGGCCAAGAGCATGTGTGAAAATGTCAATGGAGACTCCTTCGAATACATTGTTGTCAGGCAGACGTATTCAGGTAAGAGCACATAGTGACGCGTCGACCGGATCGCTACATTCCATGGTACCTTAGCATCAAAATTGCTTCTGTGACTATACAGAAATTTGCAGGTTTATCAAGTGCTTTTCGATACTGTTGCCAATCTGTGTAGCCAGTCCCATCCAGTCACTATATTCGCTCAGCTGTGGCTGTCGTTGAAGTCAGTGAGGGATGGGTATCCATCCGCTCCTGAATTATGAGCCGTACAATGGCTACCTGAACGTTTACCGAAGAGTCTGGTCATCCACCGGTTGTTATATGGGTTTATGCAAGCCCGTTCGCAGTATCAACGGAATCGTCAGGGCTAAGACCATCGTGTCGGGAACAAGAGCAGGCTCGTGTGACTCGATTATTCCGTGTCAGGATATTGTTCAAGAAGTTTCGCGACTAATGCGGTCCAACCTGTTTGATGACTCGCGCCAATGCCTGCTCCATTATCTCCATGGAAATATTCATGGAATTGAATCCAGTCTTTCCAGAGAGGATCGTGTTGGAATTGTGTGATGCCACCATAGACCGGTCTCAGGTCATTCCCATCCTTGAGGAAAATGTTTATCAGTCGATGTGCTAATTCGCCGGCGGTTTCCCAGAGTGAAATGAACTGACCTGAGCCGGTCGGGCATTCGACGGTATACGCGTTTCCTAGAAAATGATGAAATTTCTGAAGCGACTCAATCAACAGGTAATTGACGGGAAACCAAATCGGGCCACGCCAATTGGAGTTGCCGCCAAAGTCAGGCACGGTCGATTCCGCTGGTTCATAGCCGACGTGGTAACCATGGCCGTTCGCATGGAACATAAACGGTGTCTCGTGATGGTATCTTGATAACGAGCGAATACCATAGGGCGAGAGGAATTCTTGCTGGTCGAGCATTTTGTGCAGAACGCGTGGGAGACGGTCTTCTCCCACAATGGACAACATGCGGCGGATGCCGCCATCCGAGTTGGTCGCTGTTGCGACATGCCGGTGAAACTCCGGGCGGTTTTCTAAAAACCACAGCATGCGTTTCTTAAATTCTGGAAGGCTATCGACCACCTCAGGCTCCAGAGTTTCGACGGCGAAGAGGGCAATTAAGCCGACCATAGACCGGATTTTCATTTTTTGATGGTGGCCATTGGGGAGATGTAAGACGTCGTAATAAAACCCATCCTGTTCATCCCAGAGATCAAGGCAGTCGTCGCCTTTTCCGTTGATGGCGTCGGTAATGAAGACAAAATGTTCGAAGAATTTACTGGCGACGCCTTCATAGGCGGAGTTAGTTTTGGCGAGTTCTAACGCAATGGCCAGCATGTTGAGACAATACATGGCCATCCAACTTGTTCCATCTGATTGATCAAAATGTCCGCCAGTTGGCAATTCTTTTGAGCGATCAAAGACCCCAATGTTGTCTAGCCCGAGAAATCCACCTTGAAAGAGATTTTTCCCTTCCGGGTCTTTTCGATTGACCCACCAGGTAAAGTTCAAAAGAAGTTTGTGAAAGACTTGTTCAAGAAAGTTGCGATCAGCTTTGCCCTGAATTCGTCTATCGATTTTATAGACTCGCCAGGCAGCCCACGCATGCACCGGAGGATTGACGTCGTCAAACGACCATTCATAAGCCGGAAGCTGTCCATTTGGGTGCATATACCATTCACGGAGGAACAAGAGCAGTTGCTCTTTTGAGAAGTCTGGATCGATCTGAGCGAGTGGAAGGCAATGAAAGGCAAGATCCCATGTGGCATACCATGGATATTCCCACTTATCCGGCATGGAGATCACATCGGCGTTATAGAGATGACGCCAATTTGCATTTCGAATGTTTTCTCGTTGTTTGGGGGGAGGGTGAGTCGTGTCACCCGTGAGCCAGGTTCGAACATCGTAGTGATAGAATTGCTTTGACCATAGAAGGCCGGCAAAGGCTTGTCGTTGGATCTGTTGTTCATCGGGAGAGAGTGCGTGAGCCCGTTTGTTATAAAATTCATCGGCTTCCGCTTTACGCTTCGAGAACATCGCATCGAATGTTTTCCCAAATCCTTGCTCTTTTCGTCGTACATTCGTCAATCGAAGCTTGATCGACATTTCTGCGTGAGGGCAGAGTCGTAGCTGATAACGGGCTCCGGCTTTCGTCCCCTGTCCACGTGGATTGACGGCCTCATGTTCGTTGTGAATGACATAGCGATGAAACGCGTCTTTGACATATGGCGTAGAGTTGGGAACACCCCAGAGCCGCGTTCCATTTGTCTCATTTTCTGTGAACAACAGCTCGGGATCCCCCTCACATAGCAGCCAACGTGTTCCATAGTAGGCATGCTCGGCTTCAAGAGCCGTGATGCCAGCAATCGTATTGGCTCGTCGTATGAGTGGTTTATCAGTGGCCTCTCCCCACGACCAGGTATTCCGGAACCATAGGGTCGGGCAGATGACGAGGTCTGCGAGGTCTGGTCCCCGATTCATTGCCGTGATCCTGATCAGCATGTCTTCCGGACTCTGTTTCGCATATTCGATGAACACATCGAAGTATCGATTGTCCTGGAAGACCCCCGTATCCAGCAGTTCACATTCACTGTTGTGTCGATTTCGTCGCTGGTTTTCTTCCACAAGTTGTTGGTAGGGGAATGCGCGTTGCGGGTACTTGTAGAGAAATTTCATATAGGAATGGGTTGGCGTAGAGTCAAGATAAAAGTAATACTCTTTGACGTCCTCGCCGTGGTTGCCCTCCCGATTCGTCAGTCCAAACAGCCGTTCCTTGAGAATTGAGTCCTGTCCGTTCCACAGTGCGAGTGCAAAACACATATATTGGTGCCGGTCACTAATGCCTCCAAGCCCATCTTCTCCCCACCGGTACGCGCGAGACCGTGCATGATCATGTGGGAAAGAGTCCCATGCCGACCCATCTGGACTGTAGTCCTCGCGTACCGTTCCCCATTGCCGTTCACTCAAATAGGGACCCCAGCGTTTCCAATGTTTTGTATGGTTTCTAGATTCTTTTAACCGTCGTTCTTCGGTCGTCATAGTCGTCTTTCGATGAGATGGCATCGATTATTTCATGCATGAGCCCACAACAGGGGGCGCAAATTTTTATCACAGACCAGAAGACATAATCTTCAGACAACTTGTCCCATGTACAGACAATTTGTCTTGTTCCATGGAACTGCTTGCCTAACGGAGGATACCAAAATATCTCTATTTTCTGGATTCTATTCAACCGAAACATATATGTACTCATATATCGTTCTTGGTTCCGGGGCATGGCATTTGCTCTTGTTTGTTCTGTAGGCATAGGTCTACCTTTGGACTAGGCAGTTCAGGCAATCTCGTGAGCACTCATGCGACGTTCATTGATCATGGACGTTATGTAAGGCATTAAACTTGTTATGGAATATGTTACCGCACTATCTGCTGAGTCGCTCTTTCGTTATGGGTTAAGCACACTTATCCTGCTGTTAGTCATCTTTATTCTTCGCATTGGCCTGCACCATTCAATTTTAGAGGGAGTCGAATTAGCTGGGGACACGCGACGGCGGTGGTCTGTCAATATCAGAAATACTTTGGTCTTTGCTTCCCTTGTCGGACTCAGCTTTATCTGGGCTCCCCATCTTTAAAACGCTGCGGTTTCGCTCCTCGCGTTTGCCCTGGCGTTTGTTATCGCCACTAAAGAGTTGCTGGATTGCCTTATCGGGTCAATGTTTCGAACCGCCTCACGAGCCTATTCTATAGGAGCGCGCATAGAAATCAATGGAATTCGCGGGAATGTCGTGGATCATAATTTTCTGACAACTAATGTATTAGAGATTGGCCCTGGCCAAACCTCTCATCAATATACGGGACGAACCATGGTGATTCCGAATAGTTTATTCCTCAGGCATTCGCTTACGAATGAAACCTATATGAAAGATTATCGGCTTCACATTATCAGGGTTCCATTAAGCATATACGATGACTGGAAGTTGGCTGAGAACTTTTTGTTGGAGGTGGCACACGAAGAATGTCAGATCTACCTTCAAGATGCGAAGAAGATGATGAAAGCTCTCGAGGGAAAGGTGTGGCTAGATGCGCCTTCTGTCGAACCACGAGTGATCGTCCAACTTCCCGAGCCAGGTCAGATTACACTGTTATTGCGGATTCCTTGTCCCACCTCTTTCCCTTCTCGTCTTGAACAGGCGATTCTCAAAAAATTTCTCACAAAATTTCGTTTTGGTTCACAGTCTCATGCTCAACATACGGTCGATCTTGCCATCGAACCTGCCTTTCAGAATGACACTGAAACAATCTTTGCCGAATCATAAGTCTCGTGTGTGACCCTGTATACTGTTTCGTGAAAAGCCTATAGATGAGAAGTTTAGACGGCAAACCGTTTCGTCGTTGTCTGTCCGAGGATCTTGTCTGTGGTTTGCCAGTACGTTCCTCCGTCATAGCCAGTATGCCTGAGGACGTGCGAGGGGGGGAGATTGCCATACCCTCATGAAGAAGATACGTTCGTGTTGGTTGCTGTGAGTTTACCTTGTGAGATGGGTTTTGATATTGTCCACGTAAGGAACGTCGTTTTCAATTTTACCAGGATGGGAGATGTCATATGTTCCAAGAGGTTGTTTTGTCGAATTCGCGGCGATACAGTGCAGAGGTGGGAATCCAGTGATAGGGCGATGGGGAGTCCTCAAGCCTCTAGCCGTGTTTGCCAGTTGCCTATTGATCCTGTCTCCAGCGTGGGCAAACCCACCGAAATTTCCCGATCGACAATCTTTTTCCCATGTTCCTGGCGTTTACGTTGAAGTGCTTGCCTACGAAAATATGGATGAAGGCTCTCCCACACCGGAAGAGATGAAGTCGCATGTGGCCAAGCAGTTGGTGAAGGCCGGTCTTTTTGTCAACCAAGGGGATCGGTCGTTTCCCAAAGCACGTTCTTCGGAAAAAGTAAAAACGGTCAAGTCCCAAAGTTTGGCTATGTTAGGTATTCATGTTAGACGGACTGAAGATTCCGCGATGTTCGTAGCGAAGATCGGGAGTGTGGCTGTCACGCTACAGCTTTTTCAGCGAGTAAAAATTGTCCATAATCAACATGAGACTCATGCGATTACGTGGAGTGAGAGTCAAAGCATTCTTGGGGGGTCGAAACGCCCTAAAAAGATCCTCGAAGCGCTTGATCGACTTGTTGAGATGTTTGCCCATGATTTTCCAGTTAACCGTTCACCCCAACAATGAGCACGAACTGCAGTGCAGGCTCGACATTGCGTTCCTGCAAGTCCATGTTTCACCTAACAATTCCAGGTAGTTTGTACCCCAATGGCACAGTGTTTCTCTCAAGCCTTCAACATGACAACTCCTAACTTCTGAAATAATACAAGATGAATCGTAGATCCTGCTTCAGTCTTCGATTTGGACCATTCAGGGTTTCTGTTCTACCGCTTCGCGTAATGGAGTATTGCGTCATGCTTCCCTGTACCTATGGTTGGGTCCCAACATCTCAGGCACAAGTGGGGGACGACTCCAGGTGTGTGCATTGGTGTCAGCAACGGATCTGAGCCCATGGAAGTTTTCATGAAAATATTTCTCTTGTTTTTTGTGTTACGCAATCCGTGCATGCTGAGTATTTACCTCCTTGACGTCACCAAGGCCATCGATCTTCGTCGGTTCGCACGGCTGCTCACATGGGCTTCGTTTCTCAGTCTTGCCGCCTTCATCTCCTTTGTGCTGGCCGGTGACGCATTGTTTGCGCAAGTTCTGCATGTCCGATTTTCTTCATTCCAGATTTTTGGTGACATTACGTTTTTAATTATTGGTATTCGTCTCATATTGGGCATGGGACTGCCAATGGAAGCGCTGCGGCAGAGTCTTCCCAGCTTTCAGGGAAGGTTGCTATGCCGCCTATCGTTGATCCGGGTACAATCAGCGTGAGCGTGTTTGCCGGAAGTCGTTTGGGGCCGGCGATGATGTGCTTGTGTATTGCGCTGACCTTTATTCTTTCCAAAGGTTATTCATGATCATGTCGTAATCCGAAACGAAATGCATCTTCAAACGTAAATGGAACACAATTCATATAACGATCCACGGATCGCTCAATATTCTTCAGTCGGCTCTTGGTTGCTGAAGTGGCTGGATGCCAATATTTTTGAGTTAGGCCGAGAGGTTCGTCTTTCCTATCTTCCGCCTCTGATGATTTATCTTGCCGCAGGGGTTTCTGGTCTCACAGGAATTGTCAGTACATTCTTTGTTAAAGATTATCTAGGGCTTTCAGCGGAATTTCTTGCCATGTTGGGATTTTGGGCGGGGTTGGTGTGGGCGGTGAAAATGCCACTTGGTCATTTGGTGGACTTATTGTGGCGCTGGAAGACAGGTTTTGTCTTTTTAGGGGCTGGGTTGATTACTGTCAGTCTTACGATCATGTTAGGGCTCCTTGGATCACCAGAAGCCATGCAGCAGGTCATGCCGTTGGAAAGCTGGTATGTGATCAGTGTCTTGCTGACTCCGATTGGCTATGTATTACAGGATGTTGTGGCCGATGCCATGACCGTCGAGGCCGTTCCGTTATTGGATGAGAACGGGCGGCCGTGTGATGATCAACGTATCCGCTTAATGCACACCACAATGCAAACACTTGGACGCGTGGCGATTATCGGAGGTCTCGTTGCCGTGTCCCTCGCAAATCTGATTCAGTTTGCCGACATCCGGAACATGGGAGAGGCCGACAAGATTGCAGCCTACTTGAATATTTATCAATTGGCGCTTTGTATTCCCGTTATCTCAGTCCTGGGCGTCGTGCTTGCGAGCATTCTCAAACGACGTCAAGTTAAGCAATGGTTGCGGAAGGGGGTTGATCCCCAGCAGATTGATCGGGCCTTGTCTTCTCAGGAGTCTCCACCAAAACCGAACTGGTGGATCCTTGGGGGCAGTGCAGCCTATATCCTATTTACGATGGTGATGGGGATTGGAGAAATCCCCTATGGTCAGGAACTGGTGTTAGTCGGATCGTTGACGATTATCTTATTCATGATTTCTCGTCTTGTCGCCGTTTTGACCCCGGAGGCTCGCCGGAGTTTAGTCGGAACGGCGATCATTATCTTTATCTACCGGTCCACTCCAGGTCCAGGGGAGGGTGCGACCTGGTTTCAAATTGATGAGTTGGGCTTCGATCAGCAATTTCTTTCCGTCCTCGCGTTGATTGCGAATTGTTTGACCTTATTTGGGATGTTTCTGTTCCGTCGGTTTATGGCCGAACGTTCGATTGCCTATGTCATTGTGTTTCTCACCATTACGAGTACAATCCTCAGTTTACCGATGCTCGGGCTCTATTATGGCATTCAAAATTGGACGGAACCTCTCACCAATGGAATTGTGGATGCACGGTTTATTGCGATTATCAATACGGCGTTGGAATCCCCACTTGGGCAGATTGCCATGATCCCGATGCTTGCGTGGATTGCGCAGTCTGCTCCTGAAAAACTCAAGGCAACATTTTTTGCCGTCATGGCCTCGTTTACGAACCTCGCCCTGTCTGTCAGCCAATTAGGAACTCAATACCTCAATCAGATTTTTACCGTTACTCGCGAAGTACAAGGGGAGACGCCAGGAACCGTAACCGTCCCTGCAGATTACAGTGAACTCGGGATATTGCTCATCATTGTGATCTCGATTGGTCTTGTCATGCCATTGCTCGCTGTAGGCTTCGTTCGCCTCTGGCATGTGCCGAGCAGATAAAGATTGCATATTGGGGCGCCTCTAAGAACTAGGATTTTTTGGTGAATGCAAGGACGCCGCGTGTGCAAAGCCGGAGTGTCTTGAGCCTTGGTTTATCTTCCGTTTCTTTGCCTTGGACAGAGACGGCCATCTGCGCGGGAAGGCTTCATGGTCCATGACGACGACAAATGCGAGCCAAGCCCCGTGACGGCCGGTAAGCGGTGAGGGCGGCCACGGCGTCATCACCCGTCTCAAGCTTGAGCAGTCAATCAACGTGGTGA
Source organism: Nitrospirales bacterium (assembly GCA_021604005.1). Lineage (GTDB taxonomy): Bacteria > Nitrospirota > Nitrospiria > Nitrospirales > UBA8639 > JAGQKC01. Next base: position 47,272 of record BQIV01000015.1, on the reverse strand, counting down.
GAGGCGAATGCATGAGGATGTGCTCACGAGGCTGACGCCGCAATCGGGGAAAGGACGATTTTTTAGAGATGTCCATTTGTATGAGAAAGAGAAGAAATCTCTCATGAGACGAGCGAAAATCCTCTGTACGGTTGGGCCGAAGAGCGCTACACCTCACATGCTTGAGGCGTTACTCAACAACGGGATGAATATGGTTCGGCTGAACATGTCGCATGGAACACATCACTGGCATGCCAAAACGATAAAAATGATTAGAGATGTTGAAGTAAAATTGAATGTATCGATTCCCATTATGGTGGATTTGCAAGGCCCTAGAATTCGTATTGGTACGCTGTCCAGCAAAGGTATGGAACTGATTTCTGGACAATCGATCTCATTGACTCCAATTGATTCCCAACGATCAAAGAAGAGGGGTGTGGTTAACGTCAAATCAGCAAGTCTACCCATTGGCTATCCAACACTTTCTCAAGATGTACTGCCTAAACAGAGAATTTTGATTAATGATGGGTTGATTGAATTACGCGTCGTGAAAGTGGCAAAGAAGCATGTCACATGCTCGGTGATAGTCGGTGGGCGAGTGACGTCCAACAAGGGCGTCAATCTTCCAGATACGTCTCTCAGTACCTCTTCGTTAACACCAAAAGACCACGAAGACATCCGACTCGCTGTCGAACACAATGTGGACTACATTGCCCTTTCTTTTGTGCGTTCGGCGATAGACATTCAAGCTGTCAAACGAATCATTCGACGGTCTGGTTCAGCGATACCCGTGATCGCCAAAATTGAACGTCCTGAGGCTGTCAATCGATTAGACAAAATTTTAGATCATGCCGATGGGGTGATGGTGGCCCGTGGCGATCTTGCCATTGAGATGACCCTTGAAGCCGTTCCTATTCTTCAAAAACAAATCATTGCAGTGGCCAACCGTCGGCATCGCCTAGTCATTACGGCAACCCAAATGCTGGAATCTATGACTCAGCATTCAATCCCGACTCGTGCTGAAGCGTCAGATGTAGCGAATGCGGTGCTAGATGGATCAGACGTGCTGATGCTGTCCGCCGAAACCTCCACCGGACAGTATCCTGTCCAAGCTGTTCAAGTCATGGATCGAGTTATTCGTTCTGCCGAAAACAGTGACGTTCTTCGGTGGGAGCCAGCAAATGCGACTCAAGATTTCAGTGCTTCAGTGGTAGCATCAACATGTGTTGCAGCAGCTTCGGCTGCTCGATTCATACAGGCGCATGTGATCGTAGTGTTTACAGACTCAGGAACGACAGCACTCTTGATGTCAAAACAACGACCAAATGTCCCCATCGTCGGGCTCACCCCATTCACCAGCAGTCTAAGGCGCATGGAGACTTTTTGGGGTGTTGCCCCGTATCTGATGCACCACATTTCGAACACGGATGAACGAATTGAGATGGCTGAGATGATTTTAAAACGTCACCGTTTAGTAGAATCTGGAAATCGTGTGGTGATCCTTTCAGGAGAACATGGTCAGAAACGAACAGGCACGAATCTCATGAAAGTCTACGAGGTACACTAGAGGTTTAGAGCGCTGAGTTTATCCTTTCGGCGTACTGGTGACAAAAATCCACGAGGTTCGTTTCTTCAAAACATACGTTTCTCTAAGGCCTGGCAACGAGCGTGCTCTTGTCATGCGCTCATGTCAATCTCAATCATTAAATTATCGCTGTAGAATAGTTGGGTCAACGACTTTGTTCACATGTAGCCTTTTACCTCAAGTTCTTTCATGCCCTCATGACTCACGCTCGTTCGCTCTCAACATGAGATAATCTCCACACCATAAGTACGGTGAAAAATGTAAGGTTTCTGTCCTATCGATTATTTGGTTAGTGAATTGCATATTCATGCACCAGTAGAAAATTTTGACAGCACTGAGGCGAGTGTGGAAAATAGAACGATGATTATGGTGTGCACATTCAGAGACGATTTTCGTCAGCAGATCGTTCCCTATTTGTGCGAGCGAGGCTATGAAGTCTGTACTCCATCTCACCGGCAAGACGTCATCGCCATGGCAACCCAACAGAAACCACTCGTACTTCTACTGGATATGTATGTGACTCACCCAAGTGGTTTAGAAGTCTTACGTGATTTACGGGCACATGGATTCAGTGGAAAAGTCGTCTTACTCGGAGGAAGTTCGATCAGCTCACTGATTTCACAAGCCCATCGCCTTGGAGTTGATCAGGTGGTCGGAGATCCTCAAGGGGTGGGAATTCCATGCTCCATTCTAATGGGACATATAGAAGCGGCCATTCGTATGACACTGCATGCTTTGATCGCAAAGCGTGCCTATGAACTGTATGAGTCGCGCGGACGCACACATGGTCATGATCAGGATGATTGGCTCGAGGCAGAACGATTCATCTTCAAGCGCGAACCTCCCCAAAAGGCTGGCAGTAAGCCTTCACGAATTTTTTCGAAAGAAAGGCAGCCCAAGAAGAGCGAACTCCATCTCTCAATACTCGAAGATGCCAGAGAGGTAAAGCAATAGAATTTCATGACATTCATGCTGTTGAATGTAGTGGTCCACCCTTGGGAAGACGAATACGAAACGAGGTCCCCGACCTTCGACACTGTCCACCATGATTGTCCCGCCATGAGTATCAATCACGTCTTTGACAATCTTCGTTCCTAATCCTGTCCTGCCTGGTTTATGGCTTACTGCTGCGGCACTAAAAAGACTATCTCGTACCTCAGGCGGCATTCTACGACCCGTGTCCTCAATAAATAGAAGTACCTCCTGCTCATCATGAGCCTCGCGCTGGAAGTGAGTAAGAAAACCTAGATCTTCATGTTGGAAGGCTAAGATACGGGTTCGAATCCGATCAATTATCACTACCGTTTGATGCAAGCCCCCCAGAAAGAAATTCCCGATGTTGCAAGGATGACAAAAAAGTCTCCCAAAACCCGCATGAGTTAATCGAGGAATGTGGAATATCGGGAATGTCATGAGAGCTTCACTGGTTCAATCCATAATCAGTGGAAAAATAGAAAGAAGTGAGAGATCAATGAAATGATTGGGCTTGGAAATGTCAAGTGAGAATTTTCTAGCTTTCTTCACACAATGACCCGTTGTCCCGGTTACTGATGTTGACCAAATACAGATCTGCTCTTAAAGATACGAAACAGGTAAATGAGCGCCGGAAAAAGTAGAAGGGCGCCGAGCAATAAAACGAAAAGAATCAACTGAAGCGTGAATTCTGGAGAAGAGGTATTGTAGATCGTAAGGTATGGCGGAATTAAATATGGAAACTGTGCAACGCCCCATGCCCAGATGGTGAGAGTGACCTGAAGAATAGCGCATGTTCTGGCCCACCAGTATTGGCGTGTGGACAGAAACCAAACAGCGGCTAGGGTGAATCCGACAGTGCCCAGAATGATAAGTCCACCCCATATGTTGTTGGTCAACCCTCCCCACAAATACGGTGCGCCAGATTTTCCCAGAAAAAAGACAATTTCTCCAAGCAATCCGGAGAATACAGCAGCGGCAATCGCTCGTTTCCGAAAAATTTCTTGTAGCTGAACGTCACTCGTCTCAAGGATCAAATAGACTGCGGCCAAATAGGCAAAGAGCACTAAAGCCAGAATGCCCACGGCTAACGGAAAAGGCTGAACCCAGTATAAAACGTACCCTTCATAAAAACTGTCGGGACTCAACGAAAAATTACCAGCCGTGATCGTTCCCATGATGATTCCCAGCAATACTGGACTGATCAAACTAGACAAGGCGAATAACTGATCCCAACGGACGTGGATTTCATCATCTTGAATGTCGTAATGCCGAAATGCATACGCCGAACCTCGAAGAACAATGCCTATGACTAAAAGCGTGAGAGGGATGTGTAGTGTTACTGATATTTGGGCATAGGCAGTGGGAAACGCCGTGAATAGGATCGTGACAATGAGGATGAGCCACACATGGTTCGCTTCCCAAATAGGACCGAGAGCCTCGCCGATCAATCTATGTTGGTCACGACGGGACGACCCATGGGCCAGGAGATGCCAGACGCCAGCTCCAAAGTCAGCCCCTCCCATTAAGGCATAAAATGTGAGCGCAACAAGAAGAACGATGGCGAGAGCCGTTTCGAGTTCGATCATGCTGATTACGATGCTTGAGCAGAAACAATCATCTCGAATTGGTCAGGAGTAGCTGCCACATGTCGAAACATGAGCCAGGTCACGATAAGCGCTAAAAATGTGTAGAGCGCACCAAAAAAAATCAACGGAACAGTGAGGCCTGGCATGGGGGTGACCGCTTCAGCAGTCTTTACATATCCCACCACCACCCAGGGTTGCCTGCCAACTTCAGTTGCCACCCAACCAATTTCGGTGGCTATGAATCCGAGAGGAGTGGCCGCGACCATCGCCCTCAAGAAGGTTTTTGACTGAAAAATATCGCGTGTCCCAAACGTCAGCCACGCGGCCCATAGAGCAAGAAACATCATGAGAAATCCAATCAAGACCATGATTTGAAACGCTGTCCTGACGATACCGATTGGTGGCCAATTTTCCTTCGGAAAATCCTTGAAACCTTTGACTTCTCCGTAGGGATCGAGATGTAGCATGAGACTGAGGGCGTACGGTATTTCCAGTACATAATCAAACACTTCCCTTTCCGAATTCCAAATTCCCCCCATACGAAAGGGGGCTCCCTGTTGCGTCTGCACTTGCCCTTCGAAGACGGCTAATTTCAAAGGTTGAAGTTCTGCGACACGTTTGGCCAAAAGGTCTCCACTCAGGGGCTGGAGAATGGCGCTCACGCAGCCCACAGACAACGCAATCTTGAATGCGTATTGGTGAAACGGATTATCTGGATGGCGGAGCAAAAGGAATGCATGAATCCCAGCCACAGCAAATCCTGTGGCAGCAAATGCGGCTAATATCATGTGGGGCGCTTGCAGCAGGCCAGAGGGATTCAAAAGAGCCGCGATGGGATCGATGTTTGAGGGCATACCATCCACGATCGTAAAACCTCTTGGTGTATTCATCCATCCGTTGGCCATGACCACGACCAGGCCTGAGACGACTCCACTCAGTGCCACGACGCCACCTGCGGCCAGATGAGCGCGTGGACTCACCTTGCGCCATCCATACAAATAAATGCCAAGAAAGATGGACTCCGTAAAAAAAGCAAAACCTTCAATAGAAAAGGCCAACCCGATTATCGGTCCCGCCCATGCCATGAATGTCGGCCACAAGAGTCCAAGTTGAAAAGACAAGACGGTTCCGGTTACGGCCCCAACTGCAAAGAAAATGGCCGTGCCTTTTGCCCAACGTTTGGCAATGATCAGATACGCATCCTGACCGGTTTTCAACCAACGCCATTCCGCTAGGATCATGAGAAGCGGCATAGCCATGCTCACCATCGCAAAGATGATATGAAACCCCAAGGACATCGCCATCAGAGATCTTGCTGCCAGCAAATCACTCATCATCGCCTGCTTGTTCTGCTCAGAGTAAAAAACTCTCGGTCAGTGTTGAAGTTTGTTATAGGCATCAAGGGCTGCAACTTTATAACATTCCGCCAGCGTAGGATAGTTGAATACCGTTTTCAGGAAATACCCTAATCCATCTTCTATACCCATCACCGCTTGACCAACGTGGATTAGTTCAGTCGCACCTGTGCCAATTGCATGAACGCCCAAAAGACAATGAGTGTCCCGATGGAATAGCATCTTGAAAAAGCCTGTATTGTCGCCCATGATCGCCCCGCGTGCGATTTCTCTGTATCGAGCGATTCCGGTCTCATAGGGCACTTTACTTTGGGTTAAGTCCTGTTCAGTTTTTCCGACCATGGATATTTCTGGAATGGAATAGATGCCAATCGGAAAGTGATCATCTATGAGGTCGACGGGAACATGGAAGGCATAACACGCAGCCAACCGCCCCTGCTCGGAAGATGTTGCCGCCAAACTGGGATACCCGATGACATCACCTGCAGCAAAAATATGAGGCACGCTCGTTTGGAACTGATCATTAACCTGTAAACGACCGCGTCCATCCGCTTCTAGACCGACGGCCTTCAGGTTGAGAGCTTCCGTTGCTCCTAGGCGACCGACTGAATAGAGCACAACATCTGAAACGAGGCGTTTTCCCGATTCGAGTTGCAGAATCGCTCGCTTTCGAGCACCCGAAGAAATCTCAAGGTGAGCGACTGTTTCAGTTAATCGAAACAGCACATTCTTGTTTCGCATCTGATGAATTAATTCGTCGACTATTTCATTATCAAGGAACTCGAGAGGGCGGTGTCGTTTATCCACGACTGTCACTTCAACCCCTAAATCAGCAAACATCGAGGCGTATTCAATACCGATCACGCCTGCCCCAACGACAGCCATCGTTTTGGGTAGGTGGTCAAGCATCATGATTCCATCACTGTTCAACACCATCGTTCCATCTGTCGGAACGCCGGGTGGAGGAGTAGGAACCGTGCCCACCGCGATAAGAATCTTGTCAGATGTGATACATTTCTCCTCTCGATCAGTGACAATATGTAACGTGTGAGGATCGAGAAAAGATGCATCGCCTCTGATCATGGCCACATCATTTCGGGACAGTTGATCCTCTAACACCATGCCTTCCATTCGAATAACCTCATGAACTCGAGAAAGCAGTTGGTTGGCCGTGGGTCGTCTAGATTGAGCTAATTCTTTTTCATGAAGGTACGATTGGCCATGAGAGAAGGCTAACACCGCCTCACGAAAGGTCTTGCTGGGGATCGTCCCCGTGCCAAGGCAAGCTCCGCCGACGACTTGTCTTTTTTCAATGACAGCAGCTTTTTCCCCAAGTTTGGCTGCTTGAACTGCCGCACGTTGTCCGGCTGGTCCACTCCCGATACAGACAAGGTCGTAATCGAAGTTGGGACTAGAAGAAGTGCTCATAGTTCACTATTTCTAACGATGACGCTGATTATCGCAGTTCTACCGTTTTTCGCTCCAATAACAAGGTATTTGGCAAATCCCTTACTCTTTCCTGTGAATAGACAAAAACATCGTGGTGTTCTCGCGCTGAAGTAAGAGAAGAACACTATCCGTTTGACCAAAGAATGAAAGAAAGAGTCAAGACCATGAGAGACAGCGACTTTAATCTACTATCTGCATGCATCAGTGTTGTAAGATTGATGTTTGGAGCCGCCATTTCCTCAGATTTTCTCATTCTGACTGATCTCCTCGTGTTGAGATTGCCCCAATTCCTATGAGTTCTGTACTGAGAAGATTCATTTTCAGCCTGATCTCCAAACAATACTTCATTGTACCGTATTTATTTAGCTATGGTGATGCTTGGTGTTCCAATTCGGGGAACGTCCGTCACAGTCATCTGGAACAATTGGTAGAGAAGGCGAAACGCTTCCCGATTCCACGTGTCGTGCGGGTCATCCCGAATGCCGTAATATTCGCCTCGATAGTTCACGTATAGTTCGGCATCGTCGAATGGTAGATCTGATTCCAGAATGGTGAGAGTCCGTGTTGGGTTTTCCATGACCGGTGGAGTACGCGAATCCTTTTGCACATCATATTCTGGTTCGTCATGAACACTGCGTCCAAGAAAATTCAGAATCGCATGAAAACTTCGAAGCCGAAAATTGCCAAAAAGAGGGTATTCTCCTCCAGGGTATTCTGGACGAATATCAATAGTTAGATCATTCGGTGGCCACCGATCAGCCCGTTGTTGCAGTTTGAGGCGTTGCTCGTTTGATAACTGTTCGGGATCGTAGTTGGTGATCAGGATCCGTCCAAGAACTTTCTTTCGTAGAATGTACTCCTGTCGTTGCGAATTGATGGTGACTTGATAGGTTTGTTCGAGAGCCTGAAAGTCTTGTCCAGAAACATGCGCGAATGGCAGTTTCCACTCTTTATGTAATATCAATGGTTCGACATACAGCTTATTTCGATCTTGTAACGTGGAGAGATGCAGTACGACCTGGCGAAATTTTGTATATCCAACTTTGTCGTTTGGACGATTATAGAACACGGTCTCGGCCTGATCTTTCGGAAGACGTAATTCTGCAGCCATAAGACGAAGTAAAAGGTCAATGTCGACACCTTGGCGTAATAATAAGGTCAGTTTGCTTTCTTGGAGGGGAGTCAGTAAGCGTTTGGTAAAATCTTCTCCCTCAATTGGCACAATACTCACGGTTGGATTCTCCGCTATACTTGTGCCAAATATCGGTGACAAACGTACACCACCATCCAATCCTCCAAGAGGCGGCGTTGCTCCGGCACTCATTCGAAAATCAAAGGTTGCAGCAATATTTGCCACGCCCGTGAAATGAATAGGCTGATGATTATGAGCACGGGCAATGTTCAGAAGCAGTTGCTCCGTCAAGGCATCGGTCACAGCATGATCATACGCGGTTACGGCGCGCTCCAGGGCAAAGGGAGACAAACATCCCGACAAGCTCACACATAAAGAACAAGCAATCACGATGATTCGGTATCTTCTCATTTTGATAGATCCCTTTCATTGATTCTTTTACCACCCCGGAGCAGCCATCCGGTTAACACCCCACCCCCAAACACAAAGAACACAAGCAATGCACGCGACATATCCAGATGCCAGACAAGAAACCGCAATTCAACAATTTCATAATTTTGAACAACGAATAAGACGACACAACCTAAAAGTGTCAAGATCGCCATAAGTTTTGCCTGTGTCATATGACGCCTTTAACCCACTAAGCCTCGTAACTCAACACATCATGTCCTGCTTGTGTTCTTTGTGTGAAATGTGTTTTGGGATGAAAACATACCGATGACTATTATTTCTTAAACGGCTCTTTTAACACGACTTTTACACCACTTATTGTTCCAGTCACGGCGTTTCGAACTTGTTCCCCGGCGCTGGAACTAATTTCACCCGCGGCTTTGAAAGCACTGGTCGCAGCGGCAGATGCGGCTTCGGCTGTGTCTGCCCCGATGGACTTGGCCCCCTCAATTGCGCCTTCAACCGAATGTTTGGCCGTAATTCCCAGATCTCCACCGACTTGCGCCGTCGCTTTAATCATGGAACTGGCCGTTCCGCTTACCGTGTCCATGGCTTTCTCTCCAACTTCTTTTGCCCCCTCAAGTGCCCCCACCATCGTGGCTTTGGTGGTCGAAGCGAGATCCCCACCGACCTCTACCGTGGCTTTGACAACGGCACCGGCAGTATGGCTGATGGTTTCCATAGCTTTCCCACCTACCTCCTGCGTGGCCTGTGCCGCACCAATGACTGCTTCTTTTGCGGTATCTGCTAACTGTCCTCCAACGGAACTCACTCCTTTAATCGCGACACTTACAGACTGCGCAGCGGCATCTGCGATTTCCATGCTTAAATCCTTTGTGGCGACGATGGCCCCTTCCACAGCGCCTTTGGCTGTTTTGGCGAGGTCACCGCCAACCTCTGACGTGGTTTTGATCAGTGTGGAAGTGCTGACCCCAATCGTTTCGAGTGTGTCCGTGGTCAATTCCTTCGTACCTTTGACAACACCTAGTATCACACCCTTTGCGGCCGAACCCGTTTCGCCACCTACTTCAGCGAGGCCTTTGACCGAGCCAATGATCGTATCTTTCACTAGGTTGCCAGCTTCGGCGCCAACAGCCTTTGTGCCCTTGAGAGCCGTGAGTAATGAACCGCTGAGCAGATCAAGGACGGCATTCGTGACATCACCAGTCCCTTTGATTGTCTCGACAACACCCTCTTTAGCTTTTACGATAATGGATTTTTCTTCGGACATGGGTTTTTCCTCCTATTAAAAGAACAACAAGACACCAATATGCTCGTTGGTATCTTTGGATAATGATAATAATAGACCGTACCGATGACGAAATCTCCTTTCTCGTTAAAAGTGGACTACTGACTGATCGCCAAGTTTCACATCCTTTGACCGTGATGAAGTTGTCACAAAAAAGTTCAATCCAAGTGTGATTAACCTATTGAATTATCAAGTTGGATTTCTTCCTTAAATTTTTCGTGAAATTTTTCAACAACTTTTTCAGCCGTGGTGACATTCTTGACCTTTGCGACATGAAACAAAGCATCTCCTTGGTTGACCACTGGCAAATTTGACCGACCAATAAGTATTCCTGATTCCCCAGCTATCACGGCTGTTTCCATTTCACCCATCGGATCTGCGATAGTTCCAACGTGGTCGCCACATTCCACCCGTGCTCCTAAGGGATGAAGGGAGCGAAGAATTCCTCCTATAGGAGCCCTAAGCCAATACGAAGTCATGGACACAACACTTTTTGTTTGAATTGGCGGTGGAGACTTCCCAATCATCGCTAACGTCTGCATCACTCGAAGAATACCCTTCACCCCAAGACGGATCGCAAACTCATCAAAACGAAGAGCTTCGCCTGCTTCATACAGCATTGTTGGAATGTGTTTGTCAGTCGCCGCTCTTCTCAATGAGCCGTCACGGAGATTGGAGTGAAGAATGAGTGGTGCGGAAAACGATTTGGTTAGAGCTTCCATGTTCGGATCTGTCAGATCTGCTCTAATTTGCGGAAGATTACTTCGATGAATGGCTCCTGTATGAAGATCTATGCCATGGGTGCATCGAAGGACCACTTCCTTCATGAATACATTAGCCAATTGAGAAGTTAAGGAACCTTTCTCGTTTCCGGGAAAACTTCTATTGAGATCTCGACGATCAGGCAAATAGCGAGAATGGGCCAAAAATCCGAACACGTTAACAATGGGAACGGCAATGAGCGTACCGCGAAGTGTATTCAAACGAGGAACCTTGAGAACTCGGCGTATAATTTCAACACCATTGAGCTCATCTCCATGAATCGCCGCGCTCATAAAAAGACGGGCTCCATCTTTTTTGCCATGAATGACATGGACGGGAATATCCATTGGCGCATGATTGGACAGTAAACTCATGGACAAGTTGATGGTTTTTCGTGTGCCCGGCTGCACGCTGGTACCGCCAATTTCAAAAGCTTGCCGTTGAGTGTTAGCCACGACCTCGCGTCCTCGTCTTATTGGGTTTTGCATTTTTTTCGATGAATTGAATGATCTCTTTCGCCACATCGATTCCCGTCGCTTTTTCAATGCCTTCAAGACCCGGAGAAGAATTAATCTCCATAACGACTGGACCATGTTTGGAACGAAGCAAGTCCACACCACAGACATTGAGTCCCATGATATTGGCCGCCCGAGTCGCCGTTGATCGTTCTTCCGGGGTGATTTTAATCACTTCGGCATTGCCACCACGATGAAGATTGGATCGGAAGTCCCCCTTGGCACCTTGTCGTTTCATGGAAGCAATCACTCGATCACCGATGACCAAACAGCGAATATCAGAACCTCCGGCTTCTTTGATGAACTCTTGAACCATGATATTAACTTTGACACCTCGAAAGGCCTCAATGACCGACTTTGCTGAGTTATGTGTTTCGCCCAACACGACGCCAATGCCTTGGGTCCCTTCTAGCAGTTTGATTACGACTGGCGCTCCTCCAGCAATCGCGATGACATCATCCGCAAAGTCGTCTGAATGAGCAAAGGCTGTAACTGGCAGTCCAATACCTTTCCGTGCCAATAATTGTAGGGCACGCAGCTTGTCTCGAGATCGTCCGATGGCGACGGACTCGTTCAGTGGCCACACTCCCATCATCTCGAACTGTCGTAACACGGCTAACCCGTAAAACGTGATAGAGGCACCAATCCTTGGAATGACGGCATCATAGCCTGTTAGATTTTCTCCTTTATAACGAAGTTCAGGATTATGGGAGGTGATATTCACATACACCTTTGTAGTATTGATGACATCGATGTGATGCCCAGCTTTCTCTGCCGCTTCCACAAGCCGTAGATGAGAATACAATTTTGGATTACGTGCCATCATGGCAAGTTTCATAGGTTATTCCTCCTCTTGAAAATGAACAGAAGCTGAATGAAGTCGTCGAGAGGCTTTTACTGCTGAAGGCTTGCTACAAAATGACTTTCCGGGATCGATAAGGAAATGGCCTCTGAGAGCAGTTCGACCTAACAACATTCGAAAACCCATTTGATCTCGATTCGTCAATGTAACTTCAATCGGCCATGACTGAACTCCCACTGTTAATTGGGTTTCAATGACGAGTCGTTCCTCCTGGGTTCCCCCTGAATTGGTGACCACCCGAGATTCACGGATTGGACATACACACGTTTGCACATCAGTGTCATTCCTCTGGTATGGGTGAACCGCAAAACGAACCCAATGCTTCCCTCGTTCTTCATATACTTGAATGTCAAATGCATGGAGGGCTGAGGTTCGCGCTCCTGTATCAATTTTGGCTTTAATCCGTTCAACGCCTAAATCAGGAAGCGCGACCCATTCCCTCCAACCGATCGTGGTTTTATTCATACGGTTGACCTATTCCCTTTTCACAATATGAGCGAGGTGTTATGACCCGTTATAATGTTATGTTCATTCTCAAGATTTAGTAGAAACTGACCAAATGCCAAATAGCGAAAAAAAATGCTCACACACCTAACACTTGTTCTTCAGACAGTAGCGTCAGTAATACATTCACCGCGACGTTGCTCCGTAGAAGTGTCGCAAGGAGAAAGTTGGCATCTTGACGTATCTTCAACACGGTCCGGGCTTCGGCATTACCCTGTTTGTCCATAAGCTCATGATGAATACGGCTCAGGCTAAAGAAACCGAGCGTCAAGCCGGAACACATCGCCGACCCTGCCAGGCACGCAAAAATTCCTGTCCACATCAATGCAGATTCCATCATGAAAACTGCCTTTTGCCGAATTGGCCTACCATGCGTATTACATTGCCTCTCTAACGTCTCGACTTATTCAAGGAAACTTGCAAACATCGTAGCGAGACCCAAGAAACTCAGGAACCCGGCCACATCAGTGACAGTCGTGAGAATAATGGATGATGATTGTGCCGGATCTTGATTGAGCGCTCTCAGTATGATGGGAATCACCGCCCCAGAAAGTCCTGCCATGACCATCGAAAGCACCATTGAAATCCCAATGACCATCGTCAGTCCCCATGATTGGCTCCAGACATAGACCGCGGCCGACGTGGTCGCAGCGACGGCAACTCCATTCACGAATGCGACATACGACTCCTTCGTTGCCACTCGAACCCATTGAGCTGGACGAATATCCCGAAGCGCTAATCCGCGCATGACAACCGCCAGGGCTTGAGCCCCGGTATTTCCAGATTGCCCAGCTACGACTGGGAGCAACACAGCCAAGGCAGTAAACCTGGCAATGGTGTCCTCAAATAACCCCACGACAAAAGCCGCAAGAAATGCCGTGAGAAGATTAATTTGAAGCCACGGTAAGCGCTTGCGAACAGCGAACATGGGTGGGGAGAGTGCACGTTCGTCTTTGCTGGCCCCGACCATGGTCTGCATGCTGATAGTGGCCTCTTCCTTTTCAACCTCGATGATATCTTGATTTCTAATGACGCCAAGTAACCGACCATTTAAATCGGTGACGGGGATCGTCAGCACCTTCCATTGCTCAAACACTTCTATGACCTGTTCCTGACTTTCAAGCGGATGGATGGTTGGCAACTCTCGCTTCATTAACGATTGGAGTTGTTCCTGCCCGGGCGCAAGAAACACATCACGGAGAAGAAGGATTCCAGTCAGCACCTGACTGCGATCGATGATATAGATTTCATGCAGATCCCGCGGAGCACGTGTTCGAATCTGACTGATAGCTTCTTCGACGTGTATATCCTGAGGTAACGCAAAGAATCGTGGATCCATAAGCAGGCCGACTGAATCTTCTGGGTATTCCAGAAACGCGTCGATCTCGGTGGAGACAGTCTTCGGTAATGCTTCTAACACGGTATGACGCTGATCTTCAGAGAGCCTTCGCAGGAGTGTGGCTGCGACAGATGGCTCAACCTGAAGAAGCGTCTCCTGTAACATTTCCCCCGGCATGTCTCCAAGAATTTCTGCGGCAACGGAGGGAGTCATAGCAGAGAGTATCTTGGCAGTGTCATGTCCTGACGTACCGTGAAGTACCTCAAGAACTTCATCGACTGGATAGGTTTCGAAGAGATGGGCGACTTCTTCTGGATATTGCGAAATAAATGCTTCGTGCATTGCAATAGTCTGAGGCATTGTCGTCATCGTGTCTCCTCCTGCTGTTGTGGCAGCTTTTGCTCACGCGTTGCTTTGAGCACTTCTCCAAGCGTCGTCATCAACCCAATGCCAGACAGTGAATACGCTTCCCATAGTTGAAGAAGTGCATCGGAAAGAAATTCTGGTTCTCGCATATCGGTGCGTGCTTCCAGGAATTTTTTAAGGACGCGATAGCGTAAGACACCGATAAACGCTTTTCCCTGCTCAACAACGGGAAGACTATCGTGCATCTGCCATGCCGGATGAGAAAGAAGATCCTGCGCACTTGCAGAAGCCGGGATCATCTTGACGTTCTGGTTCATGATTGATTGAAGCGAGGTTTCTGCATGCGCGGCGAGCAATTCTTTCATCAGAACGACCCCGTGTAATGTGGTCTGGTGATCGATGATATACAGATAATAAATAGCGTGACGTGATTCTAGGCCAATGCGGTTCAGTGCCTGCCCAACGGTAATGTCTGGTCGAAGTGTTAACACACGGGGGTCAGCGAGACTTCCTGCCGTATGGTCTGGCTGGGACAACGTTCGACGGAAATAGGAAGCGATGGCCGGGTCAAGTTTCGACAAGAGTGTGGATTGTGTTGACGTCTCATATTGCCGCAACACCGCTCGGGCAGCAGTGGTCGATACTCGATTGATGATCTTCGCACCCATCTCGGGGGAGAAATGCTTCAACACTTCGGCCATGTGAGCAGGCAAAAAATATTCAAGTACTGATGCCACGATCTCAACATCCATCTTCTTCAGCAGATCATGGGCTGCGACAGCAGACTGAGACTCGAGGTGACGAGCCGCTTCGACTGGATGTCGTTGGATATACGTATGAATGAGATCCTGTTGAAGTCCCATATTTACGCCCCCTGTGCCGGAGAAATGACACTGGCCACTTCAGTAAATTGCGCGGCAGGCACGACGACACGGCCTCGTTCGGTTTCTAGAACGACAACCATCGGTGTGACGGAGGTGACGGTCCCAAAATGTGGCCCGACCTGAATTTGCTCTCCGATTCGAATGATGGGTTGAATATAATGAGCAGCAATGAGATTCCCCACCGCCGAACGCGACCCAAATCCGAACGATAATGCCGCACCCGCAATGAGCCCCGCCGCGATCAACACGATAATTTGATTCAAAAGAGAGGTATCAATCCCCAACTCATTAATAGCCGTCACGAGGACTAAGAGTGTCGAGGCCACGTACACCGTTTGTGCGATAACAGTACCTTGCCGAATTCCAGCGGAATCACAAGCCAAGGAGATCAGCTCTCTAACAAAGTTTGTGGCAAGCAACCCTAAGACAAGAATAAGTGTCGCCAATCCAATCTTCGGCAGATAATACGCGAGGCCGGTGAGGGCTTGAGATAAGAGGGCCAATTCCAAGGTTTCGGTAGCAGAAATGAGAAACAGCAGAAAAATAACCCAAAAAGCCACAGCCCCAACAACTTGAGAGAGCGTCATCTTACTGCCGGTTTTCTGAAGTATCGACAACACGCCTGTTCCACTGAGTAATCGGTCTACAACAACAAACTCCATCAGACGGCTAATGCCACTTTGCACGAGTTTTCCCAAGATCACACCGATCCCCAAGAGCATCAGTGCCCCGAGTGTTTTGGGCAGAAAGGTCATAAAGAGTGTAAAGCTAGCCTTGAGAGATTCCTCTATTGGCGCGGTCCAAATTGTAATATCCACAAGAGCACCTCCAGGATGGTTAGAACGAATATTCAAGATGATACGACAATTGCCGAGAGCCAGTGAAAACGAAGTGACAAGACAACCATGGATCCGTGGTTCACTTCAAAGATACATATCCAATGACAACGATGAACCTCTCCGTGTTCTTTTTAGGAAGTCGTTGTCATCAGTGGTAATGGAACCGGAGAGCGCACATGCAAATCTCGTTGTGGGAATGGGATTTCTACGCTATTTTCTCGGAACTTTTTCACGATGGCACAGTTAATATCAGAGTGGACTTGACGCCGACCCTGAGGATCGCCAACCCATGCCAGCAAACGCATGTTCCATGCTGAATCACCAAACCCCAATAGCCAAGCTTTTGGTTCAGGACTGGCTAAGACTTCAGGGTGTTCTCTTGCGGCCTCCAACAAAGAAAAAACGACCGTGTCGAGTTCAGAGCCATATGACACACCCACATCAATCTCTAAACGTGTCTTTGGATCTCCATGTGACCAGTTGATAACAGTCGCTGAAATGAACTCAGAATTGGGAACGACAATCGCGATATTGTTGAGTGAACGAATGGTGGTCGAACGAATGTTGATTTCAACCACGTCGCCTTCTGTGTCCGCGACGGTCACGCGGTCTCCGACTTTAATATGTTGTTCAAACAATAGAATGATCCCAGAAATAAAGTTCGAGGTCAGATTCTGCAAGCCAAATCCTATTCCGACCGACAAAAACCCAAAGATGACCGCCAGTCCACTGAGATCTATACCAATCAGTTGAAACGCGATAATCGCCCCCAGTACCCACAAAAGGTATTGAGCCACACGCGTGAGATTGTACTTCGTGCTGGCAGGAAGATTGATGTGTCGCAGGAGGCGATTCGCGAACAAGCGGTGCAGGACGCCGTTTAGAATGAACACCCCAACCATAAACAGAAAAAACACCATGAGAGAAGACAATGTCACTGGAGTTTGGTTCACCAAAAATAGTTGGTATTGGAAGATGTCCTTCACCGTCGTCATAAAATCCCAGTCGTTCATTTTTACATGTCCTCCACCTTGGTGTTCATAGCAATGCTCCTGTCAACGAGAGGCTTAGAGCATTGGGATTTCTCCGTTTTTACTAAGATGCACGAATTCCTCTTAAGAATGCATAAGAGACGATCTCGTTTTCATGCTTTTGAGTCGATCAAACTCTTTACTCTCGTGCTTGTGAAGAGGTGTTTTTTTCTTGAGGCTCAGTCATCAGACCCTTTGGGAGCGTGACGGTATTTTTTAAAACATCTACAGCAAATTGAGCTAAGCCTTGCAGGCCTCCAGCAAAGGATTCCAATGGCAGATATCGAACTTTCGGTGATGACCGTGACTCTTTGACTTCAAATAATGCGGTGGCGAGTCCCTGTCGTTCACCTTTAAGAATTCTCCCGAATAGGGGAATGTTTTTTAAGAGATTGGAATATTCACCAAATGGGCTGACCGCAACGATGAAATCGAGTTGATCCTGTGGCAGGTCATACGTGCCGGCTGCAGTCATTTTAATGACAGGACTATTGAGTAACAGATCATTCGAGGCCATGAGCCCATTGTTGATGGTAAACGTGCCAGTCAAGTTGTGAAATGGTATCCCTTCTTGTGCGAGGTTAACTTTGCCCATGAGTACGTTGGGCAGATTAAGAAGACCAAGAATTCTCGATATGGTTGGTGATTGAATAATGTGCCCATCATGAATGTGCACGTCACCTTCTCCGGTCAAGTCCTGTTGGAGTTGTTGAGCGTTACCCAATTGAGTGGTGAATGAGACGGTTGTTGACAGGTTTCCATCTACTTTGGAGTTATCGGGAATAATCGACTCAAGCGGAATGTCATGTGCGCGAACATGAACGGTTGCGGTACGGTGTTCTTGTGTCCATTGGACTCTTGCCGTTTGATGTGTATCGTTTGATGTTTGTGCAGCAATGGACTGTGATGTATTGATGTGTATAATTCCATTGGTCTGCCAGGCCAACCAATCTTTCCCTGAACCATGAAGCCTCACATTGGCTCCCAGATGTTGTATCTTGAACCGTTCATCTCCAACGACAACATGTTCTGGGAAAAATGATTCGTCTTTTGAGCCTGTTGCGATTGTCACATTGAATATGTGTTGATCATCAAAAGAAACGTCACCTTTCATCTTGAGATGAAAGGGAGGAATTTCTAATGCTGATTGGCGAATATGGAGTTTGTGATTTGGCGTGAGTTCACTGTCAAGTTTTAACCATGTCGAAATGCCAGAAGGTTTATGTATGACATGAGGGTACGAGATAGTTATGGGCGTGAGGTCTATTTCAGTTTGGAACGTTGGTTGTGTGGTTGAACCTGAGATGTTCAACGTGATGTCCAGCGGACCGCCTGATAGATGATTGTCTTGAGACAATTGAGGAAATATGAGTTGTAGGTCAGAGAGCTCGACTTGGCTCTGAAGTGTGACGTCTTTCAGCGTATATTCCTGTCCAAACGATGTACTTCCCTGCAGTGTCATGTCACTCTTTCCAACCTTTCCGTTCAGCGTATGAATGGTGACGTGTTCCTGGTCAAAGTTCAGGTGTCCAGAAAATTCCTGAAGAGGGAGGGGAGATGCTGTATGTTCAAAGCCGAGATTCCGTACGTGTAACTCACCTTGGTGAATCTTGAGTTGGCTGGGTTCGGTCAATGGTCCTTTTAGTGCGAGTGCGAATGCCGCATTGCCCTGGACGTTTTGCATCTCGAGCCATAGAGACTGGTCTTGTTTGGTTGTGTCGAGTTGACGAACCGTCGTCAGAATATCTCTAGCATGAAGGTTGCCATTGGCGGTGACCGTGAGCCAGGGGCCAGGCTTTCGAGACTCGATGTGTCCATTGGCCTGTTGCAGAGTGGATGATCCATATTCAGCCGACAACGTGTCGAAGGTAACCTGATCGTGATCGAACGTGACCTTTCCTGTTATTGCATGTATGGGAAGAGGTTGCATGGGAAGCTGAAAGCCGAGATTTTCGATGTTTAACTCTCCACGTTGAACCTGAACGTGGTCGGAACCACCCATGGCTCCTTCAATTCTTAATCCGACACGGGCGTGCCCTTCTACGGCCTGTGCCTTGAGCCATAAAGGAGGGTCTTGCGCGAACGTGCCAAATTGCCGAGCGGCTTTTAATGCGTCCTGTGCCTGGATGTCTCCATTCACAGTGAGCGTGAGCCAGGGATGAGGTGTTCTGAAGTGAATGCTTCCTTGCGCTTGCCGAATGTGTGAGGTTTGATAGTCCGCAGAGACATTGTTAATTGTGAGATGATTGGATTCCAGGGTCATGGCTATTTGAATATTGTGCAACGGCGGAATGTCTGTATGGGGATCCACAAAACCATGGGTCAGGTGAAGGCTTCCAATGATCGATGGCGACGTTTTCCCATCCAGAGGTCCGGCAATCGTCATATGTGGAATATCGAAGTTTCCTCGAATTTCGTGTTGTTGAAGGAGTAAGTGAATGTCGTCTGGTATCCATGTTCGAGGAGTGAGTTGGACAAGGTTTTCAATGGAGTACATAGGAACCGTGCCGGTGAAGAAGAATGCCGGTTGACCGGTTGAGAGTCCTGTGACACTCATTTTCCCATGAAGCGGGAAATCGTGTATAAGACAGGAGGCGTCTTCGGCAATCAGTGTGTAGCCCGTCGTATCTGAAAAGAGCGTCAGCGTTGTGTCAAGATCGCTGATGAGATGCGGTCTTGAGATGTCTATCGTTGGATCGACGAATTCCAGGATGGGACGAATGTCCATATCACGGATATGCACGTTTGCTGTGACGTCCAGATGCGTCTCTGACGGAGACTGGATTGGTGAATGGCTGGATGCGATTGACCGGATGCCCTGTGCTTGTCCCGTCACTGCGATTTCTGACGACGTGGGGGCATCTGAGGGAATAGCCGTCACTCGAAAACTCAACTCATTGAAGTCTGTTGGCGCGTGTAGAGTGGCCTCAAGGCGAGAGAGTGTGAAGGATCGGGATTTCTCTTGCCGTAATTTGGCGATGATTGTAAGGGAACCA
The DNA here is from genome assembly GCA_021604005.1 of Nitrospirales bacterium. Taxonomy (GTDB): domain Bacteria; phylum Nitrospirota; class Nitrospiria; order Nitrospirales; family UBA8639; genus JAGQKC01. The sequence continues at coordinate 27,414 of BQIV01000015.1, read as the reverse complement.
TTGTGTATGCCAAGTTCTTTGACGCCAGTAAACTTTACGAGAGACGTTCCCGTATCTTCCTCTTCAGGGCCCATGAGCCACTGCCACGATCCGTCTTGTTCTTGTCGTATTGTGATTGCCGGTTCATTGAGCGTGCAGCGATTGATAACAACATGTCCACTCATGAGAGACGACATGTCGAACTGGCATGCCCCGCTTTCTAATTGAAACACTCTGGCATTTGTCTGTTGATCGAGGAATGTGACCCCGGTAAGCCGAATGTGCGGAGAAGAGAATATGTGAATGTCCAATTGGTCGGCGAACACTGTAGCGCCAATCGTGTTTCCGGCTTTTTCGAGTATATATCCTTTGAGTGGTTCAGTGTCTGCGTACGTGATCAGTATGCTCAGCGTTGTGCCGACAAGGAAAAAAACGATGAGACTAAATATGCAAAAATATTTGACAATTCTCATTGTAATGTCTTGTCTGGGGAGCTGACTGATCAGTCTACGGCTTCAGGCGTGAGAAAGTCATGAGTCCATCCCGAAGCCGCTTTAGTACAATATTGTTTCTTCCTGTCTTTCTTCTCTAGGCTTTGGCCGTGGCACCGGTTCGACTTCTTGCATCGCTTCTCTTGAATCTTTGTGTTGAAACGGCTCAATGTCTATCGAGCTTTCAATCAGATTTGTTGTTTGGTGTTCAATGAAAAACAAAATCGTATATTGATTGAAGTATGTTTTTGCACGATACCATGGGGTTGTTCGTAAAAATTTTTTCGTCGCGGTTTCAAAAAATTCAAATGAAAACCTGGTGTATCCTGTTTGGCGAGTGGCTTTATAAATGGCCAGCTCTGGCAGGGCAAATGGGAGTAAGCCCCCGTTCACCTCCGGCATGCCAAAAAGAGATTCAGATTGTTCGACTCCCAGAGTGTGGATGATGATTTGTACTCGATAGGTTGCCGGTTCACAGTCTTGGAGAGCGGTAAAGCCTTGTTTGCCCAGCCACCCACTGATGATGCCAATCATGAATTGCTGATTGTCTCGTAATCCTGTCGCCCGTACGCAGAGAGATGATCCAGGCGGGACGGGGATAGTGATAGGAGGATCGTTTGGTTCTAAGCTGAAATCGACCGCCTGGGCCATGAGCATTTGTTCGATCATGGTTGGCGAATTTGGCTCAGGTAGATTATTAGATGATGCACAAGCTGACAGCAGACTGTAGGCTAATGTGATGAGTGCAATGTGTAAGACTATTCTCATAGTTGCCTTTCGATATGAATGGCTTGCGATGTTTCCAATGATCTCTGTATGTGCGATTCTTGCTTTTGCCGAAGCCATATGTCTGGCTGACATGGCAGAGTCTGTACTCAACATTCGTGCACCTTAGGCAAATCTCGCCACCTTGTTCTCTACGTTTCAACTGACTATTTTCCCTTATGTCTTTTTACACGGTTCCTTAAATATAGCAGAATACGGTCAAGTACGAATGCGAGAACTACTGCGCCGATCAACGCACCCGCCATGAATGAAAGAATTTCCACGTTGCCATTTATTCAATGTGTGAAGTCCGTACTGCATGCGATGTGTGACGCATGTTCTCGATGCTTGCTGGAAATATGAATTCGTTTTCATGAGTTTCATGAATCATGTCATGATGATTTTCTTAGCCGTTAGTGCTTTGTGCCCTTCATGGAAAGGAATATGATTACAGTAATTGTGCTTCAATGCTAGGCTTCTATGTACAACATATCCGGCCAAATGTCGTCTCTTGCTTGGCCGGCTTTCATGCTTGTGTCACCAGTCTCGTGTCTCCGAGATACGACGTGTGTACTGAAGAGCAGGAGAGATAGGACTCAGCGGTATCGTTCACTTGGGGTAAGAAGGCCAGCCAGGACTGCCACACCAGCGAGGATGAGAACCAGTCCTACTATCCACCCAAGAAGAGCTGGTTTGATGATAATAAGAAGTCCCAAAATGATCAGAAACGCCGCCAACACGGACGACACAACCGGACCAACATTGTGAGTCAGAGTGGCGAGCGCTGCGAGTAATGAATTCACGTGGTCTCCTTCTTCAAAAGAATCCTATCGGACGCGGGAAGTTTTTCGGATGTGTTTTTTCCCTAGTGGGGCGACTTGTGCTGTAATATGCACGCCGGCCACGGCCTTTCCCAAATAATGTTCCACTGAACTTTTCAGACGCTCTTGTACTTGATGCCCAAGATCGGCAATGCTCGTGGCGGGGTCAACCGATAGACGGCAGTCTAAATGAATCCCATCGGGAGACTCGCGAACTCGGGTCGATGATTCCATAACCCCCTCGATGTGCCCTGTCTCTCGACTGGCAAGATCTTGAATGCTTGTCAGCGCTGCAGTGACTTCCCCAAGCTCATCTTTCTTGACCAATAATCGGCTATCCGTGCGCGACCAAGGTCGAAGCTCCATCAGCAAGAGGAGGAGCGTGGCGAGTGCAGTACTGATCCCGCTTGCGATGATTGCCCACCACGTTGATGATTCCATCTGAGTGAATGGAGTCAGCGTTTGATCCCAAGGAGATGGAAGTAATTGCTGTGGGGTGCTCATATGTGTGGAGACTAATACAATAGTCCCGATGATCAATAAAAGAATGAGGGCCCCAAAGATCACCAAGATTCGATTCAACGTGTTCAAGCGTTAATCCTTCATCTGAATATCTGTAATCCGTATGTTGGCCCTTCGGACATGTTCTGTCGTCGAGGCATGAATGGCTTGTCGAGCCCAGCGCCGGACTCTTGCAGCAAGTATGGGTAACGAGCCCTGTTTTTTGAGGATTGCATTAATTCCCACATCGATGTTTCGTGATCCCTCAACTCGATGAATAGTGACCCCGGAAATCCGTACGCCTGGTCGCCGTCGTTACGTGTACTTGAGGAGTGTCTAGGACTGCCGCTTCACGTACACGGCTCATTCCCGTGATGACGGTTTCAGCAATATGTTGTTCGTTACTAAGGAGAGATTGTTCCATGAAGATCCTCCGCTAGTGTCATTCTACTCTTTTGGGCGGAGGTGCGGCTTTCTCTTGCTCAGGAAAGTGTAGCCCACTGACTTTAATGTTCATTTCTTTAACCACGAGACCAAGGAGCCGTTCGACACGGTCGATGATATTGCGTCGTACGTTTGCCGTCAGATCTGGAATGTGAACGCCATATTGAGCAATGATATTGAGGTCAATCGCGACTTCGCGTTCTCCGACTTCCACCTGCACTCCTTGTTCTGAGGACCCATGTCCTGAGAGCCGTTGAGTGAATCCCGAGAGTTGGTCTCCAAGCTTCTGACTACCGATGTCATAGATGCCCTCTATTTCTTTGGCTGCAATGGTCACCATTTTTGCGACGACATCATCGGCAATTGTCGTCTTCCCTTGATCGGTCGTCAAAGTTGATGTCTCTTGCGTGTGGCCTTTCGTGACGTCTGTCATACATCAAATCTCCCTCTTCACAGTGTTATCAGCTGTCTAGGTGTTATGGGTCTGTTCGATGACCAATGTCGGGGAGTGCATTATGCACCCTATCCATGGCAGTTAGGCCACCCGGGAACCCTCCCCCTGTCTATCCTTTTCCTTGTTTTCTTCAGCAAAGTGTAGTCCGCTGACGTCAACATTAACCTCTTTGACGGTGAGGCCAGTCATGGCATTCACACGGTTGATGATATTCCGGCGAACGGCTACCGTCACTTGAGGGATGCTAATCCCGTATTCGACGACAACTTTCACATCAACGGCGACTTCGCGTTCTCCGACTTCGACATGGACTCCTTGAAAGCCTTGGCCAGTTTTTACTGCCCGCTGGGCCATGCCGGTAATCGTATCGCCGAGTCCCAACGTCCCCATTTCGTGAATGCCTTCGATTTCTTTTGTTGCAATTGCGACAATTTTGGCTACAACTTCGTCCGCAATGGATGTCTTTCCCTCTTTGGTCACTAAATCTGATCCGCCTCGTGAACTGTCTTTCGTATCTGCCATAGGGGTTCCTCCTTACTGGTTTGATGAGTTCTGCAATATCATACGGAGATACATATGATGTATTGTATGAAGGCCAACTGATAGCCCTCTGGAAATAATGTTCTGCTAAAATTGACTATTCTGACTAGTTAGACAGTTGAGCCAGGGATTTGGTCACATTATTTTTTCGGTCGCTTGTGAGCAATATGTACCATTCATTATGAATATGCGGTGGTGTGATGCCAAAAGGTGAGACTTGTAGGGCAAGGATATTCGTGAGCATAGGCCTCACGAAGGTCTGTTGATGGGGCAATACCTTGAGCAGGCGTGGAGAGGCATTGAGGGAAGGCGTTTGCGGGTGTTGGTGAAGGAGGAAGGCCGAAGCACGATGTGAGAGTCTCTGTCTGTGTCAGGTGTCTGTTTCGGGCCTTCGCTTCTTCGAGCCTTCTGCAATGATTTGATCATTTGGAATGTGGAGGGTTTCCTCATGTTCTGTTTGTATGACCACGGAGACTGGCGTGACTTTGCGAATGATGCCTTTTTCCCCGGCAAGAATGACTTCATCTCCCACATGGTAGAGTTGAGCAATGTAATATCGTGCCAGAACGTTAGCCATAATGGTCCGACTTCCGAGACCAATAGACAAGGCCATTGCGAGCACAAAGCCAGCGATCATAACCGTGATATTCGCCGTAAACACGGTCATATCCAATCCGAGTTCCGTGAGGGCCATCACGATCCCGAATCCAATAATAAGGATTTCGAGAAAAGAACTTAAGGCTCCGGCATAGACAACATTCATGTTTGTCGATGCGGAGGTGGCTCCGTCTTTGATGACTTTTGCGATGTACAAGGCAATCACCAGAATAAGAAACGCGCCGAGCACATGGGGGACATAAGCAATGAATGAATTCAGTGTATCCAGAACAACCGTCAGTCCCAGCACTTCAGAAGCCGAAATGAAGAAGACGAGCAGCACTATGTAATAGATGAGCGTTCCAATAATGTGGTTGAGGCTCTTGGAGATGCCGAATTTTTGTAAGGTCTCTTGCAGTTTGATCTTTTCCGCTAATGCCGCAATGCCAAGCACGCCTAGAAGTTTTGTCGTAAGTCCTCTGAGGAGCTTTGCAATAACCCATCCGACGAGAATAATGAGCATCGCGCCAATGAGATTTGGCAGGAATGTCCCAATGCGCTCACCGAGGCGTTCCCAAAAAGTCCAGACAACCATTCCCCATTCCTTGACGTCATGTTGTGTGTCAACCATATTCGCTCCTCTCACTCGTATGTTGTATCATCCAGTAATGTTCCAGGAATGGACACGTGAAAGAGTCCAATTTCTTTTGCGACCATGAGGAGGTACACGGCTTTCATGATTCGCTCTTTGGTCACAAGGTCTGGTTCAGGTAGATCTAAGGCGTTCAGGACTTGTTCAAATACGAAACTTTCGTCATTGTTCACGTCCTCACCTCCTTTCGGAGTTTATCAATTAATCGAGACACTCTCATTTTCGCGGCGCTGACCCCGATGCCATAGAAGGTGGCGATTTCTTCGTATGTATACTCGCCCATAAATTTCATGGCAAGAATGCTTCTGTCCTCTATGGACAATCGTGCAAGAAGATGATGAACTTCCGCTGTTTGCGTCGGGTCCTGGGGAGGGGGGGAGATGGCCTCGATGTTGGCTTCGACATTGGAGGCCTGAGCCTTGGCCTTGATGAAATTCAGGCAATGGTTTGTCGTGAGTCGATACAGCCAAGTTGAAAATGCTGCTTGCTTTTGGAACTGATGGAGACGAAGGAACACTCGCATCCACACCTCTTGCATTAAATCACGTGCATCTGTGGCATTGAGGCAAATGAAGTAACACCGTTTTAGGACCTTGGAAGCATATCGGTCGTACAGGCCTTCAAACGCGTCGAGATCACCTTGGGCGATGAGATCGATGAGCCCATGGTCATCAATGTGCTCGAAACGATTCATTGCGTTGGTTGTAATTTACCGGAGTCAGTATGGTCATGTGGTAACCAGGGTAAATGGTCTGTCCCTGCAGATGAGACGGGGGATGCACGCAAGGTTATAGTTACCATACTGTAGGTCAAAGACCAAGGTATGTCGGTTTGCCGTTCGAAAGTCGTTTTGCAATGTTCAAGAGAAACAGGGGGTGGCATATAGGCTCACTAACTCTGTCATTGTTGAGTTGGGAGAATCTTGCCGTATAAATTTGGTTAAGCGTGATGGGAAATGTGGAATGTCAGGAGGTCAATAGTTGGGGTCTGATATTCATCGGGATGAGCCGTTTCTCGTAATCCTTCTAGCTAGTGATGTTGGCATCTGCAGATTGATGTTGTGTGTGTCGTGAAGCCTTTTCAACTGCCTTGGGATCAGGGGAATAGGCTGCTGTGCGAAAAAACCCTTGCGCAAGAAGGTTGGTGAGTTGGTCTAATTGTTGGAGTACTTGTCCTAAAAAGTCTGAAAGCCCCATGTCATAGACTTCCTCTAGGCTGCCAAATTCCAGGTCAGCCGCTAATGCTCCGGCTACTCGAATGGCTTGCCGGGTTTCCGAACGGCGGGTCGAGCCAACCATACGTTCCAATAATTTACTATTGAGGGTGGTGGTAAATCTGACGGAACGTGGAAATTTATTATGAAAAAGGAGGAATTGTACGATTTTTTTGGGGACCAGTTGCGCAGAATAAAATTTTCGGTAGGCTTCAAAGGCACTGGCTGATTTCAAGACGGCCAGGCATTGATGGTAGTCTGAGATGATACGAGGTTCAACAATGGGACGGCTGAAGATTGGGATGTCCATCAGGCGAGCCGTGCGCCCGCCTCGTTCAATATTTTTTCCGAGTCGATAGAAGTTCCACCCCTCATCATGGATCATCGTGCTGCCCACAACACCATCGAGGGTGTAACAGGTGTTGAGTACATGATCCAACAAGTCATGTGTGTCACTCCACAAGTCTTGGTTGGTTTTTTCTTTTATCCCTAAATAGAAATCGTTGATGAAATGCCAGACTTCGCTTGAAAGCTGGTCTTGAATGCCTCTGGCATTGGCGCGGACTGCGGCAATTAAACTGAATAACGAGTTGGGGTTGTCTCGCGACAAGGTGAAAAATTCAAGGACTGAATGAGTTGAAATATTTCCATAGAGTTCTTGGTATAATGGGCCTTCGCCTGTTCCCTCTAAATACTGTCGCCATGTGTCGACTTGATCATCCCACTTTGCGATTTCAGTTAAGAGATGGTAGTGCACGGTGGTAAACCGTGCCGTATACTCAGCGCGTTCAATATACCGTCCTATCCAAAAGAACGATTCTGCGGTGCGACTCAGCATCATTATTCTTCTCCATAGAGGACCCAGGTATCTTTACTTCCACCACCTTGCGACGAATTAACGACCAGAGACCCTTCTCGAAGCGCGACGCGCGTCAGGCCACCAAGTGACACGGAGATCTCTTCTCCCCACAGGACAAAAGGGCGGAGATCGACGTGGCGACTGTCTAACTTTAAGTCCTGGTTGTTTGCAATCACACAGGGATGATGCGATAACGACACAACGGGTTGTGCGATATAACTGCGAGGGTGAGCCAGAATTTTCTGTCGAAATTCCTCTTGTTGTTTTGTCGTAGACCATGGCCCCATGAGCATCCCATAGCCTCCTGATTCCGCGACGGCCTTCACGACTAGTGACGACAGGTGGTCCAACACATAGTCTTGATCTTTGTCATTCTGACACAGATATGTCGGGACATTATTGAGTATGGGGGTTTCGCGTAAATAGTATTCAATCATTTTCGGAACATAAACATATACCGCTTTATCATCGGCGATACCGGTTCCCACTCCATTAGCCATGGCGACGTTCCCTGCACGATATGCTCGCATGAGCCCTGGTACGCCAAGAACGGAATCAGGATTAAACACTTCGGGGTCCAGGAACGAATCGTCGACCCTCCGGTAGATCACGTCGACTTGCTCCAGTCCTTGTGTAGTTTTCATAAAGACCTTATCTGATTCAACAACCAAGTCCCGGCCTTCGACTAAGGGAATTCCCATTTGAAGAGATAAAAAGCAATGTTCAAAATAGGCTGAATTAAAGACGCCGGGTGTGAGCAACACGACGGCGGGATTCTCCCGGGGGTTGGGTGAGAGATACTTGAGATTTTCCAGTAAGTGCGTTGGATAGGAATCGACCGGGCGAACTTGCATGTCAGCAAATAAATTGGGAAAAAGTTGTTTCATGACAATGCGGTTTTCGAGCACGTATGACACCCCCGATGGGGTTCGGAGATTGTCCTCTAACACGTAGTAGGTTCCGTCATGATCGCGTATGAGGTCAATGCCGCCAATATGAATGAAAATATCTTTTGGCGGACGAAAGCCGACAAGATCTTTCTGAAAGTGAATCGAACTTTCCACGAGGTCTCGTGGAATGACCTGGTCCTTCAGAATTTTTTGCGGACCATAAATATCAAGGAGAAACATGTTGAGTGCGCGAATCCGCTGCCGAAGGCCATCATTAATGATGTGCCATTCCGTGTTGGGAATAATCCGAGGAAGCAAATCGAACGGAAAAATTTTTTCAGTTTGCTGTGAGTCGCCGTAGACCGTAAACGTAATGCCCTGTCTGAGAAAGGCCTCATCGGCTTGGCGGCGTTTTAAGTTCAGATCTTTGAGGGGAAATTTTTGGAGTCGTTCAACAAGGCGACGATAATGCTTGCGCGGAACATCCTGAGCTGCAAACATCTCATCGAATCCCGGCTTGACGAGATATCGATCAAAGAGTGTTTTCACGGTACCTACCTGTTCATGTTATGGACATACTTTCTACGTCTCATTATGTAGTTGTGCTGTCGACATGCCCATATGTGATCCCTGCTTTGTCAGGAAAGACCGTCCCGGTCCGCGACATGTGGCCGGTGACTTCCTCCGTCAGTGTACATTAATCATCTGTTCAATCAAAGCCGCCGAACGTAGCATGTCTATCGTCATGATTGAATTTCATGCGATGAACAGTCTTGAGTTACAGGCTAGGATGAGATTGGGATTTCTGGTAATGTGGATATTCATGGTGGATATGTTGTCTTGTTGTTGTGGTCCCGCCATGTGTTCACACAAGACTGCTGTATAGGACGAGATTCGTATGGCATTGCACGTTGCGCTCAATCACCAGACTCATTATCAATACGACCGTCCAATTCAGATGGGTCCGCAAGTCATTCGACTCCGGCCGGCTCCGCATAGTCGCACGCCGGTTTTGAGTTATTCTTTGCAGCTTAGTCCTGAAGGCTATTTTCTGAATTGGCAACAAGATCCACATGGAAATTATCTTGCACGCGTCGTGTTTCCAGATAAGATCACGGAATTCCATCTTGAAGTGGATCTTGTGGTGGATATGGTGGTTCACAATCCGTTTGATTTCTTCCTTGAACCCGATGCCGAGACCTTGCCGTTTTCCTATGATCCATTGCTAAGGCACGATCTTCGTCCGTATTTGGCGACGGAGACGCCAGGTCCTCACCTGCAATCGTGGTTGAAGAGTTTTCAGTACCCGCAGCATGATCCCACCGTGCCATTTTTGGTGAACCTGAATCAAGGCCTGAAACAACAGATTGAGTATGTGGTTCGCATGGAAGCGGGCGTGCAAACTCCAGAAGAGACTCTCAGTTTGGCCAAAGGATCGTGCCGTGATACGGGGTGGCTACTGGTCCAAATTCTTCGAAATCTGGGCATTGCCAGTCGTTTTGTCTCTGGCTATCTCATTCAATTAGTGGCGGATCAGCCTTCATTGGATGGCCCTTCTGGTCCTTCACGCGATTTTACAGATTTGCATGCTTGGGTCGAAGCCTATCTTCCGGGAGCGGGATGGGTCGGCATGGATCCCACGTCTGGTCTGTTGGCTGGCGAAGGGCATATTCCGCTGGCTGCGACACCGCATCCGACGACGGCAGCTCCTATCAGCGGCACAATGGATCCGTGCCAAACGGATTTTGCTTTTGATATGTCGGTTCATCGTATTGTGGAAACTCCACGAGTGACAAAACCCTATACGGATGCGCAATGGCGTGACATTGATTGCTTCGGCCAAAAGTTGGATAAAGAATTACACGATCAGGATGTTCGCGTGACCATCGGTGGAGAACCAACATTCGTGTCTCTTGATTGTCCCGATGCTTCTGAATGGAATACCGAGGCTGTTGGTCCGACCAAACGCAAGCTTGCCGTTGATTTGCTGCATCGGCTTCGTCAGCGATTTGCTCCTCAGGGGTTGCTGCACTTTGGACAGGGGAAATGGTATCCGGGCGAACAACTGCCTCGATGGGCTCTGTCACTGTATTGGCGGAATGATGGCCACCCGCTCTGGCAGCAGGATCAACTGCTTGGAGGGAGATCTGAGGATAACAGTTTGTCAATGAACGATGCGCATGTATTCATCAAAGGAATTGCTGAACGTGTAGAGGTTGACTCGACGGCCGTTCAAACCGTGTATGAGGATCCATGGCATTTTCTCTCTCAGGAACGCAAGCTTCCTGAAAGTCTTGATCCAGCCTCGAACAATCTTGAGGATCCGATGGCTCGTCACCGTTTAGCCAAGGTGTTTGAACGAGGGTTAGGGCACCCGGCTGGGTATGTCCTACCCCTGCAACGATGGAACACCAAAGATCAAGGCCGACGCTGGTATAGCGAGTCTTGGTCAACACGAACTGATCATCTTTTTTTAGTACCTGGGGATTCACCCATAGGGTTTCGTTTACCGTTACCATCACTTCCACCACTTGCCCCGAATGAGTATCCGTATATCATTGCCGCCGATCCGTTTGAGCCTCGCGAAGCGCTCACAAATCCTTCTGAGCGCCGCCAACGCTTTCAGCGCACACGTCGAGGACAACAGGAACGTACTGTTGACTCTCAGCGGTTGGTCGGTCAGGTCAGTGGCGAGGGGGAAGAACGGATCGTTCGGGCGTCTTTGACGGTTGAAGTCCGCGATCATCATCTGTATGTGTTTATGCCGCCGGTAGAAACGGTTGAAGATTATCTGGACCTGGTGGCCGCCGTTGAAGATACGGCGCGTGAACTCAATCGGCGAGTGTATCTCGAAGGCTATACGCCTCCGTATGACCCACGAATTAGTGTTTTGAAAATTACGCCGGACCCTGGCGTGCTGGAGGTAAATATCCATCCTGCCAGAACGTGGGAAGAAATGATCGCGATCACCACAGGTATTTACGAAGAGGCTCGGCTAAGCCGTTTGGGAACAGAAAAGTTTATGCTGGATGGACGTCACACCGGAACCGGTGGTGGCAATCACGTAGTCTTTGGAGGCGAAACACCTGCGGATAGTCCATTTCTTCGACGGCCAGATCTTCTGAGAAGTCTTATTGCGTATTGGCAGCGCCATCCCGTGTTGTCATATTTATTTTCCGGGTTATTTATTGGCCCAACGAGTCAAGCCCCTCGCATTGATGAAGCACGGCATGATTCATTGTACGAATTGGAGTTAGGGTTCAAACAATTGTCGAAATCTCAGAACGATATGCCTACGCCGCCATGGCTTGTCGACCGGATTTTCCGAAACCTGTTGATTGATGTGAGCGGGAATACCCATCGTACTGAGATTTGTATCGATAAACTCTATTCTCCGGATGGGCCGACCGGGCGTTTAGGGCTTGTGGAATTTCGCGGGTTTGAAATGCCTCCGCATGAACGCATGAGTCTTGTGCAACAGCTGTTACTGTTGGCACTCATCGCGCGCTTTTGGAAACATCCGGACGATGGCGAATTGGTACGATGGGGCACGCAGTTACATGATCGTTTTATGTTGCCATATTTCATTGAACAAGATTTGCGCGATGTTGTGGCAGATATGAACCATGCTGGGTATGAACTCCAGGCTGAATGGTTTGCTCCACATGTTGAATTTCGGTTTCCGCTTTATGGATCCATTGTCTTCGGGAGTGTCGGGCTTGAATTGCGGCACGCCCTCGAACCTTGGCATGTGATGGGAGAAGAAGGCGCGGTTGGCGGCACGGTCCGTCATGTCGATTCATCCGTTGAACGTTTGCAGGTCACACTGTCCGGTTTGACCGACAATCGCTATGTGGTAACCTGCAATGGTCGGCGCGTGCCACTGATCTCTACTGAACGCCAAGGCGAAGCCGTGGGTGGTGTCCGATATCGAGCGTGGAAACCAGCAGCGAGTCTGCACCCCACGATTGGTATTCATTCCCCTCTGGTTTTTGATGTGTACGACCGTTGGTCGAAACGGGCCGTAGCCGGCTGTACCTACCATGTCGCACATCCCGGAGGACGAAACTTCGAACAGTTTCCCGTGAATGCCTATGAAGCGGAAAGTCGCCGATTGGCAAGATTCTTTCCGTTTGGTCACACAGGAGGGGAATACGAGGAACCGGTTGATGAATCGCGTCCAGAGTTTCCGTATACCCTTGATCTTCGATGGTGAACCTCAGGATATCCAACGAGACGATTGTGTATCAGGAAGAGGCCGTATGCCAAACCGTCGACCTTTCATCATATCGTTATAAGCAACAATGAGTACGTTGTATTCGCGCGATCAATCACCCGACTCACAGGGATCCCCCATCATCTATCCCCCAAAAGATGGCACATTTGATGAGCTGGTGTCTTCGGATGGTTCCGTTCGTCCACATTGGCACGGACTTCTCAATACGTTTAGTGGATTAACCCAGGATGCCCGCCGTCACGCCCATGAAACAGCTGCACGTATGCTCCACGATGATAGGATGACCTATCTGGCTCGTCAGGATAATCAACAGGCCGCGAGGCCCTGGCAACTTGATCTCTTTCCGTTACTGATTAGTCAGGCAGAATGGCGGCAACTTGAGGCAGGGCTTATTCAACGTGCGCATTTACTCAACCATATCCTCAATGATTTGTATGGCCCACAGCAGTTAATAAAAAATGGAACACTTCCACCGGCTGTGGTGTTTGGAAACCCTCAATTTCTCAGACCGTGCCATGGGATTCCGGTACAAGGCGGAACCTATCTGCACTTTCTTGCGGTGGATCTGGCTCGATCGCCGGACGGCCAATGGTGGGTCTTGAGAGATCGAACGGAAGCGCCGACGGGAGCGGGATTTGCCCTAGAAAATCGTACGATTGTCTCCCGGGCGTTGCCCAATGTGTTTACGCAGACTCCCGTGCAGCAACTCTCCGCTTTTTTCCAGACATTCAGTGATCATGTCTTGCAGTTTGCTCAACATGATGATCCCTTGGCCGTGGTTCTTTCGCCGGGGCCACAAAATGCTACCTATTTTGAACATGCCTATCTTGCGCGCGCGCTTGGGTATCCTGTGGTCGAGGGGGCTGATCTCACCGTGCGCGATAATCGGCTGTTCCTCAAGACGGTCGAAGGGTTGAAGCCAGTTGATTTGGTATTGCGCCGGATTTATTCCGATTTGTGCGATCCATTGGAATTAAATACCGAATCAGTGTCTGGTGTGCCAGGGCTGATGCAAGCGATTCGTGCCGGACAAGTCACAATGGTCAATGCCTTAGGCAGCGGACTTGTCGATAGTGAAGTGCTCCTCAGTTTTCTTCCCGGAGTCTGTCAATATTTCTTTCATGAAGGATTGAAAATTCCGAGTGTGGCAACCTGGTGGTGTGGACAGCCCAACGAACAGTCACTCGTGTTGGACAGACTTGATGAACTCATGATCCGACGGGTGCTGTCCTCACCCAGTACGGCTCCCCAACGTCACATCAGTTCCTTTGGCACTGATCTTTCCCAACAATCGAAAGAACAGTTACGCCGGGCTATCATTCGGCGTGGCCACGAATATGTCGGCAGAGAGATTGTCTCACCATCAACCGCACCGTTCTGGTCCAACCAAGAGTCACTCAAGCCGGTACCGATGACGTTGCGTATGTATATCACGGCATCGCCGCATGGCTATACGGTGATGCCTGGTGGTCTCACGCGTGTGTCTGTCCAGTCCGACCCGCGTGGGCATTGGCACGAGCCTGGAGATTTCAGCAAAGATACCTGGATATTGCGGGAGCGGCACGAACATGTTCCCAATATTATTCCGCATGTTCCGCACACACTGCATCTTCGTCGAGGCGGTCGCGATTTACCCAGTCGTACGGCCGATAACTTTTTCTGGTTTGGTCGATATCTAGAACGTGCGGAGGGGGCAATCAGAGTCCTGCGCAGTTTCGTGGAACGGTTGAGTGGTGCGTCGGAACTTGGCGCCGATCCCGAAATGCTGCATCGGCTCGTCTCGTTGCTTGTCGTGCAGGAGCATCTCGCGCAACGGCGTGCTCGACGTGTACTGATTGGCGGTGCGCGGGCGGTCGAACGCGAACTCCGAACCATATTGTTTGACCCTGATTCTCCGGATGGGCTCGCCAAAATTCTCATGAATGTTCGATTAACGGCAGATCGCGTTCGCGAACGTCTCTCGACCGATACCTGGAAAATTCTTATGGAGTTAGCCAATGTTCCCCAGGAGTGGAGACGAACGAAGGGACAGAGCATCGACGATACAATCCGTTTGCTGAGTCGAATGATCCAACATCTTGCGGCATTGAATGGCATGGTCATGGAGAATATGACCAGAAGTTATGCCTGGAGGTTTTTAGAGATGGGGCGGCGATTGGAACGGGTACGTCACCTGTCCAAACTCGTACGTCATCTCACGACTCGTGGCAGCCCTGAGGCGACCGGTGCGTTGAATCTTCTCCTGGAGTTGGCCGATAGTTATATCACCTATCGGACACGCTATAAGTCGGAAGCCAATCTTGGGGCGGTGTTGGATTTGCTGCTGGCTGATGAAACCAATCCGCGATCCGTGATTTTTCAATTAGTGACGTTTGAGACGCATATGGAAATGTTGCCCCATGATCGTTCTCAAGCCAGATTGCCTCCGGCCCTGCAGACGAGCACTCGTTTATGCACCGAACTCCGTTTGGCTGATATGGTGCGGTTATCGGCGATGAATGAAAAAAGCGGTGTCCGCTCACATCTCGAACGGCTGATTCGACAGCTTGAGCAGGGCGTTCAGAAAATATCCGATGAAGTGATGCACCTGTATTTTAATCATTCTATGCCGAAACGCGTGTAGAGACGTTTATCAATGAGCCCCATGGTCATGTATCAGGTTAGTCACAGGACCACGTTTACGTACACGAACCCTGTCGCAATTTCTCATCATATTCTACGTTTGCTTCCACGAGTGCATCCACGTCAGCATGCCCTCCACTCCACGGTTTTGGTAGAGCCTTCACCCTCTGTTCGTACCGAAGGTATGGATTATTACGGAAATCCAATGATGTATCTCACGATTCAAGAACCGCATGCTCAACTTGTCGTATCTGCCAGTTCACGAATCGAGGTGCGTTCGATTGAGGCCATTCTCTTGGACCGGAGTCCACCGTGGGAGCAAGTCGTACATGACTTGCAGTCCTTGCATGATCCGGACACACACGACGCGCTCCAGTTTCTCTATAACTCTCCGTACGTAATTAGCAATGATGCTGCCTATGACTATGCGCAGCAGTGTTTTCCTTACGGACGTCCCTTGCTTGCGGCCGTCATGGAGTTAACGACTCGAATCTTTCAGGAGTTTCGTTATGAAGGAGGTGTGACCGATGTGTCGACTCCGGTTGATGAGGTGTTGGAAACGAAACGTGGCGTGTGTCAGGACTTTGCGCATGTAGAAATTGCCTTGCTGAGAAGTCTTGGGCTGTCGGCCCGGTATATTAGCGGGTATTTGTTAACCCACCCGCCAGAAGGGAAAGAAAAATTAGCCGGGGCGGATGCCTCGCATGCCTGGATCTCCGTCTGGTGTCCGGGGTATGGCTGGATTGATTTTGACCCCACCAATAATATGATTCCCGGAGATGAACATATTACGCTTGCCTGGGGACGTGATTATGGCGATGTCAGTCCGATTAACGGGTTCATGGTTGGCGGGGGAGAGCATACCGTAGCCGTCGCGGTTGATGTCGTGCCTGTCGAGTAGTACGGTGATTTCTTCCTGCCTATTGTTGGCTAGGGATACGCCTTCCGTGTTCACTGTTGAACAACAAAGATTGCGGCGGGTTCGGTATTGGGATCCAAGCGAATGATGTATTCGTCGCCTACGACCTCATGCCGATAATCCTGAATCAGTTCGTGCATGCGATAGGGTTCGCGTTCACCAATTCCTAGATCAGCAAGTGGAATGGTCAGTTTGGCTTCTTGGACGGTATACGGGTCCATATTTACGGCGATCAGGAGTCTATCCGCTTTATCGTCAGTCATTTTTCCATAGAACAGTACCTGCTCGTTATCCGCAGAATAGAAGTGAATGTTTCCCAATGTCTGTAGCGCCGGGTGCTCACGTCTAATGCGGTTGATGTGAGTGATATAGTCGCGAATGTTTCCTGGACGATCCCAATCCCAATGCCGGATTTCATATTTTTCGGAGTCCAGATATTCTTCGGTTGCTGGGATAGCTCGATTTTCACAGAGTTCATATCCATTATAGATGCCATAGGTCGGAGACAGCGTCGCCGCGAGTACGAACCGGAATTTAAATGCGGGACGTCCGCCTTGCTGGAGTATTTCCGGAAGAATGTCCGGGGTATTGGCAAAAAAGTTTGGACGGAAATAGTCATACATCGCGGTCTGCGTTAATTCTGTCATATATTCGATTATGTCTTCTTTGGTGTTGCGCCAGGTGAAATAGGTGTACGATTGCGTGTAGCCGGCCTTGGCTAAGACGCGCATCATTTTCGGTCGTGTGAAAGCTTCTGCCAGGAATAGGACATCGGGGTGTGCGGTTTGAATGTCACGAATCAGCCATTCCCAAAAGATGACGGGCTTGGTATGGGGATTGTCGACGCGAAAGATTTTGACGCCCTGATTGATCCAAAATAACAGTATGCGTTTCATTTCCTGCCAGATGTCTTGCCATGCATCGGAGTAAAAGTCCAATGCATAAATATCTTCATATTTTTTGGGAGGATTTTCTGCATATTTGATTGACCCATCGGGACGTTGTTTAAACCACTCGGGATGTTCTTTCACGTAGGGATGATCGGGAGTTGCATTGATTGCGAAGTCTAATGCGATCTCCATATCGTGTTTTTGCACCGCGGCTTGAAAGTGAGCAAAATCTTCCATAGTTCCCAAGGCCGGCTCTACCGCATCATGTCCTCCATGCTTGCTTCCAATAGCCCAGGGGCTGCCGGGATCTCCGGATTCGGCCTTGAGGCTATTGTTGCGGCCCTTCCGATTGGTTTCTCCTATCGGATGAATGGGCGTAAGGTAAAGCACATCGAATCCCATATCCCGAATGACAGGCAACCGTGCTTCGCAATCCCGAAAGGTTCCGCCTTTGCCGTCTTCCGTGCCTTCGGATCTTGGGAAAATCTCGTACCAGGCCCCGTAGCATGCACGTCGACGGTCCACCACGACTTCTAAGGAATGTGCATAGGTGGTCCAGGCAAACCGGACTTCATGTTCCGCAACCAGCGCAGCTAATGCCGAATCCAGTGCAATCGTAATTTGGCGTTCCTGGTCTGGGGCGGACGCAAACTGTTGAAGCCACTGTTTGAGTTGCGCTTTCCCCTCACCTTTGGCGCGTGTCATGGCGTGAGTGATGTGTGCTTTCCCCTCCAAGAGTTCGCTCGACAGGTCTGAGACGGCTCCGTGTTTTTTTTGAAGTTCCCGCCGCCATGTTTCATACTGTTGAACGTAGGCGCCGACGGAATATGTATATCGTGTGTTTTCTGAAAGAACGAATGAGCCGGCCCATTGATCATTGTCGACATGGTGCATCGTCACTTCCGTCCAATCCTTGTGTTCCGGGGTTTTGTAGCGGAGTCGAGCGGCCAAGGTATCATGCCCTTCTTTAAAAATATCGGCTGTCACTTCCAGTGTGTCGCCAACGATACGCTTGACAGGATATCGTCCGCCATCCAGTTCAGGTCTGACGTATTCAATGATGATCGGGTGTAGCGTTTTGGGGAGTTTGTTCATAAATACTCCTTCGGAATACGAAAAGGTTTCAAATGTGGATACTCCAGGTGATAATTGCACCGCAATGGCATTTCAACGTGTCGTGAGCGCTGAATGACCATCGTCATGAATCGACCGCAAGTATTTGTTGAATGCCGTCCAATGGAATGCCAACCCAATCCGGACGGTTATTGAGTTCATACCCAAGTTCATAGATGGCTTTCTGGATAATATAGGCGTCTAAGAGAACAAACAGATCATCCGTATTCTGAGGAAGAAAGTGCGCGTCGCTTGTGACATCGAGGTAGGCGTTCAGGTATGTGGCGCTGACCCAACGTTGCCAAAATCTTGCCCACGGTTCGAGAGCGGGAAAATCTTCCGGCCGTACGCCCGCAACTTGACCGACCAGGCTGGAGTAGGCTGCGTAGTGAAATGAACGCAACATACCCGCGACATCCCGAAGCGGTGATTCCTTGAGCCGTCGAACGCTCAAGGCGCGAGCGGGCTCACCTTCAAAATCAATAATGATAAAGTCCTTTCCGGTATAAAGCACCTGTCCAAGGTGGTAGTCGCCGTGACACCGGATGCGCATGGCTTTGATTTTCCGGTCACGAATTGGTTGAAAGCGTTTTCGGAGCATTGATTCCATGCTTAAGAAGGCTTTGGCGGTGGTCTGTATCGGTTCTGAGAGTGTTTTTATGCGTTGACGTAAGAGTGGTAGGTTTTGATTCGTCAACCCCACCATGCTCTGATACAGACTTCGTCGATAAAAATCGGTAAAAGGTTCAGGAGAAAAATTTGGATCGTTGGCATCTGATCCTAAGGCCAGATGAAGTTCTCCCGTTCGAAGCCCCAAGAGTCGAACTTCTTCGAGATAAGGGCCGATGAATTCTTGTGCCAGCGGTGGGATGGGTTCCTGAAATAATGTCGAGAGGGGTGCTTGGGGAATCAGTGACGATGTCATGGCCGTGGGGTGCGTCGACGCGGTTTCATAGTATCGACTTAATTCGTCCAAGGTATATCGCCAGGCATCGCCTTCATTCATGATGTATTGTTGGAGAATGCCGAGAGTCATCGTGTCGCCGTTATCCCGCTGATATTCTAATTGGCCGGCAACGGGTGCGATGTGTGAAAATCCTTTCTGTGTTAAAAACTGTCCAATTTCCCAGTCCGGGTTGACTCCGACGTCCATTCGTCGGAATATCTTTAGAATGAAGTCATTTCCGTACGCTATGGAGCTGTTGCTCTGCTCTCCTCGGAGCAGTGTGGGGATCAGGTGTGGCCGTTGTGCGGTGAGTTGTCGCCGAAACGCCCGGACTGATCCAGCGGAAAAGTCACCCAAGGGCCCATTATATCGTCGGCCTCGCGTCATGCTCTCAAGCACGTGTGACAAGAAGGCTGACGTATAGATTGCATCACATAACATACCTTGACGTTCTTCTTGTCCCTTTTGTCTGATTGTCAGGTCGGCGACGAGTGCCGGAGTGTCGACCAGATGTTTGGCCTCTTCGTGGGAAATATAACGAAGCGGGAAACAATAGGTGTCCGACTCACCTTCCGTATATTCCACTCGAATCAAACATAGAATGGCCAACGGGTTTTCATTAGGCATCGAGACGGTTTCAACAATGTCGACATGTTGAATGATTCGCGCCTTTCCTCCAAACCATCGGCACCGGCGTAAGTATTCCGGCAGGATTGCTTCTAGACGAAGCTTGTCCCGACTCGTTGGGAGGTGATCCCAATCGCGTGTGGTGGTCAGGGCCGGGATTTCCCTGGGGCCCTCGGTAGAGATTCGTATTGCATCGGAAGTCGGTGCCTGAAGCTGAAACCAATAAAAGGTATGCCCACTTAATGTGAGAAAATACGGTAACTCTCCAATGGGCGGGAATGGTGTTTGTCCAAAAATGGATGTGGGAATCATCCCTTTGTATTTTGAAAGATCAAGTTCGACGCATTGGGCATAGCGAGAAAGGTTGGCTGCGATGAGCACGAGTTCATCGTTGAACTGGCGGAGGTACACAAGAACTTTGCGATTGGCCGGATGAAAAAATTGTATCGTGCCTTGGCCGAACACTTTAAATTGCTTGCGAATCGACAACATCCGTTTCATCCACCATAGCAAGGATTGCGCGTTGTTTTGTTGGAGTTCGACGTTGATGGCCTCATAGTGATATTCAGGGTCAATAATGATAGGCAGGTACAGCTTTTGCGGATTGGCTCGAGAGAAGCCGGCATTCCTGTCAGCATTCCATTGCATCGGGGTTCGAACGCCATTTCGATCGCCGAGATAATAATTATCGCCCATGCCGATTTCTTCGCCGTAATAAATGACCGGAGTGCCGGGCATGGAGAAGAGCAGGCTGTACATGAGTTCGATTTTTTTCCGGTCATTCCCTAACAGCGGGGACAAGCGACGGCGAATGCCGAGATTGATCCGGGCTTTATTGTCGTGGGCAAACATACGATACATATAGTCCCGCTCTTCGTCCGTTACCATCTCTAACGTCAGTTCATCGTGATTACGGAGAAAGAGGGCCCATTGGCAATTGTCGGGAATATCGGGTGTTTGTTCGAGAATATCAATGATGGGGAAGCGATCTTCCATCTGCATGGCCATAAAGAGCCGCGGCATGAGTGGAAAGTGAAAGTTCATGTGACATTCGTCACCTTTACCAAAATAGGCGGCCGCATCTTCCGGCCATTGATTGGCTTCGGCCAGCAGCATCCGGTCAGCAAATTTTTTATCCACATGTTTGCGAAGTTTTTTCAGATACGCATGGGTCTCAGGAAGGTTTTCGCAATTGGTCCCTTCACGTTCATAGAGATAGGGAACCGCATCCAGTCTGAGTCCGTCGACGCCCATCTCCAGCCAAAAATCCAGCACATCAAAGATTGCGCGCTGCACATCGGGATTGTCATAGTTAAGGTCTGGTTGGTGCGCGAAAAACCGATGCCAATAGTACGCATTGGCGACAGGGTCCCACGACCAATTGGAATGTTCGGTGTCTTTGAAAATGATACGGGTGTCTTTGTATTTCTCTACGGTGTTGCTCCATACATAAAAGTTCCGCCATTTGCTTCCAGGGGCAGCGTGCCGGGCGCGTTGAAACCATGGATGTTGATCTGAGGTGTGATTCACGACCAGCTCTGTGATCACCCGCAGTCCTCGACGATGCGCTTCGCGAACAAATGCACGAAAATCCCGTCGGGTTCCGTACGATGGATGGATATTGGTGAAATCCGCAATGTCGTATCCGTCATCGCGTAAGGGGGATGGACAGAACGGTAAGAGCCAAATGGTGGTGACTCCTAAATCTTGTAAATAGTCTAACTTTTCTGTCAGCCCTCGAAAATCTCCTACGCCGTCGGTGTTACTATCATGAAAGGCCCGGACATGTAATTCGTAGATGATTGCGTCTTTATACCACTGCGGGTCATGTTCTCGCGTCTCGACGTTCTTGCCCTTGTCAGCCATCGTGCCTCCCCGTGGTACTCAATTGATCTGCCTATTGCTGGCGAGTGAAATATGTTGGTGCGTCTTGGTGTCTCTACACTACGGGAATTGTACCCTTTTGCTCGTCGGATCCGTCACCCTATTGTGCCAACATAATTGAGCTAGCACAAATAGCCTTGTCAACGTTGAGCGTCTGCTGCCCAGGACATTGGAAATGTTTTGAGATGAAGGTCCCGTTGTGAAAATGGAATTTCAACTCCACAGCTTCGAAATTTTTCGACAATGGCGCAGTTCACATCCGAAATGACCTGCATGCGATTTTTGGGAGAATTCAACCATACGAGCAGTCGCATATTCCAGGAACTATCTCCAAAACTTAAGAGCCACGTCTTGGGGGCCGGATCGCGTAAGACGTCTGGGTGTTCGGACGCAGCTTCGATGAGCGTGTGGATAACCGTCTGCAAGTCTGATTGATAGCAGACGCCGACATCAATTTCGATTATTGTTTTACAATAGGTGCGGGGGAGCGTGTTTGAGGTTATATGCACAATGAAGGGAAAGCGTATGACGAGGGAACAGGGACTTGTTTTCGCGTGTCGATTAACCGGAGACGGAGGCGCACAGGTCGTGACGTGGGAGGCTATCAAGCAATGGTCTTCAACACAGGGAACGTTGTGGATTCATCTTGACCGGACCGAGGCAGAGAGCCGACGTTGGCTTCAGGAGGAAAGTGGGGTGAATCCCATCATTGAGGACGCACTGCTTGAAGCAGAAACGCGACCTCGCAGCGTGGTTATTAATGAATAAAGCCATGTATATTCTTACGGTGTTAGCAGGGATTTTTCTTCCCATTACGTTCGACCGGGTTATTAGGGATCAATGTCGGTGGCATTCCTGGGGCCGAGAATCCAGGCGCATTTACACTCGTCTGTGTGACCTTAATCTTCTCTGGGTTGCTCCTTGTTGGTGTGTTCCGTTGGTTGAAATGGCTATGACCGTTTGGGATTGCACAATTGAATTATGGCGTATGTGATAGGCAATCTTCTTTGGTTGGTAAGTAGGGTTCATGATTGACTACCCGTAAGAGCAGGAGGCGGGCGCGTCAGCCAAACGTCTGCATGGGCTTTCCCTGCGCGACCGGCCTCTGTGCCGTATATTCTCGAATTCTTTGGTCCTCCATTCCCTTGTTACGGCGTGCGATTAACGTTTGGACCATTCAACACCAATGGGAACCGGATGCTATAGGTTTTCGGCTCAATGTTTTGAACATGAAGAGAACTCCCTACGCCGATCCCTCCTTCGTGACGTGGCTCTCCTCCCAGTGACCCAATCTCGGAAGAATACGAGTACACGGCTTCGACAACCAAATCGTCAATCGACCGCGTGATATAGAGAAACCCCTCGATGACTTCTTTGTCAGCCACTTGAGGCAGAGGGCCACGTAATGCTTGTGCGATATCTTCGCAATCCACGTTGACTGTTCCAAAGTTTGAAATGGATAGCGGGCCGAGGTTGACGCCTTGTACCGCAGCGTTGTGTGATGTTTCTGGTACCGAAACGAACACATTGATATTCGTTGTTGTGTAGAGTCTTGCCCCTGTTACAAATAGGACATTCAGTGCCGTGGCATAGCTCCCAGGCTCGAAGTCGCGATAGTCGTAAATGGCCGGGCCTAAGAGTACTCGTGATTGAGGAGGTGTGAAGCCCGGTTTGAATCCGCAGATAAACTTTGCAGCATAGACTGTCGATGTTAACGGAATTGGCTGGGGCACCTGTGCGTGGGCAAGCGGCGTGTACGCCCCGACAATGCCAAGCGTACTCACGAGTATCGCCGCACGCATGAGTGATCCAGTCCATGTATAACGTCGGTACGGTAACAAGAAATTCCTTTTCATACTATCTCCTCCTGTGTCTGCCAAGATGAATAAAATTGTCGGAATCATTCAGAAAGTGTTTGGGACGTTACGATACGAAGAATATGAGCCTCCTTTCTTGATCACGGCGATGCATCATACGAATAAATGGGTGCCGGATTCTCTGGACTGTCAGTCGTTATTGTTGTCGGTCATGCTTAGCGTTACGAGCTAAATTCATTCTTGGATTCATGGGAAAGATTTGTCGATTGATGTCAGAGGCAATGGCACGGACACCGGTGACGTTCGTGAAATGTTACAATAGGTGAAGACATGCTAGAGGCCGAAGTTCTGGATGAAAAGAACGAACGAGCAACGCCGCATTGTGACATGGTGCACTCTATGCCGAATTGCTTCACATGAGCGTAACAATTGCAGGAAGCATTGTATGAAAAGTGTTGCAGTCTCTCGGGGGCTACGATATAGCCGGGATCAACCATGTTCCTTTGGTTTTCTATCGCAAATGATTCGGGCCGAATATGTCCAGTTGTGCGAAATAACACGTATGTGAGTGTGTGAGAGTGCACATATCACGCATTCATCCTCTCGACATTTAATGTTCATTTGATGGGGAGAATGTGCGCTGTCATATTTGTGCCGCTCTTGGGGCATTCAGAACACGTAAGATCGATGCTACGTATTTATTTGTATGAAAGAGATGCGAATGATGGAGATATCTCATTAAGAAAAAGTTTTGAAAATACGTATTATCCCTAGAATAATTGAGCACACCGTTTAATGAACTCTTTCTGTGTTGATTTTTATTGTTTTCCACTATGAATCCATGAAATTTCAATGGTAATCTGATGTAGATAACATCTTGTAATTTTCTCTCATACAGGTTTAAGGCGATGAAGTTTATTTTTAAAAATATAAGCAGAAACAATATCTTAGCAGACTCATATCTGAGTGAAATTCTTGATGGATGTGTAGACGCTCAGGTGCCTTGAAAATGATATTCTACTTTTTCAAGGTTTGGCCCAAGTATTGCTCTGTATTATGTGAACAGGTTTCTCAAGGGTGTGTCGAGCAGACAAAAGGCCAGATGAAGTTTCATATACATAGAGTCATGAACGGGATGCTGGTCTCACGTTCCGCTGCTGCCTCCCACACGAACGTGTTGACGTCGTCAACGGTGGGAGATGTTCCTCCGCATGCACATCGGTCATTCATTCATTCATTTTTTAATTTAGGCAGGTCTTATGCACATTAATGAACACATGTCGGATAAGTATGATACTGACCTCTCAACGGGACATATTGCGAAAAATTTTTACCGGAAACTGCTTGAAGTTTCGAATATTCTGAATTCACAACGAGATACCGAAAGTTTTTGGAGAGCCATTACCAGCAACATCAAAGATATTATTTCATGGGAGCGAGCGGGGATTACCCTGTATGACTCTGATCTGGATTCGTTCCGGTTTTATGCTGTGGAAACAAGCATGCCAATTGTGAAGTTAAAGTGTGACACGATTATTCCTCGAAACGGCAGTGCCATCGGGTGGGTCTATGAGCATCGAACCATTCATGTCCGGCCTCACTTACAGATTGAGCGTATATTTTTAGAAGACGACCTGTACTTTGAGGAAGGATTGGGGCGCATGATCAATATCCCATTGTTGGTTCGTGATCAGTGCTTGGGGTCGCTCAATATTGGGAGTGTGCAGTCCGGTGAACCGGATTCGGAGAATATTGAATTTCTGACGCAGGTCGCCACGCAAATTGCCTTTGCCATTGATCACGTCAAATCATATGAAGAAATTAGTCAGCTCCGTGAACAGTTAACGAGAGAAAATGCCTATTTACTCGAAGAGATTAAGGGCCGGCATAATCTCGGATCTATGATTGGGAAGAGTGAGAAGTTTAAAAAAACCTTGGAGCTTGCACAGGCGGTTGCGCCGACGGCAACGAGTGTATTGATCATGGGAGAGACGGGAACCGGAAAAGAAATGTTAGCCCGGTATATTCATGAACATAGTCCGCGCCGGCATAAACCCTTTATTCGGGTGAATTGTGCGTCTATCCCTTCCGGCCTTGTTGAAAGTGAATTATTTGGTCATGAGAGGGGAGCGTTTACGGGTGCGGATCAGTCTCGCCAAGGGAAGTTTGAGTTAGCGCATGGCGGAACATTATTTTTAGATGAGATTGGGGAAATGCCCATCGAGGCGCAAGCGAAATTATTGCTTGTGTTGCAGGATGGGATGGTGGATCGAGTGGGAAGTGCACGGCCGCTTACTGTGAATGTGCGTATTATCGCGGCCACAAACAATGACTTAACGCAAGCTATTGTCGAAGGACGCTTTCGGTCGGACCTCTACTATCGTTTGCATGTTTTTCCAATCACCACTCCCCCGCTTCGTGAGAGGCCGCAAGATATTCCAGTGCTGGCTGAATACTTTATGGCTGAATATTGTCGGCAATTTAAGCGGAAATGTCAGTCGATTGAAGCCGATACGCTGGAACGATTAATTCAATATGCCTGGCCGGGTAATATTCGAGAACTGAAGAATGTGCTTGAACGTGCGATGATTCTTTCGAATGCATCCGAATTGAAAATCGATGAAACCTTGGTGAATGTTCATAGGCCTGATTCGGGAGATCTACCTCCAACAAAGCTCAAGGATCTGGAGCGGGCGAGAATTCTTGAAGCATTGGAACGAAGTGAGTGGCGCATCGAAGGTGCATTAGGAGCAGCCAAGCAATTAGGCTTGAATCCGGGAACGCTCCGAAGTCGTCTCAAAAAACTTGGTATTTACCGACCGCGATAGTCATCTCAGGATCACGCTGGGGAAACTATAGCCGTACTATATCACTTCCGAATATATCATTCCTTCAGTGTGTTCGCGCACAAATAGTACGGTCAGAATGTCTTAACGCGGCTATCGCATGGCCGGTGGTATTTCCCCGCCTTCTTTGTCTTTTCTTGCCTATCTTGCATATATATTCTTGAGTGCGTTCCCACGAATTTTCTTTTCCTCTATAGCGAATCCAAATACGTTCCAAACAGGAAAATACGATGAACTCTGCGCGGTACAGCCTGAACGTAAGGAAGGTTATGCCCGCCTGGATGACCTGCAGGTGATTGATGCTTCAATCACGATGGGTTAATACGCATTCAGTGCGACGACATGTAGATTCGGCATAACTGAAACGGCTCTAGCCATTTCCCATTGAGTTCTTGAGTGGACCTTCCTCAGATTCGTTGCCATATGTGTCCTTCAAATCGTGTCCTGAGAGCTATAGGGTGTTTCCTCGCCTTTTCTTCCTCGCCCTTCTTTTTATTCCATGAATAATCTCGGATGGCAAATAGGCCGTGATGAACTTTCAAGGCTGAGTAACTTGCCCTATACGCATGTAATGTTCATCAATGTGCAGAAAAGTCCATGTATTACAACAGTTTTGGATTATAGGTGTTTGTGGAACGTATTAGGCACATGGGTTGCTAGTGATGGAGTCGTCGTGGTTTGTGGGCTCATATAAGCCTCGCAGTCTTTATCCATATTTGTGTGTTGAGAGCGAATTCAATGGCTTGCCATAGTTCACGATGCAGACCGTCATGGTGACGGCATGTGCCTTAACGAGTTGGGCGTGATGTGAATTGACTCGAGGCCTTGCTTAAAAAAGAAAGGAGGGCATGTAGCCTGTATTCTGTGCACCACATTTCATTCTCACTTAATCATGTTTTTTGTGAAAGGAGAAGCACATGAAATTTTTGTCACGGCGGCAGTTTTTGAAAGTGTCCGCTGGTACCGTGGCCGCGGTGGCGTTGGCGGATAAGGCGTTAGCCTTAACGGCCTTGCAACCGGTCATCGAAGTGGGCAACCCCCTAGGCGAGTATCCGGACCGGTCGTGGGAGCGGGTGTATCACGACCAATATCGCTATGATTCCTCGTTTACGTGGTGTTGTTCGCCGAACGATACGCATGCCTGCCGGATTCGGGCGTTTGTCCGTAACGGGATCGTGATGCGGGTGGAGCAGAACTACGACCATCAAACGTATGAAGATCTCTACGGCAATCGCGGGACGTTTGCGCACAATCCACGGATGTGCTTGAAGGGCTATACGATGCATCGGCGGGTGTATGGGCCGTAC
>BQIV01000014.1 GCA_021604005.1 Nitrospirales bacterium | reverse complement strand
AGTTGTGGCCACGGCACGACCTGATCCATCTCCTGGAGAAACCGCTCAATCCGTAACTTCTTCGTTTTCATCTTGTACCTCATCGTGATTTGCATGAGGCTATTCTCCAGAATTCAATCACTTTTGCAGAGGGTTCTATAGTCATTTCAATGCACTTTCGTTCTTACTGCCGCTAGCGGAAGCATTAATAACTAAATTCGAAACTCGAATATCGAAATCCAAAACAAATTCAAATGCCCAAATTAAAAAATTCGAATGTAGGATTTGTCTCGAAATTTGATATTCGTCTTTCGTGTGTATGGAGCGTATTTGGACTGACTATAGATCATTTATGAGAATAGAGGAAGATGGAGTGAATCTACAGAAGGTTAGGTGAAATGAATTAATCTGGCAGGAGAAAAAACACGCCGGGAGCAGGGGGCCCCGCCCCCGGCGGTACTACGGCGGGAGGTTAGATTACTTCTTCTTGGTTTTGGCTTTCGCCTTTGGCTTCGCAGTCGCAGCCTTTTTTTTGGGAGCCGCTTTTTTCTTGGTGGCCAAGGTACTCACCTCCTTTCACGTTCGTTGGCTACGCACATGACTGCGCGCCGAACCTCACACGGCTTGTGTGAGGGGTTTGGTCTCGCCATCTTGGCGAATGATTGCAAAAGTATTTGGTGCAACCTTATGAAAACGCCGGTCTCGTTTTAACGAGGTGGCCACAGATGTCACTGGTGTTTTCCCACGAATATGCATGCCTCCTTCGATGAGACGCTGACAAATCTCCTTCGCATGCATCGATCGTCTGGCTTCCTGTAAAATCATATGAACAGCATCGGGGACGCTCATGCCGACGTACTTACTTCGGCCTAAAAGAATTTCTCGCGATTGGTTCGTGACATCCGTGTCCTGTGGGGGCAATGTTCCCGTTTCATCCGTAATAATCTGGCTCGAGAGGCTCGCCAGTTTCGCCTTGTCCGCTTCGACACGATAGAGAGTTTTCGCCAACTCGATGTATTTCTCAATCGTTGCGATTTCTTCATTGAGCTGCTCCCGTTTTTTTCGTAAGTCCTTAAGCTTTGATTCGTAAGCGCCTATCCGTTGCTCTAAGCCGACAGTAATATCCTCGAGTTCGCTTTTTTCCTTACTGCCATCCATCTTAAGGTCCTTCCCATAGTATATGATTGCTTTTTAGCATTGAGTCTAAGCAATGTCAATAAGAATTATTGCATCGAGAGAGTTAAACATATTTTACCATGTGAATTACTCTGTATCTCTATACAAGCCTAACTGTTGTGGATGTTCAAAGTTGTTCGTTCTGTATTTAGTATGTCGAGAGATCACCATGGAACATGTGAGCAGAACGGCAGCTACATTATCCTAGCTTTTGCTGTCAGACAGCTCTCGTAGTAAGATGCAGGGGAATGGCCTTTGCTTCATTGTGTATTTCTCTACGTAATTCTTCCTCTTATGTTGTATGATTCTGTGCAAATTGTACCTGTACGTAAGCCGACAAATTTACTGGCAATGGACTGGGATGACATGCGTGCGTGGATCTCGACGTTGGGGTGGCCACCCTATCGAGCCAAGCAAATTCTTTGCTGGTTGTATCAGAAGCGTGTTACGCATATTTCAGACATGACGAATCTATCGTTGTCGGACCGGTCTCGATTGCAAGCTATGGCGACAATCACTCGTGCAACGAATGTGACGATACGGCAGGCAACGGATGGGACTAAAAAATTTCTTCTTGAGTTAGCCGATGGACTCGAAGTTGAAAGCGTGTTGATCCCGGAGGGCGATCGTCTCACCTTGTGTGTGTCGACTCAAGTTGGGTGTACGTTAGATTGTGACTTTTGTTTAACGGGAAAGATGGGGCTCAAGCGAAATCTCAAGGCGCACGAAATTGTCAATCAAGTCCTGACGGTTCAAGATCATATCCCGCTCAAATCCCGTCTGACATCGTTGGTATTTATGGGGATGGGTGAGCCGCTGGCCAATATGGAAGAGCTGTCTGATGCGATCAATCGATTGACCAATGCGGACTGGGGGGTGGGCATGTCGCCTCGGCGCATGACGGTGTCGACTGCCGGCTTAGCGTCTCGGTTCAAAGAGGTCGCTCCGTTACAGGTTAATCTGGCTATTTCTTTGAATGCCACGACCAATGTGCAGCGTGATGCATTAATGCCTGCTATTAACAAGCTTCATCCACTGTCTCAACTGCTAAAGGCCTGTCGTGAGTATCCATTACAGATCGGCCGGCGCTTAACTTTTGAATATGTTTTGCTTGCAGGGGTTAATGATTCGATTGCCGATGCGAAGCGTTTTCCGAAACTCTTAGATGGAATCCGGTGTAAAATTAATTTGATTCCATTCAATGAATTTCACGGGAGTGCGTATACACGTCCGAGTGATCGTGTCATCGAACAGTTTCAAATGGTATTACGACAAGCAGGCTTTGATGTCTTTATTCGTAAGAGCCGTGGCCGCGATGTGCTGGGTGCTTGTGGACAGCTTGGAGACCTTCAACTTTAGATCTCATCCTTTACGCGATTATTCAAGGAACCTGAGGTCTTATGCTGTTATGAGTCGAATAAATCCGAAGCCCGAATATCGAAATGTGAAACAGATTCAATGCCCGAGTTCTCAACATCACAATGACTCGCTCATAGAGGCCGGCATACATTGTTTAACGCTTTCGAGTTCTGATTTTAGGATTTGTTTCGTATTTCAGTATTCGAGTGTATCAACACGTCAATAGGTGCAAATTCGTTCGATTTATTTTTTGTGTGTATAGGGGGGAGTTGGACACGTCATGGAATTGGAGTCTCGTTTGTCTGACAAGTATGTTGCCCTGCAACAATGGTTTCAGGAGCAAGGCTCGGCGATCGTGGCCTTCTCAGGAGGCATCGATAGTACGCTGGTGCTAAAGGTGGCCTTTGACACCATAGGGAGTCAGGCAACCGCAGTGACGGCGGTTTCCCCAACGTTTCCAGAGATTGAACTTAAAGGCGTGCGTCGGCTGAGTACTGAAATTGGCGTTGCTCTACGTATTATCGAGACGAATCAGCTAGAGATCGACGCATTCGTTCAAAATGATGAGATGCGTTGCTATCACTGCAAAACGGATCTGTATCAACTATTGGGACAGATCAAGAAGAAGTCTGCTGGCGGTGTTGTTGTCGATGGAACGAATGTCGATGATTTGCAGGATGATCGCCCTGGAATTCAAGCGGCACGAGCTCTCGGCGTGCGTAGTCCACTTGTTGAAGCTGAATTGGGGAAAGTGGATATTCGGGCGTTGGCTCATGCGTTAGGCTTGTCGAATTGGGATAAGCCTGCAGCGGCCTGTCTCTCTTCGCGCATTCCTCGTGGGACGTTGATTACGCGTGGGGAGCTGTCGCGTGTGGAGCAGGCTGAAGCGCTATTGTTTCGAGAAGGCTTCAGGCACGTGCGCGTACGTGTTCATGAAGGAATGGCAAGAATTGAAACCTCAGAGTCAGAAATGACATTGTTTCAAAATTCAGCACGACGCAATCGAATTGTCGCAGAATGTAAACGGTTAGGGTTTCGGTTTGTGACCGTAGATTTGGAAGGGTATCGGGCTGGGAGTACGAATACAATGCAAAAGTAAAAACTTTACGATTCAGACCTCGGATCCGTTCCCCTATTTTTCACTTTCCACTTTACCGTGACTGGTTTTCTCACCCCTTTTGTCTATCAGTTGGTTTGATGATCTGCCACGGCATCCATGGCTTCCTGGGCGAATCGACGATGATCATCATCTGAAAGGTTTCGAGTCAGTATTTTTTCTGCAACTTGTAGTGCCAAATCAGCCGTTTCTTTTCGTATATCCTGCAACGCTTTCCGTCGTTCCCGATCAATTTCTTGTGACGCTTCGGTCTTGAGGCGATCGGTTTCTGTACGAATACGTTGTTGGTTTTCGTCCAGAAGGCGTTGAGCTTGGTCGCGAGCTTCGTTCACGATGCCTTCGGCTTCCTGTGTGGCCTCTTGAAGCTTGGCCTCATATGTTTGCAAGCGTTGTTCGGATTCTGCCCGGTTTTTTTCAGCCTGCTCAATGCTTTCACGAATTTTTTTCTCTCGCGCCTCAAGTGTTTCAAGAATCGGAGGGAAGGCATACTTGTACAGGATCCACAGGAGAATACCAAAGGAAATAATCTCCCAAAAAATGAGCGATGAGAAAAAGTTGCTGTCAAATTGTGGCATTGTCTCGAACCTCTGTTATCCCTTGCCCATAATAATAAACGCGATAACTAAGCCGTACAGTGCGATCGCTTCGACTAACGCGAATCCAATCCACATATACTTTCCGACACGGCTTTCTGCTTCGGGTTGACGGGCCACGGCTTCAATCATTTTCCCGAAAATATACCCAATGCCGACGCCAGCTCCGGCAAATCCAGCGGCTGCGAGCCCCATTCCTAATAAAGCTGCTCCTGCAACATCCATTGTGTTCTGTTCCTCCCGTTGAATAGGGGTTGAAGAGTTAATGACTCGAATTCGTTTGACTCATCAGTCTACAATTCAAAGTCTCAAGTTGGAATACGATGACTTCTTGGCGTTGATACCCTTAGACTGTAAACCTTGAACGTTCATTGTCTTCTGTCTAGTGAAGGTGTATGGCGTCTCCTATATAGACGCACGTTAACACGGTAAAAATATACGCTTGTATAAAGGCAATGCCAAACTCTAACCCATACAGGGCGATGGTGAATGAGAACGGAAGCCAGCCAATAAGAAAGCCGCCTGTGATCGTCAAGCCAAACAGCACGCCGAGGATAACGTGTCCGGCTGTCATATTGGCAAAGAGCCGTACAGCGAGGGAAATTGGCCTGGCTAATTGACTAATGAGTTCAATTGGAATCATCAATGGCAAGAGCCAGCCCGGAGTACCAGGAGGGACGAGAATGCCGAGAAATTTCCCCCCATGAATGGAAAACCCGATGGCTAAGCTCAAGATGTAGACGGATATCGCAAAGACGCCTGTGACGACTAGTTGACTTGTCACCGTATACGATCCAGGTATTAAGCCAAGAAGATTGCAAAAGAGAATAAACAAAAAGAGGGTGCTAATAAGCGGAAAGTAGCGCAGGCCATCCGTTCCCATCGTGTCTTGGATGATGCCGCGTATGAAGTCAACCAGGACTTCTGCCAGGTTTTGGAGTTTGCCTGGGATCAAGGAGCGACTTGATCCAGCCCGTAGTAAAAACCAAATAATGAGGGCAACCACCACCCACATCACAAGGGTTGCCTTGTTCAGGGAAATGTCGAGGCCAAAGAGCGAAAGCGGGAGTATCTGGTGTAACTCAAACGCGTGTAATGGGTCTTGCAAGGACGATCCTATACGTTAAGACTTTAAGAAATTACGATTTCCAACGTTGAGCCGTTCGATATGCACTTCGCAAACCCGCGGCAAGACCCAGAAAGAGCCCGATCACCAAAGCCCAGGGCTCTGACCTTAACACATATGTGTCGGTCAGCCAACCAAGAGCTCCGCCGACAATGAGAGAGGCCAGCAAATCAGTACTCACTCTGATTGCCTGCCCCAGCCCAGAAAACATGGGGTTCTGAGATGGTGCCATGTGTTGCGCCGGTTCGCATAACCCCGGCGGAAGGAGCCGAATTCAAACAAAAATTCTGTGGATTTGTCAAGCGATTGTGGATACAGACCGCTCTGTCATCTTTGCCTGTGCTGGTAATTATGGAAATGCTATGATACGTATACACAGTATGCGTATTCCTACAACGATATTTCAGTCATGTGTGTGCGTGTGGACCTTATCCTCTGTGATGGGGGTTGCACTGGCGGCGGAACCCGTAGATGAGTTGCCGAATCTTACGGCCGGGGTCGTTCCGATTATTGCTTACAAAGCACATGATCCGTTTGCAAACGATCAACTCACCTCAGTAAGCCATGTGTCATACGTTATCCGTGTAAAAAACCAAACAGACGATCCCGTAATTGCTGAATCGCTTGTCCTTATCATCGATAGAATTATTGAAATAAGCGGGGCTGATATCTCCGATCGCATTCGCGTAAAAGGGGCAGATGGCCATATGGCAGACGGAAGACCCTATTTTCACATTCCCGTGGGTGAGAAAAAAGATTTAGCGCCCTATGCCGAAAGCGAATCCATTACGCTTGAGCTGGATAATCCAGATTATCTACGATTTTACCCTCCGACGGTTCAAGTTCGGGGTGAGAAGCGCGTTTCATCGAAGTCTGTTCAAGAGCTTGTCGAGACATTGGTGAATAAAGGGGTGCTTACCACTGACGAGGCGGCTCAAGCACTCGAGTCTTCCTCTGCTCCAGAATAATCTTTCATGGGCGCCATGTCTTCGTCTTGCTCCTGGTCCACCGAGCAATTTCTCCGCGCCCCCTCCCCAGAGCCTCTGATCCTTTCCATCCCAATGCCAGTGGCGGATGAAAGTCCGTTTGAACTGTATGTCCGTCTGACCGGGTGTTCGCGGTCGTCCTTTCTGTTGGAAAGTGGTGGGGCGAATTCCAAATTAGCGCAGTATTCGTATATCGGGTGTGAACCGTATCAGACATTCTCAGCCAAAGGCCGTCGCTATGAAATGAGAAATCGCGATGGCTGTGTGGGAGGAGAAGGGAACACATTTGCAAAATTGGCAGAGTCGTTTGGCCCAATTTCGTATGAACGTTTACCGCATTTCCCTCCATTTCTTGGTGGAGCCGTCGGGTTTTTCAGTTATGACATGGCCCGTCAGTTTGAACGGATTCCCGAATTGGCCGTTGACGATTTACAGCTGCCGGATATGGTGTTTTTATTTGTGGAGGTGTTTGCAGCGATTGATCATGTTTCGAACGTGGTGCATGTGGTTTTTGCACCTGAACCCAAGCGGTGGAGTCGTGAATCTCGAGATCAGCTGCTTCGAGAAGGACAAGAACGTCTTCGAGAGTGGCACGCTCATTTGGTCCAGGCAGATAGGCATGTGAATATGATAAGGGATTGGCCTCATGTTGTTCCCGCGTCGATTGAAGGTCAGCAGTCGCGGGCCCAGTACATCGATCGAGTGCGGCACTGTCAGGAATTGATTGCCGCTGGGGATATTTACCAAGCGAATCTTTCGCATCGATTTACAATGGATCTACCGCAGGCGTTTTCCGAAGACCATCATGAACACGGGGGGTGTTGGTACCAACGGATTCGTCACGTGAATCCGTCGCCATTTTCGGCCTTGTTGATCGTAGATGACTATACCATTGTTTCGAACTCCCCGGAACGATTGGTGCGAGTCGAAGGGCAACGTGTTGATATGCGCCCCATCGCAGGCACTCGACCACGTGGTGCGACCGTGCATGAAGATCGTCGGCTTATTGAGGAACTGCTGTCCAGTCCCAAGGAGCGGGCCGAACATATTATGCTTGTCGATCTGGTGCGAAACGATCTTGGACGGGTGTGTCAATCTGGCACGATTGTGGCTGACCAGTTGATGACGGTGGAACGGTACTCGCATGTTTCCCATCTCGTGTCCAATATTTCCGGTCGTATTCGACAGGACGTTTCGGCCTTTGATGTTCTTCGGGCTGCCTTTCCCGGTGGAACCATCACGGGGGTGCCCAAAGTGCATTGTATGGAGATTATTGAGCAATTGGAGCCGGTTCGTCGTGGGGTCTATACCGGATCTCTCGGGTATATCAGTTGGACGGGTGCTATGGATATGAATATCCTGATCCGAACGGTGCTGCTGACGTCTAAACAGGGCTATCTGCAGGTGGGCGCCGGCATTGTGGCCGACTCAATTCCCTGTCAAGAATATGACGAAACCGTTCATAAGGCCGAAGCGTTTTTTCAGGCGTTGTCAACAAGAAAAGAGTAAACGCGTCGGGCGCAACGTGTGAGGAGTCAAGAGTGAATGCAAAGTGAAAATTGTCACGTGCGCAATGTAGGAGTAACGGAGTGGATTTACGTAAACGATCAGTTTGTGCCTCGTGATCAAGCGCGTATCTCAGTGTTTGATCACGGCTTTTTGTATGGCGATGGGGTGTTCGAAACCCTTCGTGCCTACCAAGGTCGGCTGTTCCACGTTGCGTCTCACATCACACGGTTACGTGGCTCGTGCGAACGAATCGGGCTCTCCTTGCCGATACCGGAAGCCCGATGGCCAGAACTCCTATCGGAAACTGTGCGTCGCAATGGGTTATCGGATGCGTCGCTTCGGATCACGATTTCTCGAGGCGAAGGGGAGATTGGGCTGGACCCTGCATTATGTGTTCGTCCGACCGTGGTGATCATGGCGAGACCCCTTACGCCGTATCCTGCCGATGTCCGTCAGTATGGCGTTCGTCTCGCCATTGTATCGATTCGGCGAAATCCTATTGAGGCCCAACCGCCTGAGGTGAAAGCGCTGAGTTTTCTGAATAATATTTTAGCTAAGCATGAAGCTGATCGTGCAGGCTGCTTCGATGGGTTGATGTTAACCATGGATGGGTTTCTAGCCGAATGTACGACGAGCAATATTTTCTTTGTGTCTCAAGGGCAACTCTGTACGCCATCGGTAGCGTGCGGTATTCTACGCGGCGTCACGCGGGATGTTGTCGTAGGGCTTGCGAAAGAGGCAGGGCTGCCAGTTGTGGAGGGGATGTTTACGCAAGAGCAGTTATTGTCTGCCGATGAGTGCTTTCTGACGAATACAGGCATGGAGATCATGCCGGTCTCTCATGTCGGTGGACAGTGTTGTGGCGCCGCATGTCCAGGTGGTTGGACTGTAAAATTACAGCAGGCTTTTCACGCAAACCTGAGTCGTTTTTTGGATAATCAAATCTGAAGACCTACGTGCGGACCTGATCTCACACGTATCGAAGAAGAGGGGTTCTCCCCTTGCTCATGACAAAGGGAAACGATCGGATTTGAGAGGCCGATACGAGCGGCTATGGGTTTTCCAAGCGAGACCCTTATGGGTCGGGAAGTCTTCTCGAAAATGCGCCCCAACACTATTCTCCCTCTCCAGCGCGGCTTCGGTAGTTGCTCGGCCGACTTGAATCACATTTTTGGTTTCCATATTTGTTCGCGTGAGTGAGGATTGCTCTACCATTTTTTCCCACTGCGTCAGTTGTCGCACGGCTTTGGTGAGAATATTCCCATGACGGATGAGTCCGACCTTTGTCCACATTAAGCGGCGTAGGGAATTGCGAAGTTTTTCCGCATCCTCTAGCGGTTTCGGTACAGATGTCCGGCCCTTTGTAAGCTCGCGTAGCGTGAGGCGTGACCTTGAAGTGCCTGAGGCAAATTGGACAGCGGCTTGTGCTGAACGCAGCCCGAAGACCAGTCCCTCAAGCAGGGAGTTGCTTGCGAGACGATTGGCTCCATGCACTCCGCTGCACGCGACTTCCCCTGCGGCAAAAAGGCCTGGAAGAGTTGTGGCTCCATGAAGGTCCGTGTAGACCCCACCCATCCAGTAATGGGCGCTTGGAGACACCGGGATCCATTCTTCGGTGATATCTATGTCATAGCGAAGACATGTGGTGTAAATCGTTGGAAATCGTTTTTTGATAAATGTTGCACTAAGGTGTGTGATGTCAAGGTAGACATGACGGGCTTTTGTCGCTTGCATTTCAGCCCATATGGCCCGGGCGACGACATCGCGTGACGCCAATTCTTTATCCTTGTGATAGCGTTTCATGAAAAACTCTCGTTTGTTGTTGCGCAATCGCCCTCCTTCTCCACGCATGGCTTCGGAGAGCAAAAACGGCGGGCTTGAAGGGAGGTACAGCGCAGTGGGATGAAACTGCACAAACTCCATATCTTCGAGGGCCGCCCCTGCTCGCAACGCCATGGCGATGCCGTCGCCAGTGGCACTACCTGGATTAGTCGTGCGGGCATAGACCTGCCCCGCACCTCCCGTTGACAGGACCGTGGCGGAAGCAAGGATCAATTGTAATTCTCCCGTGAGTTCTTCCAATACCACAGCTCCACAGCACTGCCCATCAAGCACAAGTAAGTCAATGCTGAACTGATTGCCGATCCATTGAATAGAGGGTTGTTGGCGTGCGTGGGTTGTCAGAACCCGCACCATTTCGCTCCCAATCGCGTCGCCTCCAGCCCGTAGAATTCGGCGCCGACTATGAGCACCTTCGTGTGCAAAAGCTAGTTTGCCTTTTACTTTGTCGAATTTGGCACCCCATGTCAGGAGTTCTTCAATGCGTGCGGGTCCTTCTTGGACTAGAGCCTTGGTCGCCGGTTTTCGGCACAGTTGATGCCCGGCCTTCATGGTGTCGGTAAAGTGCAGATCGACATGGTCTTCTTCGCTTAGCGCGACCGCGACACCGCCTTGAGCAAAGAGCGTGCTATTTTCCTGCGGCCCGCCTTTGGCGATCATGAGCACGCGTCCATGATGGCACAGTTCCAAGGCTGCACGAAGTCCAGCCACTCCGCTTCCAATGACGAGAAAATCGGTTTCGACAATTTTGGTAATCTTCTTACGATATGGATATGTCATCACGAAAAATGTCTTCTTTGGTTATGGGGAAGTACGTAATGAAAAGACCTGAGAGTTGTGAGAAAGGCTAGGAGAGCGCCTGTCGATCCGCCATGCCAAACGGTAAGTCGCCTTCCACGCCGGTAAGGAGAATGACATGAGTGCCACTCCAGTGGAGTGTTCCGTGGCCTCGTGCTTTTATGGTTTGTGTGTCGGGTGTTTCTTTCCATTCACCCAACCATGACACGTGGACCGAAATGAGATCTCCGTCAATGACCATTCGATCAATGGAAAGATCCAGTATTATCGTGGAGTATGTTGCGAAGTCTCGTTGGATGCCTTGCTCCCAGGTGGTCAAGGATTCCAAGGGGAGCAGAAGGTCTTTGGTGGCGTCCTGGTCCTGAGCCACATAGGCTTCCTCAAGCGTCTTTACCGCTTCGACGATTCGTTCAAATCGCGCATGGCTTTCCGGATAGCGTGGCGGGGTGGCGGAGCAGCTCATCAGCATTCCGGCATGACCGAAGGCGACAACGGTGACCGCCAGGAACATCATAATGCGTCGCCAATTCACGGGGCATTATAACGAGT
The DNA here is from genome assembly GCA_021604005.1 of Nitrospirales bacterium. Taxonomy (GTDB): domain Bacteria; phylum Nitrospirota; class Nitrospiria; order Nitrospirales; family UBA8639; genus JAGQKC01. The sequence goes on along the minus strand of BQIV01000014.1, from coordinate 89,565 downwards.
TCGCGAGAGAAGAGGTCAAGAACTTTCTTCGAGGATCGGGGTATCTCACGCTCATGAACGTGTCCAAGATTCTGAATGTTTCTTGACACCTTTTATAACCCTGTGATAGGTACCGTAGGCTATACACAGCTTCGGTATGCTGTTTGCCAGCTGTTGAGAGACTCTTGGTATGTCGACTCACCCATGAAAGGTGTAAGGGATTAGGTATATGGCAAGTGTTGTCAAAAAGCGGAGAAAAAAGATGCGAAAACATAAGCATAAGAAACTCCGTCGTCGAATGAAATTCGCGCGTCGTCGTAATTAACGGCTCTCTGTCTGAGCCATAGGAGTACATGACTCAGGGAAAAAAAACGCGTATTCGAGTCCGTTCCTCTCTCAACACCTACGTTGGGAGTTTACTGATTCCTCCGATGCGCAACAGGATTTCCGATGTGTTTAATGACGAGTCCGTGTTGTTTATTAATTTGACGGAGGTCGTGGTGAATGATACGGAGCATGCGGACTTTGTTGCATTGAACAAGAACATGATTGAGTCTGTCACGCAATTAGACTAGAACACCTGAAAATAATATACGTGTGTTAAGGTTTCTGGTGTAGAACCAAAAAATAGCCTCATGAGTTTGAGGGCACAGGACCATCGTGTTCTAGGATACCTATCAAACCTTCACACTCATGTATCGAGCCCAAACTAAGCGAATGTGTCAAGAGAAAAAACATACCTGTTGACTATGTCCTAGCCTCACCCTTGCTTCTACTTCTCACGTCCCTGACTACAGCTCTTCATCCTCGACATTCCTCAACCTTGTATTTTATGTTCAAATTTCTTGTTGTTGAAGGACGCTAACGATTGATGACGACATTTTCTCGTTTCTTCCCATTTCTTCGTCCATATCTTAGCCAGATGGCTCTTTCGGCGTTCTTGGTCATGGGTGTGGCCGCGTTGAATTTGCTGCTGATTCGCTATGCCGGAAACGTGTGGGATGTCATTACCGTTCAGCGTGACCTCCCGCAATTGACGGCCACCATCTGGCTGTTTCTGGGATTTATGCTCGGCCAGAGCATCCTGTCCATGGGACATAGTTACTTGACCGCTCGCGTGTCTCAACAGGTCATCTGTGACTTTCGTACGCATCTGTTTGCTCATTTTCAACGGCTTTCGTTGGGGTTTTTTTCCAAGCGGCGAACGGGAGAAATTGTTTCCCGTCTCATGAATGATGTGGGTGTCATTCAGTCGACATTAACCGATACGCCTATCGACACGGCAAAGCATGTTGTGACCGTGATTGGAGGAGTCGGGTTCTTGCTGGTGATGAATTGGCGCCTCTGTGTGCTGATCCTGGTATTGTTGCCGTTACTGGCGGTTGTTGCCCGTCTATTCGGTCGCCGTCTCAAGTCGCTTTCGACTCACATTCAAGATCGCACGGCAGAATTGACGACGTTGATTGAAGAAGTCGTGTCGGGAATTCGCATTGTAAAGTCCTATGTGCAGTCTGACCGTGAAGAACAACGATTCAGGTCCGGGGTTATGAGTTTGATGTCCATAACGTTGCAACGCACGGCCATTCTCTCGGTGTTTATTCCCGTCATCACCTTACTGACGTTGGCGATGGCGGTGGCTGTCTTATGGTATGGCGGAAAGCAAGTCATTGAAGGCGCGATGTCTCCTGGAGACCTCTTTGCTTTTGTCTTATTTGCGGGCATATTGATTGGACCATTTGGGTCCGTTGCCCGTGTATTTGCGCAATTCAAAGAAGCACAAGGGGCGATGGCTCGTGTATTTGAGATTCTTGATGCTCAGCCGGAAATTTATGATGTGCCTGAGGCAATTGCGTTACCGACGGTACAGGGACACATACGATTTGATCAAGTGCGCTTTGCCTATGATCCACGGCAGGAGGTGTTGTCGTCTGTCACATTTGAGGTCCAACCAGGAGAGCGTGTGGCTGTCGTTGGGCCAACCGGGGCGGGGAAGACGACCATTATCAATCTGTTGCATAGGTTTTACGATCCATCGGCCGGAATGGTCTTGGTCGATGGCTATGATCTCCGGGCTGTGCAAATGGACAGTTTCTATCGTCACATTGCCTTGGTGCCTCAAGAAAGCATCCTGTTTGGCGATACGATTTTTGAGAACATTCGATATGGACGTTCTGAAGCCAGGGAGGAGGAGGTCTATGCCGCCAGTCAGGGTGCGCATGCCCACGAGTTTATCCTGTCTCTTCCCGATGGGTATCAAACCCTGGTTGGCGAAAAGGGCGTGAATCTTTCCGGAGGGCAGCGGCAGCGGATTGCGATTGCACGGGCGTTTTTAAAAAATCCCCGAATCTTAATTATGGATGAAGCCACCTCGGCGTTAGATAGTCAATCGGAAACGTTGGTGCAGTCCGCGCTCAATAATTTGATGATAGGACGGACCACCGTCATCATTGCGCACCGTTTATCGACCGTGCAATCCGCCGATCGAATATTCGTCCTGAATCATGGACACATTGTGGAGGAAGGGCCTCATGCTGCCCTCCTTGAACGGAAAGGGCTCTACCACCATTTGTATACGCTCAGAATGGAGGAATTAAATAGTGAAGCGTAACTCGTCGTTCGTACAAGCAAGATTGGCACGTTTTTTAAACGAGATACCAGATGCGAGCGACGAAATACGTTCTTTTCTGCCACGAAATACGCCGAAAGGGTTTAGCGAATTTTTGCCAGGTCCGCTTCGATATTGATCAATTTCCCGTCTGGGAAAAATACGGCTAAGGTGCTGGTAGCTTCTGGGTCAAAGTCGGCATACGCAAATCTGGCGGTGAACCGAGACCGGTAACTCGGAATATCGCCAGGATTTTTTTTGCCACGCTCAGCGGCTCCTACATCGACGGGGCGAGCCATGGTTGACCCTTGTTGTAGAGCGATATCCACCCCTTCAGCAAAAAACTCTTCGTCGCCGCACAGTCGCACTTCGACTTCTAGATACGGCATTTGCAAAATTTCTTGTATTTTACTTTCCGGCATGCGAATAGGTTTCTTCTGGCGCTTCGACTCGGCAGCCTCCCGCCGACCAAAGTATTCCAACCAGTAATACCGGGTGCGCAAGATGGCATGGGCCCCACAAGGATTGTCTTCTGGATTGTCCCCAACGCGAATTTTCTGCTCAGCGGTTTTCATGATGGATGCCACATCTTCGACATTCTCAGCTTTTTCCATTGTGTCACGACCATCGGATAAGGCTTGCTGGGCCTGTTCCATGGTAAGTTGTATATCAATGGCTTTTGCGTGATGGAATGTTCCATCCAAGGAAAGGAATGCCAAGATGAATATGAAATAAACCGTCAGGTTCACTGCGAATTCGCGGTAGGGCTGCATGAGAATCCTCCTTAAGGCCCGGCCTTTTTCATTGAGAAAAAGGTGAATAAGAACAAATGAACGCACGGATTGTAGAAAACCGGATCAGTCATTGCAATCCCTGTATTCTGAGAATTGTAACCGGAAAGCAGCGGTCTGTACGCATGTTGGATTGCTACCTGCCGGTATGGCTCGTTACGACATGAGCCATGTGGATTATAGCGAAACCTCGTAACATTCGGCCGAATTGACTACACGCACACAACGCAACAACACACGTTGTATTGGAGAAAGTTCAACGGTACGGCTATAACGTCCGCTATAGGAATTTCCGCTCGTTGAGATATGGTACCGCGCGAGCTCATGATATGTTCATGTTTGAAGTGTATTTGGGGTTCGCGATAGTTGAAACATTGTCCCGCGCGGAGTTCGTGGTCTGTGTACGTTTGGAACGAATTCAGATTCGCTATAGTTGACTCTATGGAGAAAGTTGGGTAGATTAGGCCTACGTCATGCGGAGGTGGGCCGTCCCGACTACGGCGCCAACATCCGGGTATCCCGCCTAACCCTAAAGATCCCCATCCACAATTCATATTCAATAATGTAAATTCATAATTAATTCATCAAATGCGTGTGAATGAATCAGTGAAAGCGTCTTTGGGAGGGTATATGGAGCTCGATAAGGTTGAGCGAGTGTATTCGAATTATGCAGGAATGTATGATCAAACCTTTGGCCGTATGGTTCAGCAGTCACGAGAATCTGCCGTGCGCGGGTTGCCGATACAGCCTGGAGATCGGGTGTTGGAAGTCGGCATTGGGACTGGTGAAGCCTTGCCGTTGTATCCACGGCATTGTGAAGTGCTGGGAATAGATTTTTCTGAGGGAATGCTGGAAAAAGCTCGTAAGCGAACGCAAACGCATCAATTGGATCATGTGACTCTGCAACGGATGGATGCTGCGCAGATGGAACTGGAGAATGATTCGTTTGATATTGTCATGGCGGCGTACGTGGTAACGGCAGTTCCCGATTACCGACAAGTCATCAGTGAAATGATTCGGGTTTGTAAACCAGGTGGTCGCATCATTATGTTGAATCATTTTAGCAATGGCAATAAAGTGATTGCGGCAGTTGAAAAAATGATTTCGCCGCTCTGTAAGCACATAGGGTTTCGAACGGACTTGTCGCTAAATACGGTGTTAGAGGGAACGACGCTTGTCGTTGAACGGAAGAAAAAGGTGAACCCACTTCGATTTTGGCATCTGGTCGAATGCGTGAATCAGAAAAATGGCCACAATGGCCATGCCGTTTCGGCTGCCTCCGCTAAGTAGTCATCTATTATGTGAATATCCTTCCAGAAGCGTTGCTATAAAAAACGTCTCTCGTCGCTATGGCCGTTTCAAATAACTTCCGCTGATTCAATCGTTGTACCGCGTGGAGTTCGTTGTATTTTTCCGTTTGGAACTTATTTGGATTCGCTATAGTCTCTCGTATCTCGCTACCATACGTTGCAATCTTTCTTTGACGAGTGACGGGCAACGAGCAACGTCTTTTCCTTTGGCGAGCGACGATTTCAGAGCAACGAGTACCAAACGTGTTGCTCTCGGCCTTTCTAGCCCAAGAGTGATCATGAGAATTGCGCACTGTCTTATGCATGTGTCGTTTGAGGGACCAGGTGTCTTCAAGTCCTCTCTTGAACAGCGTGGGTATGAAGTTCGACAGCATGTTGTGCCTCGAGATGGTCTTCCTCCTGAGCTAGGCGACTTTTTGTTGGTGATGGGCGGGCCGATGTCGGTGAATGATCCTGTCCCGTGGCTTGCCGAAGAACGTGTCTTCGTTCAATCGGCTTTATCGAAGAATATTCCAATTGTTGGAGTGTGTTTGGGGTCGCAGTTGCTGACGCAGGTGTTGGGAACACCTGTGTCTTCAAGCGAAAACTTTGAAATTGGTTTAGTTCCGGTGACTGTGAGTCCCGGTGGACAACGTGATCCGGTTTTTCAGCACATGCCGACTCGGTTTGATGTATGGCAATGGCATGGAGAAGGGTTTGCGCTGCCTCAACATGCCGAACTGCTCGCCAGTTCCGAGCACTATCCGGTTCAAGCCTATCGGTATGGAACGAAGGTCTATGCACTCTTGTTTCATCTTGAGTTGGAAGAGGACGGGGCTCGAACGTTATGTCGAGAATGCCCTGAAGATATGATTCGTGGTGGTGTTACCCCGGAACGTTTGCTTGACGAAACCGGTTCGGCCTTCCCGCGGCTCCATGCCTGCGCAGATCGGCTCATTGCGCATCTTACGGCCGATGTGCTGTAGGCCAAGTATCTCCCATTTCCATTCTTAATCATTCGACCTGTTTGCTTCTTGATTCCCTCCCTCTCGCTGAAGTAACGTGCACGGGCGTATGTTTCGTGAAACGTTGTTCGGACCACGTGGGTGAAAAGACGTTGTTCGTCGCTTGTCTCTCGTATCTCGAATAGGAAAACATCCGGTCTTTTTAACAAGCGACAAAATGCGAGATACGCTTCACGTTAGTTATTTATGGGTGTTAACAAAGGAGTAAGCATTCATGGGTGGATTTCCTATCACGTATGCCGATCGTATTCGGACATTACCGCCATATTTGTTTGCGGCGATTGATGAAATGAAGCGAAAGGCGATCGAAAGAGGCATGGATATCATCAATCTTGGAATCGGCGATCCGGACCTGCCGACGCCGACCCCGATCATCGATCGACTCAAGCAAGCGGCAGAAGATCCGAGGCATCATCAATACCCTTCGTATGATGGCATGTTATCCTTTCGAACCGCGGTGGCCAATTGGTATAAGCGGCGATTTGGCGTCGAGGCCGACCCGGCATCCGAGGTGGTGACGTTAATTGGATCGAAGGAAGGGATTGGGCATGTGCCGTTGGCATTCATTAATCCTGGCGACGTGGTCCTCGTCCCAAGTCCCGGGTATCCGGTCTATCCGGTTGCCACGAGCTTTGCTGGCGGGACGTCGCATTTCATGCCGTTACTCAAAGAGAATGGTTTTCTTCCGGACCTTGACGCCATTCCGGTAGAGATCGCGCGAAAAGCCAAGCTCATGTTTTTGAATTCTCCAAACAATCCCACCTCCGTTGTCGCGGATACAGCCTTCTTCCAGCGAGTTGTGGGTTTTGCACGCGAGCATCACATCATCGTGTGTCATGACGCGGCCTATACCGAGATTTATTATGATGGCCAACGCCCTGCGAGTTTTCTTGAAGCCGAGGGAGCAAAAGAGGTCGGGATTGAATTTCACTCCCTATCGAAAACCTTCAATATGACCGGCTGGAGGATTGGATTCGCCGTCGGCCATAGAGATGCTATTAGTGGGTTAGGAAAAGTCAAAACCAATATTGATTCCGGTGTCTTTCAGGCCATTCAAGAGGCTGGAATTACCGCGTTGGAGTCCGATGATCAACTGACGGATGGATTGCGAGCCATCTACCAGGAGCGACGCGACACGTTGGTGCCCGGCCTTCAGGGGTTGGGACTTACGCTGGATAATCCCATGGCGGCGTTTTATGTGTGGATTGAGGTGCCGAAAGGGTATACCTCGGCTTCATTTACGGCGCATTTAATAGAGCAAGCTGGTATCGTGACCACACCAGGGAATGGATTTGGCGATCCCGGGGAAGGATATATTCGGATGACAGTCACGACGTCGAAAGAACGGCTGGCTGAAGCGGTAGATAGAATGAAGAAGATTGGATGGTAGTAGAGCCATTCAAGGCAAATTGCAAAAGTTAATATGCAAAATGGAAGTTTGAACAATGCCTCCTGAAACGGTTTTTATCGGGTTTGGGGGTAATGTCGGCGATCGCCAGGAATTGTGCGATCGTGCGGTGGCACTCATGGGTTTGCTCCCACAATCTCAACTGTTAGGGCTGTCTTCGTATTATGAGACTCAACCGATAGACCCGGAGGGTGTCTTGGGCCACATGTGGTTTTATAATGGTGTCGCCAAACTCGAAACAGCACTCCACCCTCGACAACTATGTGAGATCTGCCAAGAAACGGAGCGAGCACTCGGACGCGATGAAGAGAATCAAAGCGGGCCGCGAACGATGGATTTTGATATTTTGTTTTATGGACAACAGATCGTGAATGAACCGCATCTCACAATTCCTCATCCGCGTCTGCATCTTCGCCGATTTGTTCTGGAACCCTTAGTCGAACTTGATCCGCACTGGAATCATCCGATGTTTCATCAACCCGTCAGTGCATTGCTTGAGCAACTCGATGATCCGAGCGAGGTTCGAAAGTTGACGGTGATTCCCGGTACTCGCTATGGAAATCGTCCCGCCTGCATCCCACCTCCCTTCTCTGGATGATGGGTACTATAGGCTGTAGGGCCGCATGGATCGTCTTGTAACCACTCATTGTTTGTGGTGTGTGTGATGAAGATTATTCGAACAATCCGTGCCCTCCAACTCTGGAGGGCACGACAATCCTCTCGCAACGTGCATCTTGGTTTTGTTCCGACGATGGGAGCCTTTCATGCCGGGCATCAGTCTCTTATGCAACGCGCCCGGCGATCGTGCGGGACGGTAGTGGTGAGCATCTTTGTGAATCCGCTTCAATTTGGTCCAACGGAAGATTTAGATGAATACCCTCGTCCTCGTCAAACCGATCTTGCGCTCTGCCGTCAGGCCGGCGTAGATGTGGTTTTTGTCCCATCGCGAAAAGACTTCTACCCTCCAGGTTTTCAAACATCAGTCACGGTGGGCGTGCTGACAAGACCTTGGGAAGGGGCGCATCGACGCACACATTTTCAAGGTGTCACGACCGTTGTGGCCAAACTCTTGAATCTTGTCAAGCCCCATCGCGCTTTTTTGGGGCAGAAGGATTACCAGCAATGCTGTATTCTCAACCAAATGGTGACCGATCTGGGGCAAGGTGTGAACATGGTCATGTGTCCAACCATTCGAGAGTCGGATGGGCTGGCTTTAAGTTCACGGAATGGATATTTATCTTCATCGGCACGTCGAACAGCGCCCGTCCTCTATCAAGCGTTGAACATGGGAGCATCGTCCATTCGAGAAGGGGAGACATCAATTAAGAGAATCGAGACAGTGATGCAGGCGCATATACGAAAGACATCAAACGCAAAAATTGATTATCTTGCCGTGTGTCATACCGAAACACTTGAGCCCCTGAACCATACTCGCAAAAAGATGGTGCTGCTTGGAGCTGTCCGTCTAGGAAAAGTCCGGTTGATTGACAATGTCATCGTGAACACTCCGGTCTGAGTGATGGCAAGAGCTTGCGCATGCACGAGACGCCTACGTTGAAGGGCATGGAGAACAGCGGTTTATGAAGAAATTTTCGATTGAATTTCCAACTGTAACACCGATTGTATGCGGGATATTTCCGCTTCGAGTTGTGTGAGTAGCGGCAGGGTACCCTCGGTCGTTCCTCCTCTCCCTACCTGCTCGAGGGCAAAGCATGCGTCGGTTAGCGGTTGGGCTCCAATGTTTCGGCAACTCCCCTTGAATGCGTGGGCGGCCTTCATGAGACTATCGGCATCATGCTGTTCGATAGCTCTCCGGATGCCATCGAGGTGTCGGGGAATGTCTTCCAGAAATTGTTCAATCACTGAAGCAAAGAAGCTTGGATCGTCATTGCCGCCTAATGATCGAAGTTCATTCAGCACGTGCATGTCGACGGATGGGGGTTGCTCGGTATCCGATGCGACGGATGAGGATGACGTCGAATGTGTCGACTCTGGTTTGTGTGGGATCACGGTGGTCATGGGTGGGGCATCTTCCACGGTCATCCACCGACGCAACATCTCGTCGAGGGCCTCTAGAGAAACTGGTTTCGGTAAAAAGTCGTCCATGCCTGATTCAAGACATTGTTCCCGGTCGCCTTGCATGGTGTTGGCGGTCATCGCAATGATCGGGACGTGAGGCGTGCTGCGTCGCTCGCCGTGTGTTGCTCGTATCTCGTTGGAGGCTTCATGCTTCACGCGTGACGCTTCACAGCGACGAATTTCTTTCGTCGCTTGATAGCCGTCCATCTCAGGCATCTGACAATCCATGAAAATGAGGGCATAGACCTTCTCTTGTGCTGCTCGGAGCGCTTCCTGCCCATTGTGCACGACATCGACGTGGTAACCCAACTTTTTCAACATTCCAACGGCGACTTTTTGATTGACCTGGTTATCTTCGGCCAACAACACCTGTCCGGGATTCGACTGTTTCTTCGTTGACGCATGAGGAGTGGGCAACTGTTGAGGTAGTGATTCAATGGGTTCGATTCTGTGCCCCATGGCCATGCTCAGCCGAAGGTAGACTTGTGATTGATGTATCGGTTTTCGCAAATACCCGATAAATCCCGCTTGTTGGGCTTGCTGCTCATTCCCCCGATGACCGAGTGCGGTGAGGAGGATTAATCGGCTGTCGGCGAGAAGGGGATCGGCCTTAATGGCCTGCGCCAGTTCGTACTTGTCCCCACCGGAGGTCTGTTGTCCGATAATGACGACATTGTAGGCCTGGCCGTTTCGTGCGGCCGTCCGTAGTGACTCCAGTGTCTCCTGTCCACTTGAGGAACTGGAAAACGGTATGCCCCAGGCGGTCGAATAATGTTCAAGAATGTGGTGATTTTTTTCATAGGTGTCGACAAAAAACAGTCGAATGTCTTTGAGTGATGAGGGGTGACTCTCTGGACATGCGGCGGCGGAAGACTGTATTGGCAACGTGACGGTGAACCAAAAGACACTGCCCTTTCCCGCCACACTTTCTACTCCAATCACGCCATTCATGAGTGTCACCAGATGCCGGGAAATGGCAAGTCCCAAACCCGTTCCGCCGTATTGCTTGGTTGTGCTGCCGTCAACCTGCGTGAAAGCCTGAAAGAGCTTTTTCTGATCTTCTTTGGGAATGCCTATCCCGGTATCTTTGACTTCAAAACGGATGCGGGCATGTGCGTCGACGACTTCCGTGGCCGTCACGTGAACAAAGACGTCGCCGTGTATTGTAAACTTTATGGCATTGCTAATGAGATTGAGAAGGATTTGCTGAAGCCGTCCTGGGTCTCCGAGGAGGGCGGTCGGTGTTGACGTATGGATCAGGGCACCGAGTTCGATGTGTGTGACTCTCGCGCTTTCGGCAAATGTATCCAATACCTCCTCGACAATGGTCCGAAGGTTGAATGGCACGATGTCCAATTGCATTTTCCCGGCTTCAACTTTTGAGAAATCCAAAATATCATTGATAATGGTGAGTAAATTTTTTCCGCTTGTCTGAATAGTATGTGCAATTTCAAGTTGAATGTCGTCCAGGTCGGCATCAAGGAGGAGTTGAGTCATGCCGAGCACGCCGTTTATGGGTGTGCGAATCTCATGACTCATGGTTGCGAGAAATTCGGCTTGTGTTTGGGCGGCAACCAGGGCTTGATCCCTGGCAATGGCCAGATCGTGATTTTGTTGTTCTAAGGCGAAGGCCCCGCGCGTGACTTCCGCTTCGGCTTTTTTTCGCTCAATAAATTGGCCAATGGAACGTCCGATCGTTTCAAGCATGGACAGCAAAGTCTGATCCTGCTCTCTCGCGTCATGAGAGAAAAATTCCATGACGCCATAGACCTTTTCCGATATGACAATTGGAAAGGAAATGCCTGTGTGGAGATATTCTTGTGCGGCAAGAGCCGCACGGAAAAAATTGGGAAAGGTGGTCACATCGTACACCCATTCAGCCTTGCCGCTTTTCCAGACACTACCAATCAAACCTTCAGACGGCGAAACGTTCGTCTCCAGCGTTGCGGCCAGAAACCGTGGGTGAGAACCGGGCGTGTCTTCCCAGGTGTTCACGCATGCTAATTGGGCGGTATTGTGAAGTGGCAGCCAGAATGTTCCCATTTGCCATTCAAGGTTTGTACAAATAGCTTGAAGTATGGGCTGTGTCGCCTCGTCCAATGACGAAGATTCCGACAGGGCTTTGGTGACACGATGTTGGGTGGCAAGACGGCTTTCTGCGACGTGACGGTCGTGAATATCGTTAATCGATCCCACCATGCGAATGGGTTGATTCTCTGTATCCCAGATGGCCTGTCCTCGTGCATGCACCCAACGGTACTGTGCCTGTTTGGTGTTGAGGCGAAATTCTATATTGTACGGCGTTCGTTGCTTCAGATGCGTCTGGAGGCTTGTGGTTGCGTGATGGATGTCGGCTGGATGAATGAGTGACGTCAAGGCTTCGAGGGTTTGAGTTAATTCCGAATCGCGGCGGCCCAGTAGCCTTAGGAGTTGAGGCGAATAATACACAGTGTTCTGTCTGACATTCCAATCCCAGAGTCCTGCGCTCGTGGCTTCTACGGCAAGCGCGTATCGTTCTTCACTGATGCGCAGTTCGGCTTCGGCTTGTTGTCGTTCATGAATTTCTTGCGTAAGTTGGCCATTTGCCTGAGCAAGCGTTTCTGTGCGTTCTTGAATTTTATTTTCCAGATGTTCCATGGTCTGGTCGATCACATCCGCCATTTGGTTGAATGTGAGACCCAGTTGACCAATTTCATCTCTCCGTTTTCCTTGCCAACGAATGGTTCGATGGCCATTGGCGAGGTTGTGCGCAACTGTCATGAGCGAGTGGAGCGGGCCAATCAGATACCGGGAAAGCACCGTTCCGGCAATTCCGAACAGTATCGTCATGATCGCAAGAGTTCCCCAGGCGGTTGCTTGAAAGTCCGTGAGGGGTTGGAGCATTTCCGCCTCGTCAATTTCCGCAATGATGCACCAGGACGTGTCGGGAACCGGACTCCAGGCTCCGACGACCGGAATACCCCGATAATCAGGGTAGCCGGTCATCTGAAATGCTTGAGCTTCCGTAGGATTTTGCCTCATGTGTTGGCAATGCAGAAAGGCTTGGGTCGGAGTGTGTTCGCCGGGGACTTCGAGCCGTTGTTCAAGTTGTGTGCGTCGTGAAATGGCTCCTTTGGCTTTCAGCGAATCTTCAAACGCCGAAGGACTTAACATGACTCCTTCCTCATTTACGAGATAGATGTCGAGTGTCGTGATCTGTAACTGTTGTAGGAGAGGGGCATCTTTCCGAAAATTCTTTGCAACATGTGGGGCATCTACGAAAAGCGTCAGGATGCCCGTCAACTCATGCGTTCCTTGGATAGGGGCATAGATTTGGCGAATGGGCAGCTGTGTCTCAATCTGATTGTGAGCATTGATAAGAGGAAATGGCGAGGCCACGACAGAGGAGGAGAACGGGTTTCCTGTGGACAGCGATGCCAGCTGTTTCATCGTTCCTTGAAACGGGACTCCGATTCGTTGCGGGTTCGTCGCGATCAAGGCGATGCCTGTGTGGGGATGATTAATATGAGCCTCTCTGATCCATGGGTAGAGATTCATCATCTGTTCGAGTTGTCGATGCAAACGAAATTGAATGAGAAAATACGCGTTGCTCGAAGGGGGAGCGGCCAGCAAGCGAACGATGTCCCGCTGTAGTTCCGTACTCTTGGCGAGCAATGCAGCGTGCTGTATCTGCTCTTTGAGTAGGAGGTCAACCTGCTGGACGGTTTGCGTGGCTTGCAGTTGTAAGATGCCTTGATACGTATGTTGCAGGTTCGAGCGATGTTGGAGATCCCAGAGTATGCCCACTATCATGATTGGACAGAACGTTGCGGCTAACACCAATCCGACGACTTTGGCTCTGAAACTCCGCTGTGTTGAGGGGAAGAGCATGGGATTAACGAGGAGGCATCGGATATGGATTCGGGTGAAGCGGTTCATGGGATTTCCACACTTCGGTGAATTGACCGTTATCTTGCACTCTCCCGATTCGCGTCACTTTCCAGGTGTGTTGATTCTCTGGATCGATACGGATGAGACCCTGTGGCGCTCCGAAAATTAACCCTTTGGCCGCCTGGCGGATTTCGGAGATGGAATGCGTTCCCGCTTTCCGCACCGCCATGGCATACAGGTGCACTTGGGAGTAGGCCGACTCAATAGGATCGCCGGTGACCCGGTCTTGGCCATATCGCCGCTTGAAGTTCGCGACAAACCTGCGGTTACTCGGCGAATCGATGCTTTGAAAGTAATTCCAGACGGAATAATGCCCGAGAGTCAGTTCTATACCGATTTGTTGCAGTTCATCTTCTCCAATGCTCGTAGAGATTACGGGGATATCATGGGCGGTAAGGTTGGCGTCGACAAGACTCTGGAAGAAGCCTTGATTACTGTCTCCATTGATCGTATTGAGTATAAAGTCGGGTTTGGTCTGCTTGATGGTATGAAGGATGTGGCGAAAGTCTTGCTTGCCTAACGGTTGATAGAGTTCCCCGGTTGCGTGTCCACGATAGTGCGGCAGAAACGACTTGATGAGGCGATTAGCCGCACGGGGAAAAAGATAATCGGACCCGACTAACAAGATCCGTTTGCCGAATTGTTGGATTCCCCATTGCACGGCTGGAAGGATTTGTTGATTCGGAGCGGCTCCGCCGTACATGATAGATGGCGATTGCTCCTGCCCTTCGTATTGCACGGGGTACCAGAGCAAGTGGTCTTCGCGTTCGACGACGGGTTTGACAGACTTTCTGTTGGCTGACGACCAACACCCGAAAATGGTGTGAACGCGATCTTGTCCGATGAGGGTTGCGGCGTTTTGCTCGAACGTCGCCGGATTGGACGCGCCGTCTGAGATGATCGGTTTGAGCCTCTTCTCAAGCAATCCGCCCTGCTCATTAATTTCATCAATAGCCATGAGAATCCCATCGATAACGGATTGTCCATTGGTGGCGAGTGTCCCGCTTAAGGAATGCAGAATTCCGACCTTGATATAAGGCTCCGTTTCTTTGGCAAGCGACAGGTGTGAAGACCATCCGGAAACGGCTATGGCCAACGCTCCTAGCCTCAGGCCTGCAGCGGACAAAAAGGCTCGGCGGGATTCAAGGTAAGAGGTTGTTGAGTGAGAAGACGACATGATGGTATCCATTCAATATGGTGAAGCTGCTGTCAAGACATTTCGATGCTCGCATTTGCATGCCAGACACGATGGTCTACCTTCGCTGAGGGGTATAGTGTTTCATGTAGTGATGCAACGCACCTTGGATGCGCGCCTCTTCGGTTTTTAGATTGTTGAGTAGTTTCGATGCGCCTTCGACCGTTCCCATTCGCCCTATCTGCTCAAGGCGGAGGCACAGGTCCGCTAGCGGTATTGCCCCAATATTGCGGCATCCGCCTTTGAAGGCATGCGCCGCGCTCATCAATCTGTCGGGCGCTTGGCATTGAACGGCTTGATGCATGCCATCCATATGACGCGGGATATCTTGGAGAAATTGTTCGATGACCGATATGAAGAAATCGGGGTCTTCTTCCCCTCCCAATGTTCGCAAGTCGTCCAGGACGCGCAGGTCCAATGGAGGACGTTCACCAAGGCTCGTCATGCCGGGTATCGACGATAGAAGGTAATCCTGACCTGATTCTTCGAAGGAATATTCTACGCTGTGTTGCCGATGTGCTTCCGTCGTCCAGCGGCGCAAGGTGTGTTCCAATGTTTCCATCAAAACCGGCTTGGCAAGAAAGTCGTCCATCCCGGCTTCAAGACAGGTCGTGCGGTCGCTCTCTAAGACATTGGCCGTCAAGGCGATGATGGGTACGCGACGCGTTTCGTGTGGCTCGTCGCTCGTTGCTTGTCGCTCATTGGACGCTTCATGGCGACGAATTTCTTTTGTGGCTTGAAATCCATCCATTTCTGGCATCTGGCAATCCATGAGGATGACGTCGTAGGCCATGGTGGTTGCGGCATGAACGGCGTCCTTCCCGTTCATGGCGACATCAACGCGATATCCTAATTTCGCGAGCATTTTGGTGGCGACTTTTTGATTGACGAGATTATCCTCCGCCAGCAGGATACGGACTCTTGACCGTGTTTCCAGTTCCTCGACGGAGTGACGGGTAATCAAATGGTGCTCTGTGTTGACCGGTTGAGCCGGTGAGCCCATGGTTATCGTTAAACATCGGTACAATTGTTCCTGTCGTATGGGTTTAGTTAGGTACGCCATGTATCCGGCTTCTTTGGCCTGTCGAGCTTCACCTCGCTGTCCACGAGACGACAGCATAATGAGGCGACTGTGTGTGAGGGCAGGATCCCGTTTCACGTGTTGGGCAAATTCGGCTCCACTCATGTCTGGAAGTTGTTGGTCCACAATGACCAACTCGCAGGGATTGCCTTGCGCCGCCGCCGTGCGCAAGCATTCCAGTGCTTCTGCGCCTTGCGCTGCTGCGGTACACGTCATATTCCAACTTTGCGCATAATGTTGGATGAGGAAGCGAACTGTGGGATGACTTTCGGCCAGGCAGACATGAACGCCGGATAAGGATGTACGGATTTGGAGGCACGGTGTGTCGGTGGCTTGCCGATTGAATGAAACGGTAAACCAGAATGTGCTGCCTTGTCCTTGCGTACTTGTGACGCCAATCTCTCCACCCATGAGCGTGACAATTTTTTTGCAGATGGCCAATCCCAATCCCGTTCCGCCATACTTTCTTGTGGTAGAGCTATCAGCCTGCTTAAAGGACTGAAAGAGGTGTCGCTGTGCGTCTTCGGATATGCCGATGCCGGTATCGGTGACGGTAAATCGAATGCCGACGGTCTGATCTTGATGATTCTCGGCGGAAACTTGTACAACCACCTCGCCGGCCTCGGTAAACTTAATGGCATTTCCGATAAGATTCATCAGGAGTTGCCGAAGCCGGCCTGGGTCGCCTTGCAACGCGGTGGGCGTATGGGCATACACGAGGGCGACGAGTTCAATGCCCTTGTTGGCGGCTGGCTCGGCAAGGAGTTCAAGCACATCTTCCACGGCGGTTCGAAGGTCAAAATCAATCGTTTCCAGTTGAAGCTTTCCCGCTTCGACTTTCGAAAAGTCTAGAATATCGTTAATGATTTTCAATAACATTTCGCTGGAATATTTGACGGTCTCCGTTAAATCGCGTTGCTCGTCGTTCAGAGAAGTGTCGAGCAACAAGCCTGTCATGCCGATGATGCCATTCATTGGTGTTCGGATTTCATGACTCATGGTGGCGAGGAAATCGGTTTTTGCCTTTGCTGCGGCAAGAGCATCATCTCGAGCTTCTTCAAGTTCATGGTTTTGTTGTTCCAGTAAGTGTGCCCACTGGGCGACTTTGCTTTCCGCATCTTTTCGCTCGGCAAACTGCCCGATGTGCCGGCCCATGTTTTCCATCATGGCGAGCAAATGCGAGTCGGGAATGAGCGAAGTGTGACAGAAAAACTCCATTACGCCGTGAATTTGATCGTTGATACAGATGGGGAAGGCAAATGCGGAATGGAGATGCTCGCTGCTGGCCACAGTGCGACGAGGGAAATTTTCATCGACGGTGACATCCGGAATCCAGCAGGGCGATCGTGATTGTGCGACTCGTCCTGGAAGGCCGGTTCCAACGGGAAATGTGGTCGTGCGTGTTGTGTGGACAAACAGTGGGTACGAACCTGGCGTATCTTCAAAAATGCAGAGAGATGTTAATTCATGTGATTCCGGGTGAGGTTTCCAGAATGCGCCGACTTGCCAACGAAGGCTGGTACAGATGACTTGGAGGAGCGATGGGGCGGCTTCATCTAATGAAGCCATTTCTGTGAGGACTCGGGCAACATCGTGTTCGGCCGTCATGCGGCGTTCAAAGGCTTTCCGTTCGCTGATATCACGGAAGGTAATCACGGCCCCGATGACTTGGCCTTCTTCGTTGCGTCTTGGTGTGCTGGTGTATTCTACGGGAAAACTCGTGCCATCTTTACGCCACAACACTTCATCTTCAATGCGATTGACCGTTCCATCTTTAAGGGTTTTGTACATGGGACATACATCAAATAAATAGGGAGTGCCGTTAGGCTTCGTGTGATGCATGGTGGCATGCATGGGCCGGCCAATAAGTTCGTCAGGTTCATAGCCTAAGAGTCTGGCGCCTTCCGGGTTGACGAATGTGGTATGGCCCTGTAAGTCCAGGCCGTAGATTCCTTCTCCCGCTGAAGCCAGAATCGAGGCATTGGAATGGCTTAGCTCTCCGACCTTTTCCTCTGCCTGTTTTCGTGTGATCCCTAAGGCGATGCTCCCCGTGACGCGTTCCAGCATTTGAGTCAGAAGTGGCGAGAGAGCAGATGGAAAATAGAGGGCCATGACGCCAACCACCCGATCGTTGATAGACAAGGGATATCCGGCAAAGGCAAGAACGTGTTCGTCGATGTTTGACACATATTCACGCAGGGATTGGTCGTCGGAGACATCGTGTGAGATATAAGGCTGACCGAGGGACACAATTCGGTGCAGGTAGTCCTGGGTCGGCACAGGGTGACTCGATCGATCCTGGTTGTGGCTCTTGAGACGAGCCTCGCCTGCCAGTTCGAGCCTGCCATCCAATTCGTTCATGAGCCAAATGTGTACGAATGTGGCATGAAGCTGCTCTACGATAATCGTTGCACATTCCTGCAGCATGTCTTCCAACCGACCTTCTAGGCTTAAGCGTTGAATGAGGATGTTTTCAAGCTCGATCAGTCTGGCGCGTTCCTCCATATTGGTCTGAATTTCTCGTTGTTCCGTAATATCCCAATTCACTCCACTCATACGGTAGGGATTACCGTGTTCATCGAGTTGGGCCAGGCCATGGGCTTTGATCAAGTGGATCGATTTGTCGGGCCAGATAATTCGAAAATCCGTATGATATCCATTCTTATCGTGCAAAGCCTTCTGCATTTTTTCGATGGCTTGAGGGAGATCTTCCGGATGGACGGTACGGGCCCAATCGTTGAATGTTCCGGTGAAGGTATGTTTATCAACGGCAAAGACCGAAAACATCTGGTCACTCCATTTGAGCACATTTGTGGGAATATCAAATTCCCAGACCCCAATGCGTGCGGCTTCAGTGGCTAAACGATACCGTTCAGATAGAGATCGAAGCTTTCGCACGGCGTGTTGCCGTTTTTTTATTTCCCGGTTGGCCTGTTGACGCCAGTAGGCCGATCTGTGAATGGTCTCTTCTACAGCCGTGACATCTTGCACGACAAACATGATGTCCCATGAGTCGTCCGTGGTTGAGCGAATAGCGTGAGCAATCGTGTGTTGGAGGCGAGGGGTGCCGTGAGGCAACAGTGCAGGAAATAACTGCGGATGGTCTTGTGATGTGAAGGTTACCGGAGCGTGACCGGAAAATAATGGGGCCAGGCGAGCGCGGTAAGAGGCGCTTGTAAAATGCGGAAACGTTTCGCCGAGTGTTCGTCCCTCAACGGACGTTTTTGAATATCCTGTCCAGTCGCTCAGAACGGTATTCCAACATATCACGGTCCAGTCTTGACGAATAATACAGATTCCGTTTGATACAACATCGAGAATGGAGTGTTGTGTGGTATGGAAGTGAGAGTCAGCCATCATGCGTCGCAAAGTTATGAGGAGTACATCGCGCGACTCGATAATCTTCTGCACGGGTAAAGCAGGCAGCGCGTCCAATAATCCTCTGATGTATCGAAAGATTCCATTCCTTTTTCGGGGATGTTTCGTCAATTCTTGAAATGGTTGTCCCGAGGAATGTGATGGTGTGGTTGACGCGGGTGTAAGAGAACAGATGCGGGCGTCATGCATCACCGGGTTGTCTGTGGATGGGGAGGTATGGAGAGACCCTGGCGTTCAGTGTTCTCTGGGCACGTGCGGTGTTTCAGTATCGCTTGATGTGTGTTGGTGTTTGTTTGATGAAGGTGTGAGATCCGAGTCCTGTTCCTGAGTCGGTGTTTGGATGGGGGGCTGATCTTTTGACAACGTTTGCCCTATGGCTTCCTTTCCGAGTTTGTACATGGATTGAGGTGGTGGAGGGATTTCCAGTTTGTGTTCGGGATCTAAGACAATCGGAGGGCCGGCTTCGTCAACGAGTTGACTGACCAGTGATAAGGCCAGCATGGCGACAAATACGCTGACGAGCCACGTCAACATCGTGCGGGTATTGTTCATATCGTCAATGACGTCCTTTCGGCATGCGCTTCGATGATGAACGATGTGTGGTGTTCATGATGGCCGTGTGCGTTGTTGGCGGTGTGTTGGCCGTCGTCCCGGTTGAATGGGTATCACGGCTTTGCTGCGGAGCCGACGATGGTAGCGGAGGGCAAAACGGTGCGCTTCATCTCGAATAAGCTGAACAAGTTGACTGACGTGTGACTGTGGTGACAGGACGATGGGCGTGTGTTGGCCAGGAAGAAAGATCCGCTCTTCTTTTTCGCCCTTTGCTTTGGCTAACCCGAATAGCGACATTGGAGGGACATCAAGTGTGTTGATGGCATTGATTGCCGCTCCTAATTGTCCGAGGCCCCCATCAATGAGTATGACATCCGGAAACGGCAGGGCTTTCCGTTTATCTGTTGCTAATGTGCCGCCATACCGTCGAAACATGATTTCCTCCATACTGGCAAAATCGTTGGCTCCTTCAACCGTTGTAATTTTAAACTTCCGGTAATCGGACTTTTTCATGTGTCCATTTTCCCAAACCACCATGGATGCCACGGATTGCGAGCCCATCGTGTTGGAAATATCAAACCCTTCGATGCGAGTGGGTGGCTGCGGTAAGTGCAGGAGTTGTTGTAAGGCGCTGCGTGCCTCTCGCTCCCGGTGATGTTTCTGCAGATGATGCTCGAGGGCTACGGCTGCATTGTCGTGAGCCAACCGTAGTAGGTGAGATTTTCCGCCACGTTCAGGGACAAGAATCCTGACTTTTTGGCCCTTTTTTTCACTGAGCCAGAGCGTGAGCAGTTCTTTATCAGGCACATCGGTTGATAATAATAATTCCTTCGGAGGCAACAGGTCTTTATTATAAAATTGTTCAATGGTCGACCGGATCAGTTCATGGTCAGGAATATCCTTTACGTCATTCCAGTAGAAATCTTTTCGGCCAATCAAGAGGCCACCACGGACAAAGAGTATTTGCAGGTCTACGGATGAGCCGGATCGGGCGAGGCCTAGGACATCTTGGTCAATGGTGTCGATTTGCGTAATACGTTGTTTTTGCAAGGTCTTTTCAACGTTGGTGATGCGATCACGTAAGCGAGCGGCTTCTTCAAATTCTTCACGGTCGGCTGCCGCATGCATGTCCTTGCGGAGTGCATCGACCAGTTCCCGATCTCGCCCTTCCAGAAACATCCGGACCTGTTTGACGATACGGTGGTAGTCGTGTTTGCTTTGATTGCCTGTGCAGGGGGCCATGCACCGTTTGATTTCAAATTCTAAGCAGGCCCGGTCTGCCGTCCCGTCAATGTCAATGGTACATGTGGCGAGTGGAAAGACTTTTCGAATGATTTTAATGGTTTCTCGCATGGCTCCTGTCGGCACATATGGGCCAAAGTACAACGCGTCGTCCTTTTTGACCTTTCGTACAATCGAGAGACGAGGAAAGTCCTCTTTGATGGGTAGGCGCAGGTAGGGGTATTGTTTGTCGTCCCGCAGCACCACGTTAAATGGTGGGCGGTGGCGTTTGATGAGGTTGCTTTCGAGGAGCAAGGCCTCTAATGCCGATTGTGTGACGATGGTTTCCAGATCATGAATGCGTGAGGTGAGCACAAGTGTTTTGGGAGTGAGATCAGCTCCCTTCTGGAAGTACGAACGGATACGGTCCGATAAGACGGCCGCTTTACCTATGTACAGGATATCCCCGTGCGCGTTTTTAAAGAGGTACACCCCAGGCTGATGGGGGAGGTTGCGGAGTTTGAGTGTAAGATCGGTTGGCGTGTCTGATTGCTTTGGGCTGGAGTGTAAGGTATTGTTCATGTAATACCAATGGAACGGTTTCGCTAGACGATTGCAACACCGGGTGGGCGTTCAATCAATTCAATTTCGTATCCATCAGGGGCATCGATAAAAATAAAACGGCTTCCCGATGACGATGTGGTGGGGCCATCGGTGATGGGGACCTGTTTGTCCTGGAGTTCTTTGATGGTCTCGTCAAGATTGTCGACTTGAAACGCGAGGTGGACGAGGTCCTCTTGGACGGTCACCTGACCGCTCGCAGGGAAACTGCATAATTCAATCAGCTCTTCGCTGTGCGGTGTGGCGAGAAACGCAAGATGTGAGCCGCGAGGCGACACCTTTTGTTCAACGACCTCGAGTCCCAAAAGGTCTCGATAAAAGGCAATCGTCTGTTCCATGTTGCTGACGCGCATTCGCGTATGGAGTAATTTTGTGATATTCACGAGGTTCTCTGTTCAAACAGCGATGCTAAATTGTAACTGGTTTTACAGATTCCAACAAGAAAATCCTGCTGACAGTATCATGTGCAATGGCACGCACGATAGCCGTGTGAACTGTTCGGTCATGAGACTCCGTACATTCACACGATATTGCTATCACGAGGATATTTCTCGTACACTTGCGCCTCGCTTTCTACAATAGAGGCCTGGTCCACCTGCAGCAAGGGGGTATCTTTGCAATTCCTCACATCTCTCTCGCGTACGCTTGTTGTTCAGCTTTGGGTTGTGCTTGTTGTTGTGTCGGCTTCTCTAGAGATTGCCGAGGGAGCGGCGTTTCGCGTGTTGGATCAAAGCGCAGCGGCAACTGGACAGGGGACGGCTTTTGCCGCTCAAGCCAATGACCCATCGGCGATACACTTTAACCCTGCGGGTATCACGCAATTGCGCGGGGTTCAGTTTTCAGGCGGGGCGTTGATGGTCGGGGCCAACGTCACGTACAAGGGTGCGAACGGGACAAAGATGAAGGGTGATTTTGGTGGAACGGTGGCGTATCCGCCCCCAACCCATTTGTATTTTACAGCTAATCTTGGCGATCTTGGTAGCGAATTATTCAAGGGTTGGAGTGTGGGGATCGGGTTGACGAACCCATTTGGGATCAGCGTCGATTATCCGGACTCGAGTCAGCTGGCCCTGGTTGCCTCCAATGTCGAGTTGCCGCTCATCGATATTAAGCCTACGGTGGCGTGGAAACTCAATGAGTATATCGCGGTTGGGGGCGGGCTGGACATTTACACGTTTGCAAGTTTTATCGGGGAAGGACAGGGTGAATTCAAACAAACAGCTGCTGCAGGCAATGCGTTCGGTCTGCCTGCCGGGACTTCACTTGAAGCGAATGGGAAAGATACGGCTCTCGGGTTCAATGCTAGTGTTCTGTGGACGCCGTTCCGAAACGATGACGGAAAACCCTTGCTGAATGTGGCTTTTGTGTTCCATAGTGGAGCTGATTTGAATTTGAAAGGACAATTTCTCGCGAACGGAGGGTTGATCGCTGATACCAGAACGACGATCGAGCTTCCCAATGTCTTCACGGGGGCGATTGCTGTGTGGCCCATGCGTGATCAATTCCGTGAATGGAAAATTGAAATTGATGTGGACTATGAGGATTGGCGAGATTTTAACGATCTCAACTTAAACCTCTCAAACGGCGCGTCCGTGCCATTTCCTCGCAACTATAATGATGCATTCGTGTTGATGATTGGCACCGAATACCGGTGGCTTCAACCTCGCTGGCTCCCTGATTGGGAAACGACCGTACGAGCCGGGTATGTGTATTCGGAAAGCCCTATTCCCAGCTCGACATTCGAACCGGGTGTTCCGGACTCTGCGTATAGTGCGCCTTCGGTAGGCATTGGGTTCTTGTGCAAGACGGGAGGATATTTGCTAGGTCTGTTGCGGTGCGACCATTTCGGGAACAAGGCCATTGGTGTGGATCTTGCTTATCAGGTCTTGTTGCGTCAGACCCGTGGAGTCAGCAATAGCAACAACGGTGCCGTCCTCAATGGTGAGTGGGATAGCACTGTTCATGTTGGTGCGCTGACGTTACGGGTAAACTTCTAGCCGTCGTCTCCATTTTAATCCCAGCCCTTTTTCTACCAGAACCATTCCAATCGACGTGTGAGGTGTTCTGCGTGTAAGGCGCAGTGTTTCTTTCCCCTGGCGTTTGTGTCTTGCATGCCGGGAAAGCACATTTGGATAGTGAGTTCCGGCTTGTATAAGTTGCACACGCCTACCCTCTTCTCGATGACCAGGTGAGTCCCAGTCTCTTCCTAGAAAAAAGACTTTAGGAATCATCAAGGTAATCCGATAACTTCCGATAAGATTTTTTTAAGGAAAGGGGGTGAGCTCATGGCCAAAGTCGTCAAGAAAAAGCCAGTCAAGAAAGCCGCTGTGCGTGCGAAGAAAGCTTCGACTCGCAAAAAGACATCTCGATAAGTCGAGAGGTCAATTCTTCATAACCTTACCGGGGAGAGCATCGCTTCTCCCCGGTTTTTTATTATGCTCCCGCCTCGTGGTCGTCTTTTTGCATTGCATATCTCGACGGTATGCATTTCTTGCTATTTTTTCGATCTTCATAAGTTGAGTTTTTCCTCATGAGTATGTGATAACTCCTACCTCGTGTATGTAAGAGAAGAGCGAATCCACATACGTTCTAAATAGGAACATACAGCTTCAGCGCCGGGCAGCGTCTCACGCAACGGACGTTCTTGGAGTTGGCTACGTGGATGTCGAAGAAATATGTGAAATTGGAGAAATGGCAATGACGATTACGACGAAAACGCAATTGTGTGGTGTGCTGGGCAATCCCGTGCATCATTCATTATCTCCGGCCATCCACAATGCCGCCTTTCGCCATCTCGGCCTTAATTTTGTCTATTTGGCGTTGCCGGTGGTGGATGATGTTGAAGGCGCGATTCGCGGCATTCGCGCGTTAGGGAATCTGCGGGGGTTTAGTGTCACCATTCCGCATAAAGTCGCAGTGATGCCATACCTGGACGAGATAGACGCAACGGCGCGTCATATCGGATCAGTCAATACGATCATCAAGAATCAGGACACACTGACTGGATATAACACTGATGCAACAGGGGCACTACAGGCACTTCGTCTGGGTGGGGCTCAGCTCACAGGACAGAGAATCTTGCTGCTTGGATCAGGAGGGGCTGCTCGGGCCATTGCCTTTGGCCTGGTGGTTGAAGGAGAAATTGAGCACCTCACGATCCTGGGAATTGATGAGAGGGAACGGGCTTCCTTGGTCAAGGATCTGCGAGAACGAACGGCTGTTTCCGTTTCGGAGGCTCCTGTCAATCAGGAATCGCTTGCATCAGGTATTGCTGATTCTCACGTACTGATTCATTGTACGCCCATCGGCATGCATCCACATGTCGACACGAGTTGTGTTGAGAAGTCTCTGTGGAAGCCAGACCTGACCGTTATGGACATTGTCTATAATCCGCTGGAAACGCAACTCCTGCGCGAAGCTCGCGAGGCAGGGTGCCGGACGATTCGTGGTGTTGAGATGTTTGTGAATCAAGCGGTGGGGCAATTTGAGCGATGGACAGGAGAGTCTGCGCCAGTCGATGTCATGCGAGCGATTCTTGAGGAACATTTTCGATGAACATCGTACTCATTGGATACAGAGGGACGGGGAAGAGCACCGTGGCCACATTACTTGGAGAAAAATTATGCCGAACCGTTGTCTCAACGGATGCTGAAGTGATTGCACGGGCCAAGTTACCGATTCCTGAAATCGTTGAAAAGTTTGGGTGGGATCATTTTCGGCAATTAGAAACAACTGTGTGCAAGGCATTTGGTTCCCAGGATCATCTCGTGATTGATACGGGTGGAGGAGCGATCTTGAGAGAGGAAAACGTTGCTGCTCTCAAGACGAATAGTGTGACCTTTTGGCTGACGGCTGAAATCCCAACCATCGCGTCCCGGATCGGTGGGGATACTCAGCGCCCTTCTTTGTCGGGAACCAAAACGTTTGTTGAAGAAATCGAAGAAATCTTGACCAACCGAACGCCCAAATACCAAGCTGCCGCCGACCATATCATTCCCACCGATCATGCCTCCCCTGACCAAATCGTCGAATGTATGTATTCCCTTCTTCCGGACTTGTGTCGTTGATCGAATGACACATGGAAACTTTGAAAGATTTTGGTGAGTCAGGACTTGCCTGTCTCATTTTCACATGGTAGGCATCATTAAGATGAATGAAAATTTTTCTGAAAATATAGAAAGTATTGTATGGGTAATTTTTTATGAATGGGATTTGCTCTATTTACGAAAAAACGTCTGAAAGAGTGATGGAAAATCTCGGAAGGATGGGAGTTGAGAGGATTGTCTTAGGTTGTTCGGAGGTAGTTTCTCCGGCCAACATATAACGACTCTCTTTTAGACGAAAGATTTTTACGGTCTCAAGTTCCGGATCAATGATCCAATATTCCATAACTTGATGTCGTTCATATAACGTTCGTTTCGTCCGCTCATCACGTCGCCTGGTCGAATCGGAGAGAATCTCGACAATGAAGTCCGGAGCCCCTTGGATATTTTCCCGTGTGACGATGTGTTGTCGGGCTTTGGCGATGAATACCAAATCGGGTTGTACGACGTCTGCCTCTGAAAACACCACATCTGTCGGAGCGGCCAGTACGAGCCCTGCATTGTTATGTTGGCAGTGATGATGAATATGAGCGAGGAGATTTGAGGAAATTCGTTGGTGTTTGGTCAGTGGAGCTGGTGTCACGTAGTGTTCTCCATCGATGAGTTCATGACGGTTCCCATCTTCCGGGAAGCCCAGGTAGTCCTCATACGTGAATTTGAGACTGCTTGGTGTCGTCGGCATGCTACCACCTCTCTTTCTAGGGCACCTCTATTCAAGAATAGAGGAATTCTTCGCACGTTCTTCTCTCTTCAGCATAAAATATTGTATGGTGATTGGCAATGAATGTGCGTCAGGAGCGTTCTGAATTCTTTCTGTGGCCCTCTCTTAAGCGAACGTGAGCTTAGCGAGTGATGGGTTAAACGAATATAATGGGTTGAAATGATCGATAATTCACAGGGTTCTCTAGAATGGGACGAAGGAGCGCATTGGCAACAGCCGCACGTGGTCCAATGGTCTCAACTCCTCTTAGACAGTTATCGACATTGGCTGGCCAAAGAATTGATCGATCGTACAGGGACGTTTCTGGAACAGGCTGTACGATTGTCGAAGAGTTCGATGGTAGTGGTCTCTCATGGACTAGAAGATGATCCCATTTTGAACTATGGTAATTGTGCGGCTCTGGCACTCTGGGAGATGGACTGGGAGCAGCTTGTACAAACCCCATCTCGATTGACCGCGGAACCAATCAACCGGGCCGAACGGGCAGACATGCTGCGACGAGCAGAATCTCACGGTTACATCGATGATTACCGGGGAGTGCGGATTTCAAAGACAGGAAAACGGTTTTTGGTAGAGGAAGCCATTGTGTGGAATGTCGTGGATGCGCAGGGTATCAAGCATGGACAAGCGGCAACATTTTCACAATGGTCATATTTAAACGTTGCTCGTCATTCGTGAAGCGTGGGAAGAGTGTTCTAGTTGCTTTGAAACGAGATACGTTCCCCAAGATACAAGCGACGAACAACGGGTGATTCTTGCGCCTCTGCCTAGGTATCCGCTATGGTGGTACTCTCCTTTTGTATGTACATTGACAAATTTGGGGGCCATTCTTTCTGATTGAAGCGTTAGTTGTCGAGGGTCATTCATGATACTTGCCGGAGACATTGGGGGCACGAAAACCCTGTTGGCGATTTTTGATTGGCACGATTCCCGGGTTGAACCCATTCGTGAAGACTCGTTTTGGAGTCAGGATTATGAATCGCTAGAAGCGATCATCACCGAATTTCTCGAAGAAGAGGATGGTGCGCCGTCGTCAGACGCTGATGAAGACGATGAAACCTCGGATGCATCACCCGGTCCTCCTCGATTGTCTTCAGAAGAAATTCGAGCCTCGTTGACGGCGGCGTGTTTTGGTGTCCCAGGCCCTGTCATCAATAATACCTGTAAGGCTACCAATTTGCCCTGGGTTATCAAAGGCGAAACGTTAGCCGACTTTCTTGGCGTGAACGGTGTTCGCCTTGTCAACGATCTCGAAGCGACGGCTTCCGGTCTTCTCGTTTTACGGCCTGATGAAATGGAATCCTTGACGCCCTCGGTTCCTGCAAAAAGTTCCGGGACGCGGACGCTGCTTGCAGCGGGGACAGGGTTGGGAGAAGCCACATTATTCTGGGATGGAACCCGCTATCATGTGTGTCCCTCCGAAGGGGGACATGCGGATTTTGCCCCGAATAGTGATCGAGAAATCGAATTGCTTCGTTACCTTCGGAGTAGTTACCTGCATGTCAGTTATGAACGAGTCTTGTCCGGGCCTGGCTTACATACCCTCTATCAGTTTCTGCGTGACACCAATAAAAATGAGCCTACCTGGTTTGCCGAGTCGTTACCCACCGGCGACCCATCGACGCTGATTACGGATGCGGCTTTGGCAGGAAAGCCGGAAATTTGCGTTGAAGCAATGAATCTTTTTATCTCCATTTATGGCGCAGAAGCATCCAATATGGCATTGAACACGTTGTCGTATGGAGGAGTGTACTTGGGGGGTGGAATTGCGCCCAAAATACTTCCGTTACTGAGTGAGGGAGGATTTATGAAAGCGTTTCTCGCTAAGGGGCGGTATAAACGGTTGTTATCGAAGATTCCTGTTCAGGTTATTCTCAACCCACAGGCGGCTCTGCTGGGGGCCGCATCCGTGGCGGCACAGCTTCGAGAATCCAGTCAAGCACAATGAACATTTCACAGTGCACATTGCAAAATGGCGGAAGAAGAGAAACGTCAAACGGAAGGCGAGCGACGGGCAACATCTCTGAAACATGAAACCTGAAACATGGAATCTTAAGAAGGCGGCGGCAGAAAAGTCTCTTGAATGTATTCACGATGGAAACACCGTCGGGCTGGGGACAGGGTCCACCGTTCGATATCTCCTTGAAGCTCTAGCTCCCCGAGTACAAGAAGGACTACGGATACAAGGTGTCCCAACATCTCAAGAGACCGCCCTCATGGCCTCGCAACTGCATATTCCAATCTTACAAGATGAAGATTATTGGAGTGTTGATGTCGCAATTGATGGAGCCGATGAGGTCGACCCACAACTGAATCTGATAAAAGGTGGCGGCGGAGCCTTGCTGCGTGAAAAAATTATTGCCGCGAATGCCAAGCAGTTTGTCGTGATTGTTGACGACGGCAAACTTGTGTCGTCATTAGGTGTGGCATTTCCTCTTCCCGTTGAGGTGACGCCATTTGGATGGCCGAGTACGGTGCGCGCTATTGAGCAATTGGGGTATCGCGCGACGCGACGAGAGCGAAACGGCCAGGCCTTTGTGACAGATAATCAACATTATATTCTGGATTTACACGGACCCGCTATTGCAAATCCCTCGAGACTTGCTCAACAGTTGCATGACATTCCCGGGGTTGTTGAGAGCGGGTTGTTTGTTGGCATGACCTCAACGCTGATTGTCGGAACGCCTCAAGGAGTTGTTGTGCATCGTCCGCCTTCTCGAGTGTAGTCCTTCCCTGCGTATCTTCAATTTTTAGAATTCAGGTATGTGTCGCAGCTCAACCCCCAGTGGGTGTGTTGTCCGTATATTTCTAGAAATGTGTGGAAAAAATGAACGATTACGCTTAACGAAGACAAGATGATATGATACATACAGGGTGAGAGAGCGTCACTCTCTGCTGTCGAGCGTAACCGTAGGTAGAGATTTTTGTGTGTGAAAGGAGCGATTCATGCAAGTGGGTTCCAAGCCGTATCTTTCTTCCTTCATACAGTACCAAGCATATGGCGTTGGCATAATTGTAGCTATCTGTATACTCAGCGCATTTGTCCAATGTTCCGAAGTGCCAGGCGGGTCTGCTCCTGTCGCCGAAGCGACGACGAGGAGTGCTGAGTCAGAGTCGGAGGTTCGGGGTATGAACGTCGCTACTGTTTCACTTCCCTCGAATGATACGTTTATCAAAGTGTCGAAAGAGGCCATGGCGTCGGTGGTAAATATTTCGTCAAGCCGAAAAGTGGCACATTCGAAAGGGTCTCAACAATCTCCGTTTTTTAATGATCCGTTTTTTCGAAGATTTTTTGGGGAAGAATTTGAAGAGCGGTTCAAGCAACCCCGTAAGAGGAAAGAACAAGGATTGGGCTCAGGCGTGGTTGTGCGGTCTGATGGATACATCGTGACCAATAATCACGTGGTTGAGAAGGCCGATGAGTTGACGGTGTTGTTTAGCGATAAACGGAAATTTCCCGCCAAGTTGATTGGGACCGATCCCAAAACCGATCTCGCCGTGATTAAAGTTGAGGCCACGGGCTTACCGACGTTGCCTTGGGGAGATTCGAGTGCGCTGCAAGTCGGGGAAATGGTTTTGGCTGTCGGCAATCCCTTTGGCCTTAACCAAACCGTGACGATGGGAATTATCAGTGCCGTGGGTCGAGCAAACATGGGGATAGTCGATTACGAAAACTTCATCCAAACGGATGCCGCGATCAACCCCGGAAACTCCGGTGGTGCCTTAGTGAATCTCTCGGGTCAGCTCATTGGCATCAATACCGCTATTTTTTCACAAACCGGCGGGTACATGGGGATTGGTTTTGCCATTCCCAGCCGCATGGTGAAAAATGTGATGGAAAGTCTGATTGGACATGGCAAGGTGATTCGCGGTTGGCTGGGCGTGTCGATTCAAGAACTTACGTATGACTTGGCCGAGCAATTTGATGTTCCGGATACGGCAGGGGCGTTGGTGGGAGATGTATTTGCCGATAGTCCAGCGGGACACGCCGGGGTACAACGAGGTGATATCATTCGTCGCTTTAATGGAAAGCCAGTCAAAGATCCTACCCATCTGCGGTCGCTCGTGGCTGAAACGTCACCAAATTCCGGCGTGACGCTTTCCGTCTGGCGAGATGGTGAAGTCCGTGAGTTGAGCGCTGATATTGGGGAGATGCCGAAGGATGTAGCGTCCTTGTCGAGTAAGCCCGATGAGCAATCGACTGGGAAACATGCGCTTTCAGGTGTGACTGTTCACCCGGTAGCATCTGGTCAAACATCCGACGATCGAGGGGTCTTGATTGCACGTGTGGACCCCGATGCTCCGGCTGATCGGGCCGGTCTTCGAAAGGGCGATATGCTTCTTGAGGTCAATCGAAAGGCGATACGAACCATTGAAGACTTTGACGCGATTGCCAGTGAACTGGGAGAAACGACGTCGGTGCTCGTCTTGTTGAAACGAGGGGCGAGAACAATTTTTCTTACGATCAAACCGTAAGAGATCCGTGAACAATACCACGAGAATGTCTACCATGAGGAATAAGTACATGCATTGGCCCGTGCTGACTCTTGTGATCATGACGGTTCTTCTTGCCGGGGTGCTGGGACGGTCTTTTTCGGTTAACGGTCAAGCGCTGTCATCGAGAGTCTCTATTCACATTCAACAGCATCCTCCGTTTTTTTCTCCCCACAGTGTTTCGGCCGAAGCTGGGTCGGTGATTCAATGGGAAAATAGAGGAAGAGAGCGGCATTCCATCCTGGCGGACGATTGCCTGCGACGATCGAAATGTGCATTTGAGTCCCAAATGCTCGAGCCAGGCGAACACTTCGTGCTTCCTGATTTACCGCCTGGCGACTATGCCTATCATTGCGGTATTCATCCGTTCATGCGTGGCTTTATCAGAGTCAATGGGAAACAGTGGGGCGCGCCGTCGAGGAGTATTTGACGCATGCCCACTTTGTGATGGTCCGTGTGTTTTATATGATGACACGATTGCTGCGTGCGAATCGTGAAGAATTATTGCGCGGGCAACACCCCTGTGGTACAGTTTCGTTCCCTGGATAATGAGGCGAACGAGAGCCCTTTGCCGAGACTTCCGCTATAGCCGATTCAATTATAGCGAAACCAGAGAACGTTCCGCCGAATTAGCATCACGGACACAGCGCAATCACGCACGTCGTGGCAACGAACGTGAAACAGGTATTGCGCAGATTGGTCCCATCGTCTAGCTTGGCCTAGGACGGCACCCTCTCAAGGTGCAGACACGGGTTCAAATCCCGTTGGGACCACCAACCTTCCTGAAGGCATGTACAGCAAGTGTTCGCTTGCCACAGGTCGTACGTCATAAAGTTTCACACTTATTCCTCTCCTGAAATCTTTCCGCGCTGTGCTAGACTGATTCGACCTCAGTATTATTTATTGAACAACAGATGAGATGATTATGAACACACGACAGTTCCATGATGGAAAAGAAGATGGACTAGAGGCGCTTGAATCGCTTGATCCGCATGCCGTCCATTCATTTTCTGATTTGTTGGAAGCCATGAAAAAAACAGCCTTTGGCGGACGTCGATTGGGGGAAGCATTTGATATTTTAACCAACATGATCGAAGATCCCGACTGCAAGGTGGTGTTGACTCTGTCAGGAGCGATGACCATTGCCAAGATGGGGAAAATCATTAGCACCATGATTGATCAAGGCATGGTGCAAGCCGTAGTCTCAACCGGTGCGCTCATGGCACACGGCATGAGCGAAGCCGTTGGCGCGACGCATTATAAGTATCAACCCACCATGAGCGATCCCGAGTTATACGAAAAGGGCTATAATCGTGTGTATGACACGCTGGAGATGGAATTAAACTTAAATCATGTTGAAGAGGTGGTTGGTGAGACGTTAAAGCGATTATCTCCCGATGAACAGCTGTCGTCGGAGCGGCTGAATCGTGAACTTGGTCAAACGCTTGCCGAACAGTTCGAGGGACCGGCTATTCTTAAGAGTGCCTATACGAAAGGTGTTCCCGTCTACATCCCGGCGTTTACGGATTCAGAGCTTGGGCTTGATGTCTCCATCTGGGCGATGGCCGAGCACTATCGAAAAGGGCATGAGCATCCATCAGAAAATGGTAAAACCCAAGACATATGGGCGCGGTTGCAGCAGCATCGACCGACCTTTAATCCATTTCTCGATCTCAATAGCTACACGGAACAACTCCTGTCTGCCAAACGTCTGGGAATCTTTACGATTGGGGGGGGAGTGCCACGGAACTGGGCGCAACAAACGCCGCCCTACATTGAAATACTGAATGTCCGGCTTGGAACAAATTTGACGCCGCCGCGCTTTCATTATGGCGTGCGGATATGCCCGGAGCCGGATTATTGGGGAGGGCTAAGTGGTTGCACGTACCAAGAAGGGGTGTCGTGGGGAAAGTTTGTCCCACAGCATGAAGGTGGGCAATTCTCGGAAGTGTTGAGTGATGCGACAGTCGTCTGGCCAATTCTGATGATGGGCCTTCTTGAACGTCTATCGAAAAAATAAGACGCGGTGGAGGGATGAGTCTCTCTCACTTCCATGCGTGAGACTCGACAACGGCTTATCGAGAATGACACAATAGCCTCTTGGTATGTTCACTGTGTCGTTATTGTCAACCTTTGGATAAAGAACGTAAACTCTATGCTTCATATGCCATTACATACGTCTCGCAAGCGGGTGTTTCGCTGTGTTCAGGCTTCCATATTTGGCCTGTTGCTCTTGGTCATCACCTCTTTGGCTGTTGCGGAAACCTCGACTGATTTTCTTGTTCGAGATACCGATATTGTGCGCGGCGATCCAAAGGCTCCGGTGACCGTATTGGAATATTCAGACTTCACCTGCGGGTTTTGTGAAAAGTTTTTTCATGAAACCTTCCCTCGCCTGTTGTCGGAATATATCGATACGGGAAAAGTCCGGTTTGTCTATCGTGATTTCCCGCGTGCTCCAGGAGGGCCTGGACTTCAAGCGTCGCAGGCGGCTCGTTGTGCCGGAGCACAGGATGCCTACTGGCCGATGCATGACCGGTTGTTTAATAGTGATCAACAATTCGAGCCGGAGCAACTGACCGGGTACGCAAAAGAGTTAGGGCTAGATACCGAAAAGTTTTCGGAATGCGTCAGCGGCGATAGTTACGTGAAGGCGATTTATCAAGATCGAATTGAAGGTGGAACACTCGGAGTTCGAGGTACGCCGGGATTCGTTATTTTTGTCACGTCGCTTCCGAAAGATGGCGAAATGGTCATGATTCCTGGAGCCTTCCCATTCGATGTGTTTCAAGAGGAAATTGAAAAAGTCTTACAGTCTGTGCCATCGCAAGAGGCGTCGTAACACATTGCTACGTCTGGAATGGCCCGGAGTAAGGCTGTTGTCCGACGTTGAGTCGTTTTAACATAAAGGGAACGTTACGTATTATGTCAGATTCTTTGATGTATTGGTCTGTAGAATGTTCGCAAGGCGAACCCGATTTATTTGTGTGCATGGAATGTCTCGAAGAGGTGTTTAGAGCCAAAGTTCCTATTCAAGGGTGTCCAGGCTGTGGCGCCGTATCAACCTTTGAGCCTTTTGCCTTCGAGTCATTAGAAGAATGGGGTACGCCAGAGTTAATTGCCAAAGCGCAAGCCGCTGGAGCGCCATCTCATGTTTCTCCCTCGGTTGCTGATTCGGCAATGCTGGCTGATGGTCCGCTTACCCCCTAACCTTCGTGGCGGGAATTATGTCGACAGACTCTCCCCGGGCTTTTCTCATCGGCTCCGAATGGATTCGGACTTCTCACACTGAACCGGTTTGTAATCCATACGATCAACATGTTCTGGCGCAGGTCTGCCAAGCCGGTGAGCCGGAAATTTCTCAAGTTCTCCAATCCACATCGGCCGCGTCTACGCATCTACGAAGTTTTCCAGCTCATGCGAGGGCAAAGGGCTTGCACCACATTGCCGATTCGCTTCAACGTCGACGCGAAGAATTTGCGAAAACCATTAGCGAAGAAGCTGGGAAGCCGATATCCGATGCTCGCCGGGAAGTGGACCGTGCTATTCAAACATTTCTCATTGCGAGTGAAGAAACCACACGTATCCCAGGCGAGATCATCCCGATGGATCGTCAGGCAGGGATGGAGCACTACACGGGGATACTTCGCCGGTTTCCGATTGGACCGGTGTTGGGGATTACGCCATTTAACTTTCCCCTGAATTTGGTAGCTCATAAAGTGGCGCCTAGTCTGGCTGCAGGAAATCCTATTGTCATTAAACCGGCTCCGCAGACTCCGCTGACGGCTCTGTTGTTAGGTGAGGTGATTGTGCAATCCGACTTCCCAGCCGGATCCATCAACGTTATTCCCTGTCACAATGATCTGGCTGAGTCGCTCGTTCAAGATGACGGTTTCCAGGCCTTGAGCTTTACCGGAAGTGCTGCCGTCGGCTGGATGTTAAAGGTGAAGGCTGGGAAAAAACGCGTGTTGTTGGAATTAGGAGGGAATGCCGGGGTGATCATCGAGCCGGACGCCGATGTGGACCTTGCCGTTCAGCGCTGTGTTACGGGTGGGTTTAGTTATGCAGGCCAAACATGTATCTCGGTTCAACGTGTGTATGTACATGAGTCAATGTATGATTCAGTGGTTGAAAAGTTTCTCAGCCGTGTTCGAGATGTGGTTGTGGGTGATCCTGCCCGGGATGAGACCGTCGTCGGACCGCTGATTGACGAACCTGCGGCTCAGCGTGTTGAGTCATGGATCAATGAGGCGGTCACGCAAGGGGCTACGATTCGTAGTGGCGGAACGCGTCAAGGTTCGATCGTGTCGCCGACTGTGCTGACTGATGTAGAGTCGCATATGACGGTTTCCTGCCAAGAAGTGTTCGGACCTGTCGTGACAGTGACTCCGTATCGACAATTCGAAGATGCCGTGCAACAACTCAACGATTCAAGCTATGGGTTGCAAGCCGGAGTCTTTACGCAGAATATACAGAAGATCTTTCATGCGTTTGAGCAACTTGACGTGGGAGCGGTCCTCGCCAATGAAATTCCGACATTCCGTGCCGACCACATGCCCTATGGCGGGATCAAGGACTCTGGGCTTGGTCGAGAAGGCGTCAAGTACGCCATACAGGAATTGATGGAGCCCAAGTTATTGGTCTTGAATACCCCTCCGTCTTGAATTCAAGATAGATGACTGGAAGTGATTTCGTCATCAAAATGTAACATGAATTATCCAATTCTTTCTTGCACCTTGTCCGTGGTTCTTGGTAAATAACAAACTCTTGTGTTGAGGGTTTGTTCAACTATCCTTTTCATCACTCACCTTTTTCATACATACAACAACGGATTCATATCGTATTGCATAGGGTGCTGGTGTGTGCGAAGGGATAGGTCGAGGCATGAGGTAGCTATTGTCGGTTTCTAAGGAAAGAGGAGGGGGGTATGGTACCAACACATATGTTTTTGACTCGTGGGGTGGGCGTGCATCGAGAGAAATTAACCTCTTTCGAAGAAGCCCTGCGCAGTGCAGGAATTGCGGCTTGTAATTTAGTCAGCGTGTCTTCAATTTTCCCTCCGGATTGTAAAATCGTTCCACGGAAACGAGGAGAAAAACTCCTGAATCCAGGTGAAATTACCTTTTGCGTGATGGCGCGATCCGAAACCAACGAACGCAATCGTCTCATTTCTGCGTCCATTGGCTTAGCGATTCCTCAAGGACGTGAGTCCCACTATGGCTATCTGTCCGAACATCATGCCTATGGTGAAACCGACGAAGAAGCCGGGGATTATACCGAGGACTTGGCCGCCCAAATGCTCGCGACGACACTCGGCATCGATTTCGACCCCGATGTCGCCTGGAAAGAGCGTGAGCAGGTGTTTAAGATGGGTGGGAAAATTGTTCGAACTCAAAACATTACGCAGTCGGCCATTGGAAAGCCGAACCTTTGGACGACAGTGGTTGCGTGCGGGGTCTTTATTCCACCAGAAAATATGCAGGCGGAAACTCAGCGAAAATCCTCACGAAAAAAGTAACCATCCCGTCTCTTGAGACGTTCACTCTTCTCACTTCCTATTGTTTAGATCCATGACAAAGTCGCCTTGCAAAAGGCGGCTTTGTTCATGAGTCTGAGACTTACAGTCTTTCATCTGTAGCAACTCATTCTCAGGCTTGCGATAACATCGTTCGTCCAACAACCGTGTCCAAGCAGATTATCGTCGTTTCAAATATAGCGAAACCGCATAACGTGTAGTTGAATTGACCGCACGTACACAGCGCAATCACGCATGTCGTGCAAGCATACGCTCAAAGGTAAGGCTATAACTTTCGCTAATTCCAGCGTTGGACCGCTGAGCTATAGCCGACTCAGTTATACCGAAACGATACAGCACCAGCTTGTGCAAATTTGCTATCCAATACGTGAGAGGAAACGTCAAGCATGGTCAGTCAATCCAAGCGGGTATAACCTTCCGATGTTTGAAGGTTTTGACACCGCGTTGAAAGTCTTTAGGCATTAGCTGGACCGAATTGAGATTCGCTATAGTGTCAGAGGAGCTTCTACTCAAGAACATTGTTCATTCTCATCCCCTCATTCATCACATGCACTGTTTATCGTCCTTGGTTTTTGTTCTCTGCCGGGGTTCCTCCCGGCGGCCGAGTGTATTGTTTGTCGCATCCTGAAGGGTGCACCCTTTGTTGTGAAGGCAAAAGGACCCAAAACCATGAACGCCCAGGCCAGGCTCATTGGATGAGCTGAACACCATTTTGGGGGGCGGGCTAACTCGCTGCGCTTGTATGGTCTTTTCGTTTCATTCTTGAGAAGCTAAGAGGGACCGGGGGTGGAGGGACATCGCTGCGCATCTGCCAGCTTCTGGACAGACGGTTTGAGACTTCTCCCATCCACACCCTCAACGTCGATGAAGAATCTCGCGGCATCACTCATGACCGCCGATTTGGACACAAGCTTACGTTGGTGTGGCCCACCCCATTGTGGCAACTTTACTTTTGGAGGCAACGTGTATGCAACCCGTTTTGAATGTGGGAGTCGATGTGGCCAAAGACACCGTCGTCGTGACCAGTGCGGATCAACGATGGCCGGTTCAGCAGATTCGTAATCAGCGCAGCGCCTTGTGCGCCTGGCTGAAGACATTACCGGCCGGGAGCCGGATTGGTCTCGAATCGACCGGTCCGTATCATGAGCTGCTGGCCGATCTGGCGCATGCCCATGGCCATACCGTTTATCTCTTGAAGCCGATGGAGACGCGGTACTATGCCAAAGCTCTGGGGGCTCGGGCGAAAACCGACCGAGTCGATGCCACGTTGCTCGCTCGGATGATCGCTCAAGAACACGCCGGGTTGCGCGCCTACAGGCCCCCAACCGCCCAGCAACGGCAGGTGGATCGGTTGATTCGCCGTCGAGGCCCAGTCCCCACCCCATCAACAAGCCCAACAACGAGTTGAGACCATTGTGGGCGTCGGCCCGTTGGTGGGGATGAGCCTCACCAATACTTTAGAGCGAGTGCCGTTCCACAATGCCGATGCCTTTGTCGCCTTTACCGGGTTAGACCCTCGAGCCAAAGACTCGGGGCAGAAGAGCGGGCGACGGCGCTTGTCTAAACGAGGCCCGGCCGAATTGCGCCGGTTGCTCTTGAATGCCGCCATGTCCGCCGTCAAAACCAAAGTCTGGAAACCCATCTATGACTCGTATCGCATCCAAGGATGGAGCTCAACGGCCACCTTAGTGATTCTCGCGCGGAAAATTGCCCGGGCGGCTTGGTCCATTCACCGCTATCAGACCATGTTTGACCCGGCCCGCCTCACACGAGGCTTGACATAAACCATAGAATCTCAAACAAGCCCGCCCAGTATGAGAGGTGTTCACTCAACGGACTGGCCTGCAGGCGTAAGAGCATAGGTACTCTGAAAAAGTTAAAAACTATAGTTGATTGACCTCAGCTGGAACGTATTTGGATTCGCTATACCTCGAGAATTCTGCCCACAAGATTGTATGATCTGAAGGGTTTTCCGCTCTACGTGGACCGAGGTCAACCGATACTTTGGTGCAAGCCGGTGCGAGGACCGGTGTGGCCAAGATGTGATCAATCCTCCACCCGCGATTATTCTCCAATGCACTGGGTTGCCGGTAATCCCAAAACGTGAATTGTTGGCGTTTGGGGTAATGTGCGCGAAAGACATCGACGAATCCCCAGGCGCGCGCATGTTCGTACGCGTTTCGAACGTCCTCATGAAAACAGACATGTTTGAGATGCTTGTCTGGGTGATGAACATCGACGGGTTCAGGGGCGACATTCATGTCACCGCACCATATTGCAGGTTTTTGGGGGGAGAAGTGCTGTTGAAAATACTGAGTGAGCCGTCGAAACCAGCCAAGCTTGTATTGGTATTTTGGTGAATCGATCGAGAAACCTTGAGGCACATAGGTATTCAGAATTGGAATGCCTTGGATCACGACTCGCATGAGGCGCATCGGATCGTCGTGATGTTCTTCTTTATCTCCGAATCCGGAGGAGACATCCTCTGGTGGTGTTCGACTGAGGATGGCTACGCCGTTGTAAGATTTCATACCTCGAAAGGTAATGTGATAGCCTGTGTCAGAGAACGCGTCCAAGGGAAAGTCCGCATCCTGAACTTTAGTTTCCTGTAGGCATAGCACGTCCGGCTTTTTCTTCATCAGCCAGTCCAGTACAATGGGCAGCCGCCGACGAATGGAGTTCACATTAAAAGTGGCAATTTTCATCAATTTTTTTGAGCCTATTTCGTGAAACGTATTTGGTGAAAAAGAAGTTAGAATATTCTTCCTACGCTTCACACTTCACGAACAACGCTTCACATTATCCTTTATGAATCAATCGTTTTCATTTTCATCTGAAGAAGTTGAATGCTTTGCGGATACGGAATTTTTTCGTATAAAAGCTCATATCACCGTGACGGTCCGTCGGACATTAGAGGCACTGTATACGCGTCTGCAGTCGGTTCTTATGGGGGTGGATGTGATCGCTCCACAGCACTTTAAGCCTGAAGCCGTCCAGTTTGTGAAAGGAGAACATCTGGAGGATTTTCCGTATCAATATCTCGACTTCCCGCGGTATTACACGCGAGAAGAAAAGTTTGCCTTTCGTACGCTCTTCTGGTGGGGGCATCATGTGGCGTTTGCACTCATACTGGAAGGCCCCAACATTCGCCGTTATAAAGAGAATATGATCAATCACTATGCAGATATTTGTGAGCACGACGTATGTCTGTGTTTGAGTTCTTCGTTGTGGGAATGGAAGCATGGTGCGGGTTATACCATGGAGCTCACGCGAGATCGGAAGTCGCAAACAGCTGCGGTATTGGCGAATCGGTCGTGGGTGAAAGTTGCTCGCTTTATTCCCATGAACGATCCTCGCATTCAAGCCGGACACGTGGCCGACATTGGCGAAGAAACGTTTCGTACGATACTTCCTATCATCCGTTCGTAAAAACGTTGCTGGTGCCTTCGCGCCGTAGCGCTTCGGCGTGCAAGCGTGAAGCGTCGTTTGTGAAGCGTGAAACGTCAAAAAATGGGAAAAGACTCTTCTTACGTAATGGAGATACGCTTCACGAGATACGAGTAACGAACGACGAGCGATGAGATACGTTTTTTCAATCTTCTTCCGCTAATCCCAGTAACTCCAATACCTGTGGAATGGTATAGGATTCATTGGCGTCAAGCGTAATCGTCGCAATACCTGCCGATTGCAACATGGCCGTTGCGAGTTGATCTTTTTCCTGTGTCAGAGTCGTCGAGGATTCGGCTGCCGTGATACGAATGACTTTTTCGAGTTGCAAGGTGCCTGGATGGATCAACGCCAGATCTAGCCGGATGTGCTGTATAGCTTTCATGATCGCTTTCCATTTCGCAGGATCATCCTTCTCAATGGTGAGCACGGATGTCAGCGGAAGTTTTGCGAGAACCAGATAGCTATCTTGTACGGCTAAGCGAACGATATTCAATATCGACGCTTCCCTGTGAGGTAGCAGTGGCCGGGTTGACACATTGAGCGATTCGATCACTGGCTCCGCATGCGTGGTGCGTGCAGATATCTGCGCAGACTCGCGTCCCCAAATCAGCCAAAGCGTCAATGCAATCAGGACAAGAATCGTCAGGAGGATGACAGGAAACGAGGTGTCGGGTAATTGTGAAAGAAGAGCTGTACTTTCTTCAAGCAGACGTGAAAGCGGTGTGTCGTCAGTTGACGTCACCTGTGTTTCCTCAGGTGTCCCGGGGTCATACTTCCCAGCACAACAGGATGTCCAGCTCCCGTCACGGCCGGCACGTTCGCACAGACGCCATGAAAACATTGATAGGCAAGAATCGCAAAGGCGATGGCTTCAAACGCTTTGCTATGTGACCCGCATTCGTCCATGATTCGAACCGGAATGGGCGAAAAGGTTTCCTGTAAGGCTCCCACAAGCGCGGCATTATAGATACCGCCGCCACCCAGAATCACTTCATGAATGTCGTCTGCAATCCAGGTTTGTGCTTGGTGGATGGATAGTGCCAGAAAGCGGCAACAGGTGGCGAGGACATCCGACAGTGAGAGACGGCGTTTGTGAGCTCGTTGCAAGAGGCTCTGTACATACCGGCGCCCAAACTCTTCCCTTCCTGTCGATTTGGGTGGTGGAGCGTGTAGAAAAGGGTGTGATAGTAAATGCCGGAGAATCATCGAGTCGACTTTTCCCCGTCGTGCGAGCCGTCCACCCCGGTCCATCGACTGTTTCCCCTGTGAGAGCTGAGTGGTCACGGCATCCAGTAACATGTTGCATGGGCCTGTATCAAAGGCCTGCATAGATTCCAGCTGCGCACCGGCTGCCAAGACCGTTACGTTGGCAATCCCGCCTAGGTTTACGACTAACCGGGAACGTGATCGATGATGAAAAAGGAGATAATGCGCGTAAGGGGCGAGAGGGGCCCCTTCTCCTCCAGCCGCGAGGTCCCGGGAGCGAAAATCCGCTATCGTGGTAATGCCGGTGCGTTCGGCAATAATGGCTGGATCGCCGATTTGTAGTGTCGATCGAATGGGGCCAATGCCTGCTTCCCGTCGAGGAGTGGGAAGGTGATGCAGTGTTTGACCGTGAGAGCCGATAAGTTTGACTTGTTGGTGATTGAGATTGGCCCGCTCAATGGCTTGTCGAGTAGCTTTCGCAAAAAATTCGCCAAGATAGGCGTTGAGGTGGCAGATCTCCGCAACATGCCCGCTTTCGGCAGCTGCTAACACTCGTTTGCGAAGGGTAGGGGGATAGGACTTCGTTTCATAATATTTCAATTGTGTTGTGAGACGATGTTGGGATCCTCGAATGCCCACGAGTGCGACATCGACCCCATCGGCTGAAGTTCCAGACATTAAGCCGGCAACAATCATAGTTGGGCACCATGCAAGCGTGGAGAATAATGCGTCGTTTGTGAAGCGTGAAGCGAGAAGCGAGAAGCGAGGGAAGAGCTTTTTCGTTTTTCTACGAGATACGCTTCACGAGATACGAGATACGTTTGTTTCTTCATTTATGTATGTTTTCTCCGATCCCACACCATACCGGTTTGTTCTTGATCCGAAAAGCCCAATGTCTTATAAAATGCTTGTTTATTTCTGGTGCAGAGCCAAAATAGCTCAACTTTGACGAGTGACGGATGATCAAGAATCTGACGGATTAGTTGTGTGCCGATATCTCTGCCTTGATACTGCTGGTCGATAATGACGTCCCAAATTGATGCCCGAAACACATAATCAGTCAGAACTCGTCCAAATCCGACGAGACGCAGGCCTTCCCAGGCTGAAAGAATCACATCACTCTGCGCCAGCATGGACGTCGTATCATCCTGCGTTCGGCCACAAGACCACTGGGCTTGCTCGAACAGGGGGATCAGCTGCTGGGGGGTGATATCTTTCGAGTCGGAAAATGTAATCATGGCTGGCGATTTGTTGTTGCTCTGTATTACACTAAATAGCTACCGAAAAACTAGTGATTGATGGAGATTGTTCTATGCCGATGCTCGTCAGAAAATGCCCGAAATGTAGTTTGTTGTTTTGGATACCGGAACAAGACATCGAGTATTCCGACCCAAATACGATGAAGGTCAACTGTACGCACTGCAAACAAGTCCTCCGAATTCCGCTGATTACCCAAGGAGCCAATGCCGGGTCTCCCAAAATGGGTCATTGAAGGCAGCGAATCGTCGTTCGTGAAGCGTGGGAGAAACAAACGTGAGGCGTCATGGATTCTCTTTAACGAAATACGAGATACGCTTCACGGGATACGTTTTTCCTCCACAAGAGCAATAAGAAACGCTTCGTGTCTACTGGTTCCCAATACAGTGCGAATGTCTAGCCTATGAAACACGTAACGATTGCAGGTCTTGATGTGCGAATAACCGGTGGGCCTGATCGCGAAGGGGGTGGCACGGGGCCTGTTGTGTTGCTGCTTCATGGGTTTGGGGCTCCCGGTGACGATCTGGTCCCACTCTGGCAGGTGCTGGACGTCCCGGCGGAAACCAGGTTCATTTTCCCCGCAGCACCCCTGTCGCTCGATATGGGATTTGGAGATTCCCGTGCCTGGTGGATGTTGGATATGGAGCGTCTCGCTCAAACGCGTGCAAAAGGCAACTGGGCGCAGTTGATTAAAGAAGTACCTAAGGGTTTGTCCGAGGCCCGAGAAAAAGTGATGAGCGTGATACAGGTCGTGAACAATGATTTCCATGTCGCGTCGGAAAAACTCATCATAGGAGGATTTTCTCAAGGGTCGATGCTCGCGTGCGATATTGTACTACGGTCGGATCAACAGTTTGCCGGCGTAGTCTTACTCTCTAGCTCTCTCATCGCCAAGGACGAATGGGCTCCGTTGATGGTAAGGCGTAAGGGCACGCCGGTCTTTCAGAGTCATGGAACCGATGATCCGATTCTTTCACCGGAAGTGGCTCAACAACTTGGTGATATGCTGCAGGCGGAAGGACTCTCCGTAGAATGGCATGCATTTCGTGGAGGACATGAAATTCCCATGAATATCCTTGAGCGGCTTGGAGGCTTTATCAAAAGGGTCTTGTACAAATCTACCGATGACTACTGACCATTCGATAACAGGAAGAGCCTTCTATCAGATTGATGCTTCATGAACCCAAGTTCGTTTTCTTACGAGATACGCTTCACGCACGACGCTTCATAAGATATCGGTAAGATGTTCTCGACTAACGGCATTGCGCACGTTCTAGAGGGTTGGCTATATTAGAAGGTCAGAGATCAACCATTCGCGAACCGGGGAGATGACATGATTACCAAGGAAGAGTTGACGCAGTATATTCAGCAATCAATGGCTGATGCCAAAGTTTCTGTCGTTGATCGCACAGGAACGATGGATCATTTCAATGTCGGTGTTGTGTCGGATATGTTCAAAGGGAAGAATCTATTAGATCGACACCGTATGATTTACCAAGCCTTAGATGTGCCGATGAAAGACGGGCGTATTCATGCAGTAGAGTTACAGGCCAAAACCAACGACGAAGCATAAGGAGAACGATCCCATGTCTAATCCAATTGAAGAAGAAGTTCAACGTGAGATTAAAGAGCATAAAATCCTGATTTACGGGAAGGGGACGAAAACGGCCCCGCAGTGCGGGTTTACCGTGGAAACGATGGAATTTTTTAACAAGTTCGGCCATCCCTATGAGCTGATCAATGTGCTCACCAATCCAGAAAAGCGGGAATTCTTGAATCAAATGACCAACTGGCCAACCTTACCCAAGGTGTTCATCAATGGGACGTTTTATGGCGATACCGATGTGTTGGGACCGATGGAACAGAAAGGTGAGCTTCAACCGTTGTTGAATGAAGCGTTCAAGTCTGAATGATGAGGATGCGTCCGCTACAACACATCACGATTCCACAATAGTCACACCCCAAACCCGCCTTTCTTCATGGCGGGTTTGGGGTGTTGAGAACATTTACATATTTT
This sequence comes from Nitrospirales bacterium, assembly GCA_021604005.1. Taxonomy (GTDB): domain Bacteria; phylum Nitrospirota; class Nitrospiria; order Nitrospirales; family UBA8639; genus JAGQKC01. The sequence continues at coordinate 45,627 of BQIV01000014.1, read as the reverse complement.
GGAATTGTTTCACGTTCGTCGTCACGTTCTTGCCCCATCCCATACATTTCATTTCCGTTAGGTTCGTCCATTTTGTGTTTTCTGTGCCCTAGAGCCATTGCAGCATGTTTCGCTCAATCTTCGCATTTCTTGCCTGTCCCTCATAACTCCCGACGTGTGAAATAGCGTACGTTGTTGTGAAAAGCTGAGCCTTTCTCCTGGATATTCCCGCCCATGAACGTGCTGTAACGCGATAGATGTGTCGTCCAGCGTATTAAGGCTATCCTGAAATCTCCCGATACAGATTGCAAGAGCTCACGTTGTAATGTTGACACGCACATGCGTGCCGTAGAGGAAACATTGCATGGTTTAGTTTTTTTGCGACCAGGGAGTCCCTTGTGAACACAAAAAAGAATTGCTTAAGCCGCCATGCGGTTATTCTGGCGGGCCTTTTCATGAGCGTGGGCTGTGCCACGAATTATGAGAACAGCGTCAGTTCTCAGTCGTTTCAAACCCCGGAAACGCTGACACAGCAGAGCCAGTTCACCAAAGCCGCAATTCTCAGGGGCTTGCACGATGCCTCTTTGTTTGACACACACCAAACAACACCTGACAGTCATGTGGAAACACGCAGCCTATCCGTATCCACCGTTTCCCCCATGCCGGTCCATCTCTCTGAACAGTCCTCTCAGTCTACCATCCAAGACCATGCCGAGAAATGGCATCAAGAATTAGGCTTGTCGTTTTTCGTTCGTGGAAACTATGAAGCGGCCGCTGCCGCCTATCGAGAAGCCCTTCGCCAGCAACCGGACGTAGCCGAAACCTATGTCGGTCTTGGCAGTGCCCTCCGAATGCAAAATAAGGTTCCGGCAGCCATTGAAGCCTATGAACACGCTCTTCATTTAGAACCAGACTCCACCGCCGCACTCGTTCATTTGGGCTCGATATATGCCGAGGCTCAGACAGAACATCAGGATATTGAAAAAGCCAAGGAGTTGTTCCAGCGCGCCTCAAAGAATGGCGACCCCTTTGCCGAGATTGCATTACAAGAACTTCGTTCACGTTCATGATTGCAGAAATGCCAATGTTGTCCTCTCTACTTGCGGTTGAGTGCCTAACCTGTGACTTTCGCCTAAGTCATTAGCTTGTGGGCACAGACTCATCAACAATAACCCGAAAGACAGTGCACCCATGAATGCGGTTTTGAAAGTCAGATGATGTGGAAATCCAAAAGGACTGCGTGGATCCATGCCCAATGTGGTTTGAGCCTATTGGAAACAGTTGGAGTCGTTTCGATCGGTGCGGTCTTAGCCGCGATCACGTTGCCCCATGTCTATGATTTGATTGCAGACTCCAAAGCCGAATCGCTTGTGTCCGCTGCCAAAGTCTACCGGCAAGCGATCAGTCGCTATTATGCCGATGTCGGGACCGTCCTTCCTTTAGATTCTCAAGGAGTACCCCGTATCGAACGGATAGGAAACAGTGCCAATCCGAATTCGCTTCCGGCTCAACTCACACTTGTTGCGAGTGATGCGCGTGTCGGATCGTTCAATCGTTGGACGAAATTTCAAGGGCCGTATCTTGAGAAATTCGACACACAGTACCCGCCGGAACTCGGCGGAAACATGTTCCTCCCAACCCAACAAGCCCTGCCGTTAGGGTCCGCCGTCACGGGGAGCAATCGTGCGTGGGATCTCAAAGGCGATGATGCACGAAGCGATGTGCCGACGCAGGCCCATACCGTCATATTCCGTGTTACGAAGATTACGCCTGAGCAATTTCTCCGTATCGATACGGTCATTGAGCCGGATATTGGAAAAACCGTGCAAGAAAAGCAAGTCAGGGGCCGGGCGAAATACGAACCAGGCGACATGAGTCTTCGGATATACCTGGCGCATCAATAGATTCGTCTCTCGTCGCTCGTGAATCGTCGTTCGAAAGCCAAGGCTGCTTAACGAGATACGAACGACGAGCGACGAAATACGTTTTTTTGCCTTATAAGCAATGCCTCCTAAAGACTGGCGACCGAATCTCCGAAGAAAGACCATGAAAACGGAAAACGAGAATGAAATGTCTGTATATGCACGAAACCCAACCAATCAATCATACGGTCATCAATGAAGTTGCAGGAGGAGAGAGATTTATGAAGAACATACAAAAAGAACAAGGATTTACCTTGATCGAAATGATCGGTGTCTTGGCCGTCATTGCGATTTTGGTAGCACTGTTGCTGCCAAAAGTGTTTGAGATCATGGCTGAATCACGGGCGAACGCATTGGTGGCCGCTGTCAGGACTTACGAAACGGCGGTTGTGGATTATTATTCAGATATCGGGTCCTTGTTGCCGTTAGACGTGGGTGGCACGCCGACGGTAGAAGCCACCGGAGATAGCGCGACGGCGACATCACTTGGGGCGAGACTTACATTGGACGCCGCGGATGCGTTAAATACCGGCGCTAACGCATGGGCCAATTTTCGAGGACCGTACTTGGCTAAATTTGTTTCGACCGTGCCACCGGGGTTGGGAACGGGGGTGTTCATGCCTGCTACCACCCCCGTAGCCTACGGCACAACCACGGATTCCACGAATATAGGGTGGGACCTGAATAATGACGGGAATAGCGATATCCCAACGAATTCAAATGTGGTGTATGTGCAGTTTACCGGAATCAGCCCCGCAAACTTTGATGATATCGATGCCATCATCGATCCCGGTATGGGAACGGGAGCAGATCGTGCGCTGAGAGGACGGGTGAAATATGATACCGGTACCGGAGCTCTTATGATTTACTTGAATCACGGGTAAGTCTCGTGCCTCATGGTCGTGAAATAGGAAAAGGAGGTGCGCAACGGCGTAAAGAATAGCCCCCATGACTCGCGGACGAACTGTTCAGTTCGACCCGTTTGCCTTCTCCTACTCATTGTTTCTGCGTCTACTAGGTGAATAGCGTATGAGCACTTCTCTCAGTGAGCAAGCGCCGGTCAAACCCAAGCGCCTTGGCGACCGTCTGGTTGCCGATGGCCTGCTTGTCGATGATCAGCTCAATCTTGCGCTTAAGGAATCACAACGTCTAGGAAAATTCCTCGGGGAAACACTCGTCAATCTCGGGTTCATCACCGAAGAAATTCTGACCACCTATTTGGCCACGGAATCACAGGCCTCCGTCCTCGATCTTTCAGACTACTTTATCCCGCCAGACGTGCTTGAACTTGTGCCGCACGAACTGTCCTCGCAATTTCAACTGCTGCCGTTAGGGCGGGATGGGAACCTACTCAAGATTGCGCTGGCCGATACCTATAATGTGATGGCGGTGGATACGGTTGAACGTGTGACCGGGTTGAACGTCGAAGTGGTGACGGCTCCCCCGCAAACCATAGCCGATGCCATCGAGCGGTATTACGCCCAAAGTGAAACCATCACCAATTTGGTCGATCAATTGGCGAAGCAAGGCATTGGCGTGTTGGGGGAACAGTCCGGGACGGAAGCCCCGATGATTCGATTGTGCAATCAAATCATCACGTTTGCCATTCAAATTCGATCGACGGATATTCATGTCGAGCCCGATGAGCAATACTTGCGAATCCGCATTCGGGTGGATGGGCTGTTGGGTCGGGAAATCCTCATCCCGAAGGCCCTTCAAGCCTCTATCATTGCTCGTCTCAAGTTAATGGCGACGCTGAACGTGACGGAGAAGCGGCTACCGCAGGATGGACGCATTCCGTTTACATCGGGAACAAAACGTGTCGATCTTCGTGTCTCCACCCTGCCGACCAACTTCGGCGAAAGTCTCGTCATGCGTATTTTGGACAAATCCGCGGTCCATTTAGAGTTTAGCGCGCTTGGATTCACGGAACACAATCAACAAAGAGTCCAGACCGTCGTTCAACGTCCATACGGCATTCTGCTTGTGACGGGACCGACCGGAAGTGGTAAGACGACCACGCTCTATACCAGTTTACGAGGGGTCAATGCACAAGAGAAGGGGGTCTTTACCTTAGAAGATCCGGTGGAATATCAAATGCCGATGGTGCGGCAAACGCAAGTCAACCCCGGTATTGGGATGACGTTTGCCGCAGGGCTGCGTGCCTTATTGCGGCAGGATCCCGACGTCATCATGGTTGGAGAAATTCGAGATTTGGAAACGGCGGATTTGGCCATGCGAGCAGCCATGACCGGACATCTTGTCTTTTCAACCCTCCATACGAACGATGCCGTTGGCGCGATTCCCCGGCTGATCGATATGGGGGTCGAACCGTATCTTCTAGCCTCGGCACTCTCCGGTGTCGTGGCGCAGCGCCTCGTTCGGTTGATCTGTCAGGGCTGTAAAGAAGAGCGGACGGATGTGGATGTGGTGTTGAAAGCCTTAAAGATTCCACCGCCCGTGGACCAGGAACCCCGCCTATGGATCGGCAAAGGATGCCGGGCATGTGGAATGACGGGGTTTCGTGGGCGCCAAGGAATTTTTGAAGTGCTGCTGATGAATGAGCATATTCATCTCCCGATCGTCCAGGGCCCCGATCTGCCCGCGATTCGAGCGATTGCCAATCGGGACGGTATGCAGACAATGAAGGAAGACGGTCTGGCCAAAGCCTTTCAAGGCATCACGACAGTCGAGGAAGTGTTGCGGGTGGTCGATGGCTAATTATAAGTACCGGGCCGTTGCAGAGAACGGAAAGACTGAGAAGGGCGTGATCAGCGCGGATAGCGTCGAGGAGTTGCGCATCCGGTTCAAAGAGGCCGGAAAACTGCTGCTGGAAGCCCAAGAAACACGTGCGCTCGTGACCGGCTCGAAAGGGAACGCCAAGGTTAAGCCACAGGTTATTCTCGAGTTTGTGACACATATGTCGAGTCTTTCGCAGGCGGGCGTGCCAATCCTGTCATCACTCATGAGTTTGGCACAGGAAGCGTCGCATCCGGAATTTGGTCAAATCCTCGGCAGGGTGTGGCGGACGGTTGAAACTGGAGTACCGCTTCATGCCGCCATGCTCCAGTATCCGAAAGTCTTTCCGCAACTTGTCGTGAATCTGGTTCAAGCAGGAGAAGAAAGCGGCACCTTGCCTGAAACCTTTCAAGAACTCCAGCGGTATCTTGAGTGGGTTGAACGTATGAAAGGCGAAATTCGGCAGGCTGTAATCTACCCCGCGACGATTCTCTCTGCCGTGCTCGGTCTGTTTATCATTATGTTTACCTTTGTGATTCCACGCTTTACTCCCATTCTTGAGAGCCTGAATGTTCCTCTTCCCTTTGTCACCGTCGCGGTGCTGGCGTTTAGTAAGTTCATGGAAGGTGCGTGGTGGATCATGGGGGTCGTGCTTGTGGGACTCCCGGCAATCCTGTGGCTGATCAAATCCCGCATTCCGGGCTTTGCGTATCTGTGGGATGCGTGGATGCTCAAAGCCCCGATTTTCGGACCGCTTAAGAGCATGCTGGCCCTCTCACGGTTCACGCATAATTTTGGTGTGCTCTATAAGGCTGGCATTCCGGTCTTGCAAGGCTTGAGTTTATGTCAGCGGCTTGTGGGAAACCTCGTGATCACACGTGCGCTCAAAAAGGTCGAACAGGACGTCTCCGAAGGCGCGACCATTAGTAATGCGCTTCGGCAACATTCGGTATTTCCGCCCATCTTGATTCAAATGGTGTCGGTCGGTGAAGCGGCCGGCCGGCTGGATCAGACGCTCATGCACGTCGCGCATTATTACAACGAAGAAATTCCCAGGCGGGTGAAAAAAGTCTTTGGCATTATGGAGCCGATGATTACCGTCGGGCTCATAGGGACGGTAGGTCTTGTTGCCGTCTCCATCTTCCTCCCCATGATGAGCCTGATGGGGGGAATGCGGTAGGGAAAGCGTGAAGCGTGAAGCGGGGAAGAAAAAAACGTGAAGCGTGAAACGTGTGGGAACGGGTTAGTTTCTTTTTTAATGAGTTATGCCAAGAGATACGTTCGTAAATATGGAACATAAGATTAAGAATTTTCGAGACTTAGAGATATGGGCACTTGGGAAGGAAATCGTTTTAGATATGTATAAAATGACAAAAGCATTTCCCAGAGAAGAACTCTATGGCTTGGCAGCGCAAATGCGCCGTGCGACTGTTTCCATACCATCCAATATCGCTGAAGGATTTAATCGGAGACACAACAAAGAGTATCGACAATTTCTTTATATCGCCTTGGGATCGTGTGCAGAACTAGAAACTCAAATAGACGTGAGTTGTGAATTGAAGTATTTCTCACCCGAACAAAGTGAGCATCTCTTAGAAAAATTGGATCATGAAACTCGAATGCTCCGAAATCTCATCAGAAAACTCTAGAGCGTATTACGTATCTCGTGAAGCGTATTTCGTTAAAGAAAAGTCGGAAGACTTTTCACATGAGCAACGTTTCACGCTTCACGCTTCACGTTTCACGTCGTTTCTTCCTCGCTTCACGCTTCACGCTTCACGTTTCACGCATAGTGGTTTCACTCTCATCGAAATGCTCGGGGTATTGGCCGTGCTGGCCATTCTCGGTGGTTTGCTAGCGCCGCAGGTGGTCAAGCATTTAGATATTGCCGCGCAAGATGAAGAAGCGATGTATTTGCAAGATATCGCGCAAGGGATCGAGGTGTACTTGCGGGAAAACCGATCCTGGCCGCCAAACCTGACGGCTCTGAGTCCGGCGTATGTTCCGATCAGTTCCGCGCAAATCGGACAAAACGAACGAGGTTTCCCGCGATACTTTTTCATCTATCCTGATATGGCAGGGTTCAACAATGCGACGGGCATCGCAGGAAGCGATCTGCCGGACGCTCGATTTCTCCTGATCTCAGACGTGAGGGCAGATGCCAGCCCGACGATTACCAACGGAGCGGAGTTTGATACTTGGTGGAATACGGATACCACCACCACTCCTGACCTGAAGATCCATCGCGGCCATGTTGCCAAGCTCTTTCATCTGGTGAGTCTGAGTGCCGTAGGCGATGGAGGCAGCTACCGGATTAATGGGACGGTCACGAGTTCGGGAGGAGGCCGTCTCACATCACGAGGAAACTATCATTTACCGGGCACGTCGATCGAACTGGACGAAGCCGATACCTTCTCCGCGGGGAATTCGGAGCTGGACTTCACGCTCACCTCCGATGCGGGCTATCAATTCGACCCCGATTGTCCGATAGGCTCGCAGTGGAATGCGCTGGGTTCGACATGCACAACGTGAGAAAAAACGTTGCTCGTCGCTCGTATTTCGTATCTCGTGGAGGAAAAAGACGTTGCTCGTCTCTCGTGGAAGAAACAAACGTATTTCGTCGTTCGTATCTCGTCTCTCGTAAAAGAAAAGCCGCAAGACTTTTCACGCAAGAAACGAGCGACGAACAACGAGCAACGAAATTGATATGACTGCAAAAATCAAAAGCTTTAGAGACTTAGAAGTATGGAACTATAGCGAAATCAAAACGAATTCTAGCCGAGCTATTTTCACTGACACAGCGCGATTACCCGCTGCAGATATCAGAGGTGTATGGGGACGGCTATAGGGCAAAGAGATTGTCTTAGATGTTTACAAGATAACGAAATCGTTTCCCAAGGTAGAACTCTATGGGTTATCGGCGCAAATGCGTCGTGCTGCAGTATCAATCCCCTCAAATGTGGCCGAGGGCTTTAATCGGAGGCATAACAAGGAGTACCGACAGTTTCACTATATCGCTTTGGGGTCTTGTGCCGAGCTGGAGACGCAACTAGAGGTTACTTGCGATTTAGGATATTTGCCGAGAGAAAAAGGACGGCTTGTCCTGGAAAAACTAGATCATGAGTCAAGAATGCTACAAAACCTCATTAAAAAACTATAGCTCGTATCCCATATCTCATGAATCGTATCTCATTAAAAAAAATCGAAAGACTTTTCACGCGAGCAACGAGCGACGAACGCCGAGCGCCGAGCAACGAGCAACGAACGCCGAGCGCCGAGCAACGAGCAACGAACGACGAGCGACGAGCAACGGCTTCACTCTTCTCGAACTCATCGGCGTCATCGCCATTATCGCCATCCTTGGGGCGGTCATCACCCCCAGCGTGCTCAATCATCTTGATGCGGCGGCCAGGGATGCAGAAGACGAAACGCTCGATGGCATCGCGCATGCCATAAAGGTGTATCTTCGCGAAAACCGCGCCTGGCCGCCAAGCTTGGTCTCGTTGAGCCCCGACTATCTTCCGACCAACACGGTGCAACTCACACAAAACAAAAACGGGTTCTCCCGTTATTTTTTCGTCCATCCCGATATCAGTGGAATCCCCAACGCCACGGGGTTGGACGTGAATCAGCTCGATGATGCGCAGTTCCTGCTCATCTCCGATCTCAATGCCGATGCCGCTCCGGTCATTACGAACGCGGCGGAATTTGATGCCTGGTGGAATAGCGATGACGCCACGGCTCCCGACCTGACGATTCATCGCGGCCAAGTCAGCGATGCCTATCGGCTTGTCACGTTATCTGCGGCGGGGACCAGAGGGGCCTATCAAATTGACGGGGACGTGACAAATTGGGATTGTCATCTTCAGCCGAACCTGACGCACGCCCGGTATCATTTGACGGGAACCACTATCGGACTGGATGAAGAGTCGCCGTATACGATGCCGGAGGTCCAATTTACGCTCGCTCGCGATACAGGCTATCGCTATAACCCCTGTCACGCAACCGGATCGCGATGGCGGGTGACGCCCGGTGCCAATCCATCGTGCCGGTCGTTGTGGTTTTCAACCGCCAATGCCGCAGTGGCCAACGGAACGCCATGCCTCACGTCATGGAGTAATGCGGAATTGCTCCAGCTAGGGAATCCCAATTTGACCTTCGAGCCGGGGACGACAGGCGGGACCGTGTCGTCGTTGATTGATATGGGTAATTTTACCCCTTCCACCAACATTGCGGCCATGCACTATGTAGGGCGTAATATGACCGTCACCCAACCCGGCCTTCTAGTCCCGACGACCATTGATCTGTTTGAAGGGGATCTGTTGCTGGCCGTCGCATGGTATACGGTGCTGACCAGCACCAATTCCATACTTGTCGTGGAGGATGATGTCTTTATCTTTCGGCCTGATACGCCAGGGGACTATCGCTCAGGCACCTTTACCATGCTCTATGACAACCTGGCGGGCCCCTTTATTGCGATTACCGGTATTTCGCTCGTTGAACAGGAGACGGTAGTTGGGGGGCAAACATTACAGGCCGGAACGTTTTTGTATAGCCGTGGGTGGAACTCGCATAAGAATAAAATCTATCACTATGTTCCAGAGGATGATGGACTGTTGACAACCGGGACCACGCTCCTCATTGACGGCAGCGACATCGATATGGGAGGAACGACAGGTGGTAGCGCCGCAGTGGTGGGCCTCGATCTTATTGAGCGTGATGTTGTAGTTGGTGGGACGGCATTACGAGCAGGTCAATTTCTGGTTACCCTTGACAGGAGTGATAATGCGGTCGGAAATGGGGGGAGTATTTCCACTCAAATTAACGATGTGTTAATTCTTGACGTGACATCGACTGGCGCGGGATCGACCGATGCGACAGCCACATTGTTTTTTGAGGGAGCGGATATCAACCTGGATTCCTGGATCGGTGTCGACAGTTTTACGTTGGCGCCAACACTTTGAAGAAGCTGTCGCTCGTTGCTCGTTGCTCGTGAATCGTCGCTCGTGGGACAAGAGACGTTGCTCGTGAATCGTCGCTCGTCTCTCGTGAGGAGATTCTCTTAGTTTTTAAACAAAATGTCGTTGTGATATGGAAAAAATTAAGAGTTTCAGGGATTTGGAGGTATGGCGGTTAGGGAAACAGATTGTCCTAGACATTAACTCGTCTCTCGCAAGAAGAGGGTTCTGATTTTTCTTTTACGAGATACGAGCAACAAGCGACGAGATACGGATGATCTAAGGGTGAACGATAAAATGCATCCGATAGGCAAGTGTCGAACTGATTTTGGTTTCACCTTGATCGAAATGATCGGGGTATTGGCGGTCATTGCCGTGCTTGTCGCACTCTTGTTACCGAGAGTGTTCGAAATCATGGCCGAGTCGAAAGCCAATGCGTTGGTCGCGGCGGTGGCCACCTACAGGACGGCGATTGTGAAGTATTACGCCGACATGGGAACCATTCTCCCGTTGGATGCTGGAGGCACTCCCATGGCTCAAAGCAGCGGCGATACCATCGATGTCGAGTCCTTGGGTGCGCGTTTGACGTTGGATAAGGAAGACCCCCTGAATACGGGAAGCAATAGTTGGGCGAACTTTCAGGGTCCATATCTGGCTCATTTCTCATCGGATTCGCCCCCGGGCTTTGGAACGCATGTGTTTATGCCGGTACGCGACGGTCCGTCTTATGGCACGCCTACGACCGCAATAAATCGCGGTTACGATTTCGATAACGATGGCAATAGCGATCTTCCGACGAACGCGCATGTGGCTTTTCTCCGATTTAGAAGCGTCGCACCGAAAGACTTTGAGCGAATCGATAACATGCTCGACTCGGGTTTTGGAGGAACGGCGTTAGAACGTCAGCTCCGGGGACGCGTGAAATACGATGTGTCCACCAACCGGATGAGAATTTACCTCATGCACAAGTGATACACAACAGAACGTTGTTCGTTGTTCGTCGCTCGTATCTCGGTTAAGAACAGCGTTGTGATCATTCTTTTACAAGCAACGTGATACGAACGACGAGACACGCTTTATTCAATGATGAACGATAAAATGCATCCGATAGGCAAGTGGCAAACTGATTTTGGGTTCACCTTGATCGAAATGATCGGGGTATTGGCGGTCATTGCCATTTTTGTTGCGCTTTTGCTTCCGAAAGTGTTTGAGATCATGGCCGAATCCAAAACCAATGCGGTGGTTGCGGCGGTCGCCTTGTATAAGACGGCGATTGTGAAATATTACGCCGATATTGGTTCGGTTCTCCCACTCGATGCCAATGGAGAGCCAGCCGTCGAAACGACTGGTGACAGCGCGAATCCATTATCGCTGCCTGCCCGTCTTGTCTTGGATGCGTCCGACCCGTTGAATACGGGCGTCAATGGTTGGGCAAACTTCAATGGGCCGTACTTAACGAAATTTTCGACCAATGCACCTCCGGGGTTCGGTTCGAGCATGAGGATGAGGGCGACGAACCCCGCGGCGTACGGAACAGTGGTGGCAGCGGGCGATAGAGGATGGGATTTTGATGATGACGGCAACAACGATATACCAACCAATGCCAATGTTGTGTTTTGGCGTGTTCACGATGTCGAGCGCGCGGATTTCGAACGGGTGGATGCGGTCCTCGATCAGGGGATAGGGGCAACGTTTGGAGAACGCCGAGTGCGTGGCAAGGTCAAGTATGTCACGGCTGATAAAAGGCTGAAGATCTATTTGACTCATAAGTGAATGGAACATACGTGAAGGGTAGGAGAAAAAACGTGAAGCGTGAGAAGCAACAAACGTCTCTCGTCGTTCGTATTTCGTATCTCGTTAAAGAAATGCGAGAAGACTTTTTACACGAGCAACGAGCGACGAATCACGAGCGACGATTCACGAGCGACAAGCAACGAGCGACCGATTGATCAACGATGAAGAATAAAACTCATAAGATAGTCAATGAGCACAATGAGGCCGGTTTCACCATGATCGAGATGATCGGGGTGTTGGCGGTGATTGCCATACTCGTGGCACTCTTGCTGCCGAAAGTGTTCGAAATCATGGCCGAATCGAAAGCCAATGCCCTGGTTGCAGCGGTCAAGACGTATGAGGCCGCTATTGAGGACTATTATGCCGATATCGGATCAATTCTTCCTCTGGATGCCGACGGCATTCCAAGCACTGAAACTAGTGGCGATAGTGTGAACCCCCTATCACTACCAGCGCGCCTGACCTTGGAGAGGTCCGACCCTCTGAACACGGGAACCAATAGTTGGGTGAAATTCAATGGGCCCTACTTAGCCGAATTTTTAACGAATTCGCCACCAGGATTTGGCACGAGCATCACGATACGAGCGATGACCGCTACGACTTATGGGACTGCGACGTTAGTTGCAGATAGAGGGTATGACTTTAATGATGACGGAAAGAGTGATCTGCCAACTAATGCCGATCTTGTATTTATCCGTCTGACGCCTGTTGAGAGACGGGAATTTGAAAGGGTCGATGGGATCCTTGATGCAGGCGTAGGGACGACGGTTGATGAGCGAGAAAAACGTGGAAAGGTCAAATATAACGAGACCTACAAGATGCTAAGAATCTATTTAGCTCATAAGTGAAGGGCGAAGACCAACCGTATCTCGTGGAGAAAAAGACGTTGCACGTCGCTATAGCCGTTTGAATTAACTTTTTGACGTTGATGTCTGTCACAGCGCTGGGATAGTCAAAACGAAACAAATTTGGATTCGCTATAGGATTTCGTATCTCATTAGGAAGAGTTTTTCAGATTTACGGGTACAAGACATGAGCTTTTGAAGAGACAAGTATGATAATTATTGACAATTTTTCTCATTGCCTTCATACTCACTCTTAACTGAAAAGAGAGGGGGCTGTACTTATGCATGTCTCATTAACACCTGAACTAGAAGCCTTGGTGAAGAGATATGTAGAGAAGGGCCGGTATCATTCTTCCAGTGAGGTGGTCCGCGAAGCATTGCGGCTGTGGGAAGAACAGGAACAACTGCGTGAATTGCGCATGGAACAATTGCGTAAAGATATTCAGGCCGGGATTGAAAGCGGGCCGGTGTCATCGCTGGATTTTGATGATATTAAACAACGCGGGCGGGCACGGCTGAAGAGCAAGAAACAAGGCCGTTAACGAATGCCAAAGATTGTTCGTCGTCCGCTTGCGCTTCAAGACCTCGATGACATCTGGGATTACATTGCACAAGATAACCCGCAAGCCGCCGATCACTTCATTGACACGGTTGAAGAGAAATGCCGACTCCTTGCTGAGTTCCCAAAGTTAGGCACTACCTGCGACAGTCTTTTTCCTGCCCTCAGGTTTTTTGTCATAGGAAAATACCTTCTGTTCTACCTGCCTTTGGAGGCCGGCATCGAAGTCGTTCGCGTCTTGCACGGCTCGCGTGATCTGGAAAGCCTATTCTAGTTTTTGTGATCCGTATTCACGCTCTTCGAAGCGTTGAGTCCCCGCCAAACTCAAGATCTCCCTCATCTTCACTATTTTCAAGAACTATTATCTACACACCGAAAATAACAACAGAAGTATATTCAAAAAACGTATCTCGTCGTTCGTATCTCGTCGTTCGTATTTCGTATCTCGTTAAAGAAAAGCGAGAAGACTTTTTACACGAGCGACGATTCACGAGCGACGAGCGAACGATTGATCAACGATGAAGAATAAAACTCATAAGATAGTCAATGAGCACAATGAAGCTGGCTTCGCCCTCATCGCGATGGTGGGGGTGTTGGCGATCGTCATGATCATGGCGACCGTAATTTGGCCCAATATGTTCACGAGTCTCAATATGAAAGCGAACGAAGCGGAAAAGGAAATCCTTGAATCCATTGGAAAGGGATCCGCCACCTATCTGCGAAGTACGCGCACTTGGCCCCCGACCCTTGCAGCCCACAGTCCGGGTTATTCGCCGTTAGACGCGACCCAGCTGATGCAAAATGACCGACTGTTCCCGCGGTATTATGCCCTGCATCCCAATATGGGAGGATTCAACAATGGTGTAGGGTTGGCCGAAGTCGATTTAGCCGACGCGCGATTTCTCTTGATCTCGAATCGAACGGCGGATGCCAACCCTGTGATCACCAATGCCGCGGAATTCAACACGTGGTGGACGACGGACGAAAGTGCAATACCCGATCTGCACATCTATCGCGGGAATCTTGCAGATGCGTTCCTGAGGGTCACGTTGACAGCTTTGGATGACGGTGGAAGCTATCAGATAGGCGGGGCAACCACAAACTCTGGAGGAGGAACGCTGGCTGACTACATGCGTTATCATCTTCCCGGAACCATCTTCAGTCTCGATGAAGATAATACCTATGGCACGCCGGAAGTGCAGTTTGCGTTGACGGGCAATGTTGCGTACCAGTTTGATCCGCTCTGTGCCCCCGGCTCTCAATGGCGTGTATTGTCTGCACCACCCTGTCTCTCTTCCATCGTACTTTGGCTGTCGACACAGGGGACAGCAAGTGATGCGCCGGGGTTAGATACCTGGACGGATTCACATATTGTCTCTTTTGATAATCCCAACTTAACCTATGAAACCGGCCCTGCCGGGCAAACCTTCGGTACGTTTGCATCGATCATCGAAATGAGCAATTTTGGCGTTACCGATATCGATGCTGGGCATTACGTCAATGCCTCTATGACGGTTGGGGGAGTGACGATAAACGAAGGAGATCTCCTGTTGTCCATGGTAGGTAATGCGACGTTGACCAGTATAAACTCATTAGCAGTTCGTGACGAAGATGTGTTTATCTTTCGGCCTGTCTCTCTGGATGATTATTCCTCTGGAACCTTTTTCATGTTCATGGATGCCTCAGATGTTGGGGGAATTGACGACATCGAGGCGTTTACCTTCGTGGAAATGAATACCACCGTTGCGGGACAGGTCCTTCTCCAAGGTGACATGTTGCTTTACTACGATGACGAGGATGTTCATCGATTCGAGCCCACTTCCTTGGGGGCCACGACGGCTGGCACCCTTAGTGTATTGATCGATGGAAGTGATATTCGAATTAGTGAAGAGTTTGAAAGCTTAGAACTCATCGAAGAGCAAACGAATCTTGGAGACATTACCTTGCAGGCTGGTCAAATTCTGGCGTCCTTTGAGTATGGAGACAGTGATTTGGGCGACAACCGAATCAACGTGGATGTGACCGATATTGTCATACTGGATCTCACGAGTGTGGGGAGCAATACCGCAGGAACGGCCACGATTCTCGTTGATGGCGCGGATGTGGCGTTAACGTCGACGGCGGAGGGCACTGATTCCATCCTGATCAAAGGCAGTCCTTCGACCATCGTGGCCTTATCCATTACCAACCCAGGGTTTGAGACGGGCGACCTGACGGGATGGACTAAAACCGGCGATCTGACGGGAAACGGTGGCCACAATGGCTGGGGTGCTCGGACCTCAACTGGCGCGATGTCGTACGCGCATGGCGGAAGCTACTTTGGCGATGCCAGAGCTGACGATGCCGTTACAGGAAGCAATTTTCATGAAATGGGTGTGTTTCAGCGGTTGGATGTGGCCGCGTATGCCACAGACATTGATGCGGGCAAGGCTACCACAAGTTTTTCAGGATTTGGTCATGGCGAGACGCCGGGGGGTTGCTGCGACGACAAAGCCCAATTACGCATCACGTTCTATGACGCAGTATCCGGTGGCTCACCGATTGGGTACCCGTATATCAGTGTGTGGGCAAACACCACCGAAACGTGGGATCAACTTTCCATCAACAATGTTCCCGTTCCGGCCGGGACTCGAAGTATCGAACTGCTCCTGCTTGGTCGAAAAGAGGTGGGTGGCACCAAGCTGGACGGTGGCATCGATGATGTCCGGGGTACCCTAACGATTGCTCCGTAGGAGCAATCGTTAGGCGTCGCTTGTGAATCGTCGTTCGTGTCTCGTAAAGGAAAGCAAGAAGATTCTTCTCACGAGATACGAACGGCGAGATACGAGATACGCTCTTTCCTTCCGCGAGATACGCTTCACGAACGACGATGCACGTTTTTCCCTCCCCCGCTTCACGAACAACGAAATACGGCTTCCATTATTGACGCCATGATATTAGTCGTATACGATATGGGTAAAACTAATAAATAGTATATATAAATTCTTTAAAATACCCATATGAAAACAACGATTGAGATGGATCGCGAGTTGCTCGAGCAAGCCAAAAAGGTATTGGGGACTGCCACGATTAAAGGCACGATTGATGAAAGTTTGAAGGCCGTTGTGCGTCAACGCCGACTTCAAGCCTTAGCGGATGCGTTAGGGACGATTCCCTTGGACTTGACCTCCGACCAATTGCGTCACCAACGAAAAAAGCGCACGACTCGTGTATCTCGTTGATACTTCGGTTTGGATCCATGCCTTGCGGCCTTCCGGCAGTCCTGCCATTCAAACCCTTCTCAAGCCCCTCATTACCAATGAAGAAACGGCGATAACCGAGTGGATTCTCCTGGAGCTGATGACCGGCCTGCGAACTCATGAACATCAAGAGACGCTCCTGCGTTGGCTTGCGCCTATTCCCCGGCTTTCTTTTGATCTGACGTGGTGGGAGGCAGCATGGAGTTATGCCGCTCGCCTCAGGAAACGAGGGATTTCTCCTTCAGCTGCAGACTGTCTCATCGCGGCGGTGGCGATCGGTCATGAGGTGACGCTGCTTCACTGCGATGCCGATTTTGAAGCCATGACACCCGCCATCCCCCTCCGTACCCAAGATTGGACGGTTCACGTAAAGCCCCCGTTCGTATCTCGTCGTTCGTGAAGCGTTGCTCGCTGGAAGAACGTTTTAGTTTTTTACGAAATACGCTTCACGAACGACGATTCACGTTTTTTCTCCCCCGCTTCACGAGATACGCTTCACGTTTTTCCCGAGCAACATCTTCTCCCCTTCTCCTCCTGAATCAAATTGCCCCTAACCATCAAGAATCATTCATAAAAGTCCGAAATGCTACATGAGTGTCGAAGTCGAACTCCGTACATCCGTCAAGGAGACGACAGGTTACGTCTATATGCCCACATTTACAGTTCATATGCGGAATGTGATAAAGCCGCTGAAAAAAACAATTTTGGGGGTCAGCTTGATCCATGGCCGTCTCCGGGCCTTGTCTGTCGTCAAGAACCAGGTGGTGGCGAATTGGGAATGTCCGGATGCGATCGCATCGGCCGAGCAGTTGCGTACTGCGTTACAGGAAGCGGTCAAGATCACGCAGTTCCAAGGGCAGAAGGTGAGTTTTTTGATTGAGGATGAACGGTTCGTTCATCAATACCTCCAGGTCCCGGCCATGAAACCGGCAGACTTACGCATGTACCTGAAGGGTGTGGTGGACGAATTGAAACCCTGGAAAGGACCGACGTCCTGGCGGTTTCGGACGACGCAAGAAGCACGGGGCAAGGTCGGTGTGCTGGTCGATATTTGGCCGAAAGATTTTGTTGACGAGGTCATTGCGGTGTGCCGGAATCTGGATCTCACGCCTATGCAATTGACGCCGCTGTCTTCAATATTTGTCGAACAGGTGCGTTCGCTGCCCCTTGAAAACAGTGATGTCGTGCTGCTCGTCACCTTGATGTCGGATAAGATTGTGTTGCTGGTGGCCAAAGGCGATGGTACGCCACTCTTTGAACGGTTCTTGAGTCCGACGCGTGATGGGGTCGATCCCTCGGAACGTATCGGAAGGGAAATTACCCGCTCCATTTTGTTTTGCGCGCAGCAATTTGGGATTAACGTGTCGCAAGTCTGGATGGTGGGCATGTCCGACTATGTGTCGGCATCCAGCGTGCAACCGTTTACCGGCATGACCATTATGCAGAGTCCGATGAACCCCGATCCCTCCTACTGGATTTGGGTCAGTTTATTCTTGCCGGTTCAAAGCTTGAGTAATTTCACGTCGTATGAGATGCGCTTGGCCCCGCTGCGACAGATGTTCATGAAGGTGACCGCCGCCGCCGTATTGGGGTTTTTGCTCATGGGGGTTGGCCTCACGAGTTTCTTTCAGGGGCGATTAGTCCGGGAGCAGAGTCACGCCGTGGCCCTGGCTTTGGAATCCAATACATTACGTAAGGAAAAAGACGTCTGGGCGAAGCGGGTGCAAGAGTTGACGGCTCAAGCGGAGAAGGCGGAGCGTATTATTGACCAGCGGCCGTACCCGCTTCCAGGGATGCTGTTGGGGTACTTGGGGAATGTGCTTCCGGAAGCATTGACGTTGCAAGAGGCCAAGATTATTCGTGAAGACAACGAATGGAGGGTCGAACTGACGGGAATGGCGCCCGGCGATTTAGTCGGCGGGTCGCAAACGTTAACGAAGCTTGAGGAACGGCTAGCAGACGGGCCCTATCATGTCGAGTTTATCGAAGATTGGCGGGGAGCATGGATTCAAGAAGTGTCCGGTCTGTCGCAGCAAGAGTTTAGTTCGTGGCCACGTAAGTTTTCGATGCTCGGACGAATTCAAGGATAAGAAAAATGTTTGCTGTTGATCATCTGCCGGCCTGGATACGTGAGTATAGGGGATCGCTCATTACTCTGTGTATTTGTCTAAGTATTGGATTTGTCGGATTGGTGCTGATGACGCAATTGTCAATGATTGAGGACGCGCATTCCAGTAGCCGTTCCAGTTTCAACCTGTCGCATGACGTGTCCGCTTTACGGACTCAATGGTCTCAGATTGAGCCCCATGCCGTGCAGGAACGCATGGCGGCTGCCGAACGCATGCTGTTGCGCGACCTTGATCATGTGACGATGTGGTTGCAACAGATGGGGGGCAGGGCGGCATCCATGGGGTTGCGATCCAAATATCGTGTTCATGGCAAGCATGATGGTCTTGAACAACTCAATGACGTGGAAGTGATTCCCGTGTCATTGGAAGTGTTCCCGGAGCAGTCCACCGTCTTGACTGGTGCGTATGAGCGGTATGTGGACTTTCTTCGCTCCCTGGCGGAAGACCAGGTCCGGGTGGATGTGCAGGAAGTGAAGGTGCGTGGTGGCGCGGGGGCTGCACAGATGACCGTTCTTATCCACGTGTGGGTCAAGGCGACAACATGAGACAGATATTGAACAATCCCTGGATTGTCATAGGGCTCTGTGGAGCGGCTATGCTCATTCTCTATTTCAATATGGACGTCGGTGAGAATGCGCCGTTGGGACAGACTCCATCACATCAGGTGAAGAGCCGTTCCTTGAATACCACGGGTGAGTCGTCACCCATGCAGCATGCGGCGATTGATGTGACTCAGTTGGATTGGCCTCGCACCTTGGCTCGTGATCCGTTTGCCCCAATGACGCATCACACGCAGATCCGAAATGCCGATGATGCGACCGGGCGGGAAGGAGGACCTGAGCGGGGTGTTCTGTCTCACCGGACCGGCTCCCCAGCACCTCCCTTGCAGCTGACAGCCGTGACCCTGAAGCCTGAGCCGAAATTAGCCATGATCAATCGGAGGCTTGTTGTAGAAGGCGATGATGTCGAGGGATTGGAGGTCACGCATATTGCCTCGGACGGCGTTTGGTTGGATGGACCATTGGGCTCTCACCACTTGGTGTTTGATAGTCAGGAGGAAACGAGATCGCCGACGATTCCACAAAGAGAGAGGAGCGTCGGCGAGGTTGTCCGAGAAGAGCGACGGGGCGAGCTGGCCGAAAAAGATACATGAATGGTTCATCTATATGTTCATGACGAAATGTACGATACCTATGAAGCAAGACATTGATGATATGCAGAGACGTATGGTCCGGCAGGGTAGTGACCGAAGACTGTCGCTGGCGGTCGTGGTGATGGTCGCATTCTTTCCCGTGGTTGTCACACTGGGAAGTTGCAGCCCAGTCACTCGTTCGGTGGACGTGGAGCATGGACCCAAACAGGCTAGCCAAGAACAGGCCCCACCACAGCCCGAACAGGCAGATGTCAAGATGCAGAATATAATGGAATCTCCTCATGCGCTCTCTCCCGTGGATCGTATGCCGTTGAGTCATCTGAAAGTAGAAATGGAACCCGAAAAAGACCTTGGTCCTGTGTTCAATTTTCGTGCTCAAGATATTCCTCTTGTGGATGCTTTGACGCTATTTGCGCATTCGAATGAACTGAATATTGTAGCGGGGCCGGATATTGTCGGAAACATTACGGTGAATTTTCATGCGTTACCGCTACAAGAGGCCATGTCGGCTCTTTTGGATGCCCACGGGTATTTCTGGGAACAACAAGGCCAGTTGATTCGTGTTCGTAAGTTTGAAACGCGAATATTCAATCTGGACTATATCCGGTTGGTTCGCGGAGGGACGGGAGAGAATAAGGCCAATATTTCCTCAAGCGGAGGAGGAGCCGGACAAGGCACCGGAGAGATCACCGTCAATCAACAGGATGAAATTAAATTCTGGGAAGAGCTGGAAGCACAGGTCAAAGAATTGATGTCGACCGAGGGGCGGCTGGTATTTAATCGATTGTCCGGCACAATCCAAGTCACCGACCGGCATCAACGAGTCGAAGAAATTACGCAATATCTTGCAAAGGTTCGCCACTCGCTTCACCGGCAGGTCGAGATTGAGGCTCGTATTTATGAAGTCAACCTTGATGATAACTACAGCCTCGGTATCAATTGGGACAAAATCGATTTTGCGGGCAATGCCGGCAATCTTGTGCTGTCCAATATTATCACGGCGCCGTTTGGTGGATTCGTAACCAAAGCTGCAACTGTGGGGGCGACTTATGAGAAAAACGACTTTGATGCCGTCGTCGAGGCTCTGCAAGAGCAAGGAGAATTGCGAGTCATTTCGCAACCCCGATTATTGACGCTCAATAATCAACCGGCCTTGATTAAGGTGGCTACCGACGAAGCCTTCTTCACGCAAACTGTGGTGCAGGGCACGGGCGGAACGGGGAACATCGTGACGGAGCAGGCGCAATCGGTCACGGTGGGGCTGGTGTTATCGGTGACCCCGCAGATATCGGATGATGGGTGGATTATGTTGGATGTTACGCCGATCATTTCCCGGCTTCGCGAAATTCGACAATCACCACAACAAACCGCAACGGCGCCGGTGCTAGATGTAAAGCAATCCTCCGGTCTGGTGCGTCTTCGAGATGGGGAAATGGTCATCATTGGCGGACTGATTCAAGATGAAGTGTCGGAAACCGAACGGAAGGTTCCATTGCTGGGAGATATTCCATGGCTGGGCCGGCTGTTTAAAGGCACGTATAACGTGACGAGAAAAAGTGAATTGGTCATTTTTCTCCAACCGCGTATTGTGGAGGGCGGTCTATGATCTCAGGGAATGTCGCAATGTGCTATGAAGAACTCGGCTTTATCGAGCCACCATTTCGTATCACTCCGGATACCGACTTCTTTTTTCCGGGAAGCCAACATCTGGAAGCACTCACGCATCTTCGGTATGGGATTGCAAGCGGCAGTCTCACGATGTTGACCGGTGAGGTGGGATTAGGCAAGACCCTTTTATGCCGGCATTTACTTCGCCATCCGCCGGAGCACACACGGTTTGCGTATTTATTGAATCCCGATCAATCGTACGGGGGACTCTTGGCATCCATTTATGAAGATTTGACCGGCAAAGTCCCGAAGGATGCGTCATTAGGGTCCTTGCAACGGGAACTGCCGAAGCTGCTGCTTCGATTGGCTGAAGGCGGCGAACAAGTGGCTGTGCTTGTCGATGAAGCGCACCGGTTGAGCGGCAAGGTGTTGGAGGGGTTGCGCTTGCTTTCGAATTTGGACACGGAGAAAGACAAGCTCATGTGCTTGCTGCTTGTGGGGCAACCCGAACTGGAAAGCAAGCTTGCCCGGCGAGCCTTACGTCCGCTGGCTCAGCGAATCAGCGTGCGGTATCGCCTGCAGCCGTTTTCGTTGCGAGACACAATGAAATATGTTCGGCATCGTCTGAGGGTCGCCACACGAGACGACCGGGTTCACGTGCATTCGGGGATTTTGATGTTGGTACATATGATCAGTGGTGGTGTTCCCAGGCGAATTAATCAACTCTGTGATCGCGCGCTCCTTGCGGCATATGCCAAGGGTGAACAGGCGATCAGTCCCTGGATGGTCAGGCAGGCTGCACGGGAGATTGGGTAACACGTGAGGGGGAAAGTGTGAGAAAAAGAACGTGAAGCGTCGTTCGTGAGGCGTGAAGCGGGAAAAAAAGAACGTGAAGAGTCATTCGTGAAGCGTGAAGCGGAAGACGGCAAACGAGATACGTTTGGTTCCTCCACGAGATACGCTTCACGAGATACGAACGACGAGATACGTTTGTTTCCCTTCTAAGGATTGAATTATGAGTATTGTGACCGATGCCTTAAACCGTCTTCAATCGGCGCGCGCCCGTAGTGGGCAAGCATTGTCTGCGCACGATGCTGACCCCTCGAAAGCCGACACATCCGACGTGCAAGATGATGAAAAAACGTCAGTGGTTGATAGCACATTTGTGAGCGTGTCAATTGGGGGATTCTTGCTAGCATTGGTTGTGGCGATGGGTGCGTATTGGTGGGGTGAACACCCCGTTGCTGATCCCTCATCAATCGCTTCATCCACTCCGGTACGTGCCGATCGCTCGATTGCTCTCAGCCGTGATGAACCCCTGGAGCCCATCTCTTCCGATCCAGACCTGACAGGATCTGCCGAGCTCCCGGACGAATTATCACCCGGAGAGTTGCCTCCTCTTTCACCATCCTATGATACGGAGGAACCCGTCGCGGCCACAGAACCTCTGGATGAAGAAGCCCACGAGGTGACAGTGAGTTTGGCGTTGGAATCCATGGCAGAAACTGTACCGGATTCTGAACGTCGTATGCACGATGTAGCCGGTTTGTCTGTTGAGACTGCTTCCGTTTCCACGGAAGAAGACCGCGTACCAGAGTTTCAGGCAGTCTCTTTGAATGGTACCGGTGAGACGGAGGACCATGGAATTCATGACGTGAGTGCCGGCAGGGAAGGGCATGTGATGGTGAGCGATGATGCACAGCATAATTCCATCTCTGAGTCCGAAAAATCTGACCGAACATTCTCTTCTCAAGAATTGCCCAAGGCGGCAACCGAATTCATGGAGCAGCATGTGGATGAAACGGATATGCCACGTGTCTCCACGGCTGATGCGATATCTCCGTTGCCGCCTCAAGATACTGACTCTCAACATCTTGTTCAGCATGTCGAATCCCCGCATGAACCGATGTCATCGGAAACGAAGGGATCTTCAATCGCGGAAGTTTCAAGCAGCCTTTCTCCTCAGCAACGCTTATTAAAAGCGCGATTGCTCATCCAGCAGCAATCTCATGCCGAAGCCATAGACGTGTTACAGCCATTGTTTGTTGCCCCCCCGGCGACGTGGGAACCATGGTTTTGGATGGGGACGGCACAATTTGGACTTGGTGAGTTGGAAAAGGCAGAAGATGCGTTTATGGAGGGCCTCGTGCGGGACGAAACGGTCCCGTACCTCTGGGTGCAACGTGCCGTGATCGAACAGCAACGAGGTCACTATGGAAAAGCGATGGACGCGCTTCGTCAAGCGGAACTCTTGGATGCCAAACTTCCCGAAGTCCAATTGAATCTTGCCTATAATCTAGAGCAGCAAGGCCAGGCCAATCTCGCGCGACGGCATTACCGGCAGTATTTGTCTTTGACCGAGGGGCGGCTTGCCTATCATGGTGTTCGCAGAAAAGTGTTAGAGCATATGTTGCGTACGCAACCATCACCACATCACTAAACGCTTTCAGCTTGTTGTCCATCATTGGTTATACGCGTACTGAGAACCCTGACCTTGAACCCAAGGAGATTGCACGTATGGAGATTCAGACCTTTACCTTACAGAGTGGACAGCAGGAAGAGATCCCTGCGTATTCAATTCACGACCCTGCGAAAACCCTCATCATTATGTTTGGTGCCTCCAACATGTCCGATGCGCCAGCCTTGATTCGTCAGGTTTGTTATGCCTATCCGGGCGTGATGGTCATTGGCTGTTCGACGGTTGGAGAAATTTTGGATACGCACATTCATGACGATTCTTTCACGGGTGCCGTGGTGGAATTTGCCCGCACGACGATCCGGTCGGCTTCCGTTGAGATTCATGATTCGCTCGATTCGTATCGAGCCGGGGAAAAATTGAGTGAGGCGTTGTGGGCGCCTGACTTACGGGGCGTGTTCGTCTTATCGGATGGCTTGATGATCAATGGGAGTGAACTTGTGCAAGGGTTGAATGCGACGCTGCCCGAATCTGTGGTGGTGACGGGCGGGCTCGCCGGAGATGGAAAGCATTTTCAGCGTACCTGGGTCATTCACGACGGGCAACCGAAAAGTGGCTACGTGACTGCAGTTGGGTTGTATGGTGATGCCGTGCGGATTGGGCATGGGTCAAAAGGCGGATGGGAGATGTTGGGTTTGGAACGGCGAGTGACGCGTTCAGAACGCAATGTGCTCTATGAACTCGATGGAAAACCCGCGTTGGAACTGTATAAAAAATACCTTGGCGATCGTGCGGCCGAGTTGCCGGCGTCCTGTTTGTTTTTCCCGTTGGCGTTTCGTCCAAACGGTTCGGAAGACCGCAAACTGGTCCGGACGATCTTACAGATCGACGAAGCGCAACAATCAATGACGTTCGCTGGGGACATCCCGCAAGGTTCTATTGCACAATTTATGCGGGCGAGTTTCGATCGACTGGTCGAAGGCGCTTCCCAAGCCGCCAGCTTGACGGTCCACGAACAGCGCCTCGACCAATCCACGTTGGCGATTGCCATTAGTTGTGTCGGTCGCCGTCTCGTATTGGGAGAACGGACGGAAGAAGAAGTCGAGGCGACATTGGATGTGCTGCCGTCCGGCACGGCGCAGATCGGCTTCTATTCCTACGGTGAACTATCGCCCTATACGAATGGCCGATGCGACCTTCACAATCAAACCATGACGCTGACGACGATTACTGAGACCTGAATGCTATGCACGCGCTTCTTCAGCGACAGTTGAAACGTCTGGGTTTCACCGATCAGTCTCCTCCATCAGACGTGAAAAATTGGCAGGCATTTCTGGCCAAATTGCATCAGACCTATACGGAATTCGAGCAAAGTCGGGCACTGCTCGAGCGATCGTTATCGATTTCCCATCAGGAAATGCAGGAGTTGCTCCAAGAGACGCGAGAGGCGAGTGAGCGGCGGATTCAAGGCGAACAGGCTCAGACACGTACCATTATTGATTCCGCACTTGATGCCATTGTGGGCATGGATCGTCACGGCCAAATCATTGGCTGGAATGCGCAGGCGGCGAACACGTTTGGGTGGGCGGAGGAAGATGTCTTGGGCCGGCAACTGTCCGACATGATTGTTCCGGAAGAATACCGGTCCGCGCATATTCATGGTATCGAGTCGTTTTCTCAGAAGAATGAAGGTCATATGGTCAACCAGCGTGTGGAATCATGGGCTCTTCATCGTGACGGACATCGCTTCCCGGTCGAAATAGCGATTATCCCGATCTATAAAGACGGCACCTATCAATTCTACGGATTCATTCGAGATATTACGGAACGTCAACAGACCATGACGTCTCTTCAGGAGGCGAAAGAGGCCGCCGAAGTTGCGGTTCGCATGAAAAGCGAGTTTCTTGCGACCATGAGCCATGAAATTCGCACGCCGATGAATGGTGTGATCGGGATGACGGGTTTGCTGTTGGAAACCGAGTTGGCTCCGCAGCAACGACAATTGGCCGAGACGGTCAGGAGTTCCGGGGAGGCTCTGTTGACGATTATTAACGATATTCTTGACTTCTCGAAAATTGAGGCCGGCAAACTTGAGTTTGAATTTATTGATTTTGATCTACGCGTGGCATTGGAGGAATCTTTAGAGCTTCTCGCGGAGAAAGCCGGTGAAAAATATCTTGAGTTGGTGGGGATGGTATCCGGGAATGTGCCGGCGGCCTTGCGCGGCGATCCCGGTCGTTTCCGGCAGGTTATCCTGAATCTCGCCGGGAATGCCATTAAATTCACGCAACAGGGTGAGGTGACCGTCCAAGTGCATCTTCTTCAGGAGACGGCAGACGAGGTTTCGCTCCGTGTAGAAGTGTCGGATACCGGAATTGGAATTTCGCCCGATGCGCAAACTCGCCTCTTTCAACCGTTCAGCCAGGCGGATAGTTCCACGACTCGACGGTTTGGCGGAACGGGGCTTGGCTTAGCGATTTCTCGTCAACTCATCGAATTGATGAACGGGGAAATCGGAGTAGAGAGTGTTCCGCATGAGGGTAGTACGTTCTGGTTTACGCTTTGTCTACCCAAGCAACCTCTTATGTTGCAGCATGAGTTATGCGCGCCAAAAAGTTTGAGTGGATTACGGGTATGCTGTGTTGATGACTATGCCGTGAACCGTCAGCTTCTCGCACAATATGTGTCGGATTGGGAGATGGAGCCACTCATGGCTTCAAGCCCGGCTGAAGCCTTGTCGGTGCTGAAAGAACAGGTAGCTCAGGGTGAAACGGTTGATCTTGCCATCTTGGATATGGATATGCCCGACATGGATGGTTTCACTTTAGCCCGGGTCATGAAAGCCGACCCTCGTTTCGCCTCTATCCGTTTAATCCTTTTGGCCCCATTAGGGCGACGAGGCGATGCGGCGGCAGCCCGGGAAGCAGGATTTAGCGGATTTCTCACCAAGCCCGTTCGAAAAATGCAATTACGAGAATGTCTGCTTGCGGTGTTAGGACAATCGTCACACGATAAGGAGGCACATGAGTCGTCTTTGCTTGGCACGCAACTGTGTGTCCGTGAAGAGAAAGCACGGGCACCCAGCCGGATATTGGTAGCCGATGATCATGGAGTCAATCAGCGACTTGCCGTATTGATGCTCGAACGTCTTGGCTATCGGGCCGATGTCGTGGCGAACGGGAGCGAAGCCGTCGAAGCTGTCAGTCGAGTGCCGTATTCCCTGGTTTTTATGGATTGCCAAATGCCTGAGATGGATGGGTATCAAGCGACGGCGGAAATTCGTTTACGCGAAGCGTCTGCTCGTCAAGGTACGGGAATATCTGAACCGTTGGTTCACCGTGTGCGTCTTCCCATCATCGCCATGACGGCGAATGCCATGGCCGGTGATAAAGAGAAATGCTTAAACGCAGGCATGGATGATTATATTGCGAAACCGATTAAGCCTGATCTCTTACAGGCGATGTTGGTGAAATGGATGCCCGTGCAAGATGCTGAACCGGCCAACACGTTACCGGAGCCCGTCGGCATGAGGAGTGAAAGATCTCACGAACGGAATCACGTGCATGATGAAGGCCTTTCATAACACGTGGGGTGCGTTCCCCGCGAAGCGATTCATTTCTGCCGCCAATCCATAAGGCCGTATCGAGCGAGTGGATACAATTGGGTGGATTGGACTGTATGAATCACATGGCCGTCTGCATCACATTCCTCGTCTATTGTGTCGTTTTAGCTCTAATGTCGCGCATTGCGCTACGCTGTTCCCAATTGGCGACTCAAGATTACATCATGGTAGGCCGACATTTTGTATGTTCAGGTATGTGGATCCATGACTACATTTCGCATATCGAAACACAACGTGCGGGGTGTACGTCAAATGGGCATCCGAGTCTGTCCATGCACCATTCACTGTGTACTCCCCGATAGGTATCAGCGCAGGATGTGGAGCCGGTATTGTGGTATCCAAATACAAAAGGTTCAAGTGCCAGAGACGCCTCGCCATACCGTTGGTGTTGAATAACAGAGGTAGGTTGACTCTATGAACGTGTCAAAGTTTCGACTCCAGGAATGTATCGTCAAGAATCCTGAACAATGGTTGACGATTGTTCTCTCGACCATTATTGCCCTGTTCATGGGGGTGTATGGAGTCTTTCAAGTCATTGAGCAACAACAAGAATTACAAGACGCATCTACGCAACGGGGTTTGGCTTTGGCGGAAGGGCTATCTCTTATTGGGGCGGCGTCTGTTTTAGAGAATGTGCGTGAGGTTCAAGAGGCGTTGGCGACTCGCGTCTCCCGCGATGAGGAAATTTTAGGGATTGATGTGATCGATCGGAACAATAGGATTGTCGCATCAGATCAGCATGAACACATCGGACAGACCGTCATGTCCCCGCCGATACGTGAAGAGACGTTCGTTCAAAGTGAGGGCTCTTTGACCATCACACACGAAGGTGAGCAGGGAAAATATCTGACGGTTTTCCACCCGCTTCGAACGAAGGATGTGCGTGTTGGGTGGATTCGCGTAGAGCTTTCTCTGAGAAACCACCAGTCGGCCATGGTACGGGCCATTGTCAAGCAAGTCATGATTAGCCTCTTGGTCCTCCTGCTGGCCATCTATCTTGTACGAAAAGCCGTTGAACGTTTGTCGCATGCTTTGATGCTCAGCGAGGCAAAAAATCGGCAAATAATTGATACGGCCTTGGATGCCGTGGTCGGTATGGATAGCCATGGTCTTGTGACGGATTGGAATCCTCAGGCGGAGATAATTTTTGGATGGACTCGCGATGAAATATTAGGGAGACGGCTTTCCGATACCATTCTCCCGTTGCAACATGATCAGGCACATGACGCGAGTGATGCACGCTTTCTTGATGTCGAGCATGGGGGGGCTCTCTTCGGGAAGCGCGTTGAAATTACCGGATATGATAAACAGGGCCGTGCGTTTCCTCTGGAACTCACCATATCTCCCTTGCATGCTGCCGATCGCACCAGGACGTTCAATGTCTTCATTCGGGATATTACCGAGCGGCAACAGGCAGAGGAAGCCTTGCGACGTGAAACCGCCATGGTCCAATTGCTCCAACGTGCAGCTGTATCTGCAAATGAAGCGCATTCGGTTGACGAAGCCTTTCACGCAATTCTTGCTCTTGTCTGTTCGCATACACAGTGGCCGATTGGACATGTTTATATTCAGAAAGATGAGTCTCACGAGACGCTTGTTCCGACCACGATATGGCATTTTGATTCTCCGGAGTTCAATGTGTTCCGTCAATGCGTCGCGCGCATCCAGTTTCCATCTGGTGTCGGGTTGCCCGGTCGGGTCTTGGCCGCACGCAGAGCCGTTTGGATGTCCGATGTGACTCAAGAACCGAATATGCTGAACGGAGAGGATGCAGAGACTGTAGGCGTCAAGGGGGGATTTGCCTTTCCGGTCTCGATCGGCAATCAGTTGTTCGCTGTCTTGGTTTTCTATTCACAGCATATCGAAGCCCCGAACCCTCGGTTGTTGGAAGTCATGACCATTATCGGCACGCAACTTGGACGAGTGATCGAACGTACTCGAGCAGAAGATCAATTGAAATTGGCAAAAGTGATGGCGGAGGATGGGAGCCGGTCGAAATCCGAATTTCTTGCGACGATGAGCCATGAAATCCGTACGCCGATGAACGGTGTGATCGGCATGACCGGGCTGCTCTTAGAGACCGAATTGACGGTGGAGCAACAGCAGTATGCCGAAACAGTTCGTAGTTCGGGCGAAGCGTTGTTGACGGTTATCAACGATATTCTAGACTTTTCGAAAATCGAAAGTGGGCAATTGGATATCGAAATTATCGATTTTGATCTGCGTACGGCCTTAGAAGAAACCCTTGAATTGCTGGGAGGGCAAGCCGGAGAGAAGCAGTTGGAACTGGTAGGCCTTGTTTCGGCTCATGTGCCCACGGCGTTGAGGGGCGACCCCGGACGTCTGCGGCAAGTGTTGATGAATCTTGTGGCCAATGCCATTAAATTTACGCAACAAGGGGAAGTGACCGTGCAGATTCAATGTCTGGAAGAAACGGCGGAGTCTGTATTGCTTCGAACCGAGGTTGCGGATACGGGTGTGGGTATTTCCCCGGAGGTGCAAGCCAAATTGTTTGCACCCTTTATGCAAGCTGATAGTTCGACGACCAGAAAGTATGGTGGCACCGGCTTAGGGTTGGCGATTTGCCGGCAATTAATCGAACAGATGGGCGGGGAGATTGGTGTCGACAGTACGCTTGGCACCGGTAGCACATTCTGGTTTACGATTCGCTTGGCGAAACAGCCGGCGAGCACGTCGGTGGTCGATGTCACACCTGTCAATCTTCAACAGCTCCGGGTGTGCTATGTGGATGACCATCTCACGAATCGACGGCTCGTGGCTCAGTATTTTGTGGATTGGGGACTCGAAGGGACAACGGTGACCACGCCGTCGGAGGGATTGGATATCTTGCGGCAAGCGGCTGAGCGAGGCCGGCCCTATGATCTGGCGATCTTGGATATGCTCATGCCTGAAATGGATGGATTGGAATTAGCGCGGACCATTAAGAGGGATTTAACCTTGGCGTCGATGCCTCTGGTGCTCTTGACGTCTTTAGGACGTCGAGGGGATGCGACGGCTGCGCGCCATGCCGGCTTTGCCGGCTACCTGACGAAGCCGATTCGGAAGGCACAATTGAAGACCTGCCTGGCGATGGTGTTAGGCCGGATTCAGAGTCCCGACGTCATGGATGAATCGTCATTAATTACCAGTTATACCTTGAAGGAAGCGGCACGGAAGCGAAGTGCGCGAATCCTCGTTGCCGATGATCATCGGGTGAATCAACAATTGGCCGTTCTCATGGTGGAACGCTTGGGGCACCGGGCCGATGTGGTCTCCAATGGGCAAGAAGCGCTCGATGCGGTCATTCGACAGCCTTATGATCTTGTGTTGATGGATTGTCAAATGCCGGAAATGGACGGTTATCAAGCGACGAAAGAAATTCGTCGCCGTGAAGCGTCAAGCGCCAAGGGTGAAGCCTCCAATGAGATACGAGCAACAAACGACGAGCGACGCAACACGCGTCGCGTGCCCATTATTGCGATGACGGCCAACGCGATGCAAGGGGATCGGGAAAAATGCTTGGCGGCAGGGATGGATGACTACATTGCCAAACCGATTAAACCGGAACTCGTCGCCGATGCATTGAATCGATGGTTACCCAAAGAGTCGGAAGGCCATATCCAGAGTCAAGTGGGACAGGAAGTCTCAGATAGTGAAAAGGGGGAGGATCTTGTTCCGGGTCAGGAGACCGCTGTTCACCCACAGGGATTAGAAATTGAGGAGGATATGATGAAACACGACGAGTCGGTAGTTCCGCACGAGGCAACGCAGCCAGAACGTAGCAAACAGTCTGTGTGCACGAAGGAGACTGCTCCAGCACCGTCTGTCGGTACTCAGGGTGTTCAGCCGTTACTTGAGCCGGACGTACCGGTTGTCGATGCCGCCGTGATGGCTGAATTGTTGGAGTTGGGAGGGGCCAGCCTTGTGAGCCAGATGGCCGACCAGTTTGTATTGGATGCGACGGCCTGTGTGGAGGCTGTTATCCGGGCGGTTGAGGCGCAGAATGCGAGCGAGCTGATCGAAGCCGCGCATGGCTTAAAAGGCATTTGTGCCAATTTAGGCGTGAAACGTCTCATGGCGTTGGCCGCACATGCGGAAGGCATTGGGAAGGAAGGAGCGGTCTGTGAGCCGCAGCCTTTTGTGCCGGACCTCCAAGCTGAGTTTGTCCAGGCGCAGGAGGCCTTACGGGCGCAGAAGTAACGTGCCGTTCCATATGTTCATGTTGTCGCAAACACAGGGTACGCCCTGTGTTGTCTGTTATCGCGAATCCAAATATGTCTCAGTTAAGTCCTAAGGACTTTCAACGTGGTAGCCCCAACACCAAATACCGGAAGGTTATACCCGCTTGGATTGCCTGACAAACCTGGACGTGTTCTCTCACGTATTGGAAGGTGCCCTTGTGCAAGATGGTGTTGTATCGTTTCGGTATAACTGTCACCGCTATAACAGAAATGTCAAAAGCCTAGGTTGACTAGCTGATGGCTTATTGTCGATCATGTCTCTCGTGTGAAACAGGTTCGAAATGAGACGCCGTCTCGTCATCTTTTTGAGCTGAGTCGAGTTGAATCGAATTGACATGCCACTCTTTCTCCTCCCTCCAACTTCCGTACTTCTGGCTGCATAGACAACTATTTTTATTCTGATCATTCAGATACATCGGGTCTCAACCGATAGCAATAATGAGAAACCCTGCATGTGTGAGAGAAGGGAGGATCTCACTGTGTGCGTGTGTGTGACATGGTGGTGCTGAAATATTCCGTGACAATGAAAAATTGACGGGTATTCATGTTGATGGGATGTGTGCTTGAACACGGTATTGTATTTTAACTTTTTCTCAATATATATGACCTGACGCCTGCAGGCCAGTCTGCTGAGTGAACGCCTCTCATACTGGGCGGGCTTGTTTGAGCGCAGCGAGTTAGCCCGCCCCACTAACCGGGGTTCAGCTCATCCGATGAGCCTGGCCTGGGCGTCAATGGTTTTGGGTCCTTTTGCCGAAACAAAAGGGTTTCGGCTGCTGGGACGAACCCCGGCAGAATGCAAATGCCTAGGACCATAAGAAATGCATACGAATAAGGGAATGAGTAATGTTCTTGAGCAAAAGCTCTTCTGACACCAGGACTTCCCAGATGAATAGGTCTTCATGAAAAGTTAAAAAACTATAGGTGTGCGACGGATTGCTTCTGGAAGGCAACCTACTCTGAGCTCAGGCAGTTGATGATGTTCTTTCAGATGATAGGTGTTCTTGAACACGGTAGGTGTGTGTGAAAGGACTCTTGAAAGGCAACCGACGCTGGTCTCAGATAGTTGATGGTGTTTTGATTATAGGTGTTCAAGTGAAAATGAATCGAATGACGACATGTCGACAGACACGTTCTACGTGTCATTGGTGTGTGTATGACTGGAGGTCCAAGTGATGCGTCAGGGGGTGCTCCTTGTCGTGGCTGTGTTGGCCCTATTGCCTGTACGTGTGTGGGGAGCGGATAGCCTGCCGGCTCCGAATGATCTCACGCACTTGAGTTTGGAAGAACTCATGAATGTCGAGGTCACGTCGGTGTCGAAGAAGAAACAAAAACTCTCTGGGTCGGCGGCGGCGATTTTCGTGATTACACAGGATGACATTCGACGGTCTGGGGTGACAAGTATCCCTGAAGCGTTGCGAATGGTTCCGGGTCTGCATGTGGCTCGACTGGATAATAACAAATGGGCTATCTCAGCAAGAGGATTTAATAGCCGGTTCAGCAATAAAATGCTGGTGTTGCTCGATGGCCGTAATGTGTATAACTCCTTTTTTGCTGGAACGATTTGGGAGACTACCGATACTCTGCTGGAGGACATTGAACGTATTGAAGTCATTCGTGGTCCTGGTGGGACGTTGTGGGGAGTGAACGCCGTCAATGGGGTCATCAATATCATCACGAAGCATACGCAGCGGACGCAAGGCGGATTGGTGAGTGGGCTGGGTGGTTCTGAGGAAGCTATTGTGGGGGCTCGGTACGGGGGCAAGGTCGGTGATGATCTGTCCTATCGGTTATTTGTGAAATCGTTACATGAGAGCACTGAATTTAATCAAGCCGGTGCACATGATGATGGCCGTATCCTCCGGGGGGGCTTTCGGAGCGATTGGGATATCGATGCGCACAATACATTGATGACCGAGGGCGGTCTGTATAGCGGTGATGTTGGGCAACGAGTGAGGCTGCCGACACTTACGGCTCCTGCGTTTGCTCGGTCGGTGGACGAAGACGTCGAGATGCGAGGCGGGCATATTCTTCTCAAATGGGATCGCCGGATTTCAGAAGGTTCCGACCTGTCGTTTCAGTTTTTTTATGACCGTTTCTATCGAAAAGAAACCGTTGTCGAGATGACCATCGATACCGTGGACTTCGAGCTCCAGCATCGGGTCGCGCTGCCCTTGAATCAAGACGTTGTTTGGGGGATAGGCTATCGACAGTGGTTTGATGATTTTCGAACGAGTTTCACCATAGCCCCGGCACCTCGATCGAAATCGTTTCGAGTCCTCAACGGATTCATTCAAGATGAGATACGTCTGTTTGATGATGAGGCCACACTTACCGTTGGGAGTAAAATTTCACACAATGATTTCACCGGATTCGAAGTCCAGCCGAGCGGCAGAGTTCTTTGGCAACCCGTGCCTCAACATGCCTGGTGGCTTGCCGCGTCTCGGGCGGTGAGACTGCCGTCTCGTGCGGCCGACAATGGGGCAATTGTGCAACCGCCTAATCCGCCTGCACTGACAGTGCCAGTCAGGTTAATGGGCAATCGACGATTAGGCCCTGAGAGTCTTATCGCATTTGAAGCCGGGTATCGCTTGACGCCTATCTCTGAACTCTCTATTGATGTGATCGCGTTTTACAATCTCTATGACAACCTGATCGATTCGAAACGCATTGCGTTGTCACCATTGCCGACATTCCAGTTTTCCAATAATAAGGAAGCGCGAACGCATGGGGTCGAAGTGGCGAGCAATCTTCAAATTCTCGAATCCTGGCAGATCCGTGGTGCGTATACATATTTGAATATTGATGTCGAGACCGAGCGTGGAGCGTTCGGATTCCCTGACCGTGACGAACAGGGGAGTCCTCACCATCAAGCGTCACTTCGTTCGCTGCTGAGTTTACCTCATAACGTCGAGTTGGACTCCTGGTTGCGATTCGTTGATGGACTGCCAAGCCTGTCCGTCCCCGGATATTGGGAACTTGATGTCCGGTTAGGTTGGAGACCATGGGAATCACTCGAATTGTCGATTGCGGGCCTCAACCTTCTTGATACGCATCATCCGGAAATGGTGCCGAGTTTTTTGCAAACGCAAGCGAACGAAGTTCAACGAAGTATCTATGGGAAGATGGTATGGAATTTTTAACATGATCCGGCATGGAAGCGACTAGGGGCCGTGTGTGAATGATCTGTGTGTGCGTGGACGTTCGTGTTCTGTAACCCAGAAATGCCGTATCGATGAACTCCCGATGTGACACAATGATCCGTCATCGTTTGCCGTCAAGGTGCGTCAATTCCTTCTGTACCGTGTTGCTTGCAGTGGTGATGGGGAGTGTCGTGTTCTCTGGCGGGGCCTTTGCCGATTCTCCTAGGGAGTATCAGGTAAAAGCGGCGTTTTTGTATCATTTTGTGCAATTTACTGAATGGCCGGAGCATGTCTTTACCGGTCCGGATATGCGGATTCGTATCTGTGTGTATGGAGATGATCCGTTTGCGGAGTATTTGGTCGGGACGTTCATGG
Source organism: Nitrospirales bacterium (assembly GCA_021604005.1). Classification (GTDB taxonomy): domain Bacteria; phylum Nitrospirota; class Nitrospiria; order Nitrospirales; family UBA8639; genus JAGQKC01. The sequence goes on along the minus strand of BQIV01000014.1, from coordinate 10,905 downwards.
GAAAAATGTTGCATGCGCGTCGGTTTCGCATTCAGCCTCGTGTTTCGGCATCGACGAGTCATTCATGTCATGTCATATTTCTGAATCGTGAGATTGACGCTACGCGACCGGACGTCCGGCGGGCGCTGCAACGTAGCCAGGCCTTGACCGTGGGTGAGGCGGATGATTTTCTCGAGCAGGGCGGTATGATCCAGTTCTATCGTGTTGAGAAGAATATTCGCTTTGCAATCAATCCGAATGCATTGAAACGGAAGCAGATTCGCTTGAGCTCGAAGTTACTCCGCCTCGCAAGGGTTAAATCGAAATGAACGGACCGTTTCATATCATACGTGAACGCTTTAATAAAGCCTCCCTGAAGGTGAAGCTTCTCTGTATGTTGTTGGCAACGACGGGGATTGCGTTGCTTTCATCGTATGGGATTTTGATTCTGAATGATTTGTATCTGTTGCGCCAGGCGTCGGTCCGGGAGCTAGCCATTCATGCCAATGTGCTGGGGGCCAATAGTACTGCGGCCTTGGCATTTCAGGATGCCGAGGCCGCAGAGGAAATATTGAGTGGCCTCCGTTTTCATCCCGATATTACACAGGCCATTATTTTTCAACGGAACGGATCGGTATTGGCGCAGTATGATTTGGGAGGCCATGGTCCTTTGACCTTGAAAGCTGCCGGAACACAGAGTAGTACATTTTCCTTAGATTCCGTGTCGATTATTCGAGATATTACGCTCAATGGCGAACGACTGGGAAATATCTACCTTCGACTCAGCCTTAGTATGCTTGGGACACGGTTGCGAGAAATTATTGGAATTACCCTCCTGGTGTTTGTCGTCTCCGGCCTTGTGTCGTTTTTATTGTCGACTAGAATTCAGCGGATGATTTCCGATCCGCTGTTGGAACTTACACGAGTCTCTCGTCGAATATCGGAGCAGAAAGATTATTCCTTACGTGTACAGCGCCATACACATGATGAAGTGGGTACGCTCATCGATGGATTTAATGCCATGTTGAGTCAGATTCAAGAACGTGATCGACAATTGGCTCAACATCAAGAGCAATTAGAAGTGTTGGTATCTCACCGGACGGAGGAGCTGTCTCGGGCCAATGATCGCCTGCGGATGGAAAATTATGAACGAGAGCGAATTGAAGAACGCTTACGGGAAACGGCACTGGATTTGGAAGTCAAGAACCTGCAACTTGCTGCATCGCGGGATCAGGCGCTGGATGCCGCCCGAGCCAAATCGGAATTTCTCGCGACGATGAGCCATGAAATCCGGACACCGATGAATGGTGTGATCGGGATGACGGGATTATTGCTGGAGACGGAGCTCACGCATCATCAGCGCTATTATGCGGAGACCGTGAGGAATTCCTCCGATGCGCTCTTGACAATTATTAACGATATCCTGGATTTCTCGAAAATCGAAGCCGGAAAATTAGAACTGGAGGTGATTGATTTCGACCTGCAGACAGCTCTGGAAGAAAGCCTTGAATTGATGGCGGAACGGGCCGCCAGTAAAGGGTTGGAGTTGACGGGGTTGGTGTTTGAGGATGTCCCGAATGGGGTGCGCGGGGACCCCGGTCGCATCCGTCAAATTCTTCTTAATTTAGTTGGCAATGCCATTAAGTTTACGGAATCTGGTGAAATTGGAGTGCAAGTTCTTCGGGAAGATGAGTCGGATGATCATGTGGTGATCCGTGTCCATGTTTCCGATACGGGAGTCGGGATTAAGCCCGAGGCCCAAGACAAACTGTTTCAATCGTTTAGTCAAGCTGACAGTTCGACGACTCGAAAATACGGCGGCACGGGGCTGGGTCTTGCCATATGTAAGCAATTGGTCGAGTTGATGGAGGGAGAGATTGGAGTCACGAGTCGCATCGGTGGAGGCAGTGTCTTTTGGTTTACTCTTCGATTGGCAAAGCAAGCTGGACAACCGGCGGACGTGCCCCTGAAGACACTTGAAGGCATTCGGCTATGTTGTGTGAATGACAATAGTACGAATCGGTATTTGTTGATGCGTTATGCACAGGACTGGGGAATGGATTGTGCCGTGGCGTCGACTCCCACCGAAGGGTTGGCGATGCTGCGTGGAGCAACGACTCAGGGGAAGCCCTTTGACGTCTGTATTGTGGACGGTCATATGCCGGAAATGGATGGGGTCGCTCTGGCACGATTGATGAGGGAAGACCCGCATCTGTCTGACCTCAAACTGTTGTTGCTGTCGTCGGTTGGAGACCGGAGAGACGGCGCGAGTGCGCAGGAGGCCGGGTTTGGCGCCTACCTCACCAAACCCATTCGAAAACATCAGCTTTTCGAAGAGTTAACCCTGCTTGTGAGAGGGGCGGACGACGCCACGGCCGCAACTTCTCAGGCTGTCGCTAGCAGTCCGACCCCCAACGCACCCCAACGGCATAAAGACGAACGTATTCTCGTCGCCGATGATCATCGAGTGAATCAGGAATTGGCCGTGTTAATGCTTGAACGTTTGGGATACCGGGCCGATGTGGTGGCCAATGGTCTGGAGGCTGTGGAAGCCTGTAGTCGTATCTCGTACGACCTTGTCTTGATGGATTGTCATATGCCTGAAATGGATGGGTATGAAGCCACGAAAGAAATTCGTGGCCGTGAAGCGTCACATGAGAAGTGCGACATGTCCGACGAGCGACGAGCGACGAGTGACGAACGCCAGGGCACGCGCCGCGTGCCGATTATTGCGATGACGGCCAATGCCATGCAGGGTGATCGAGAGGCCTGTTTATCTGCGGGAATGGATGATTATATTACAAAACCTGTGAGCCCTCAGCAATTGGCGGACATGGTCCAAAAGTGGCTTCCGGAACATGACGATGCGTCGTTCGCAGACATACAGAGTGAAGTAGAAGGAGACGTTGCCACTGTGATGCCTGTAGCAGATGATGAAACAGGATTGACTCAAGGTCCGTCAGATACCTTGTCGGCCATTCCGCATGACTCACTACCTGGCATGCGCGATGAATGGCTGGAGGATCATGCGACAGACCTTGATCAGGCAGATCGTCCTACAGAACAGCCTGCCGAAGCATGTGAAGAATCGACGAACACGAGTGCACAAGAAGAACCGGAAACCTGTGATTATACCGACTTCGGGGCGTGTGACACTTCACAGGTTGCGTCTCTTGACCTTGCCGTGCTGGAAGAATACCGGAGCATGGGAGGCGATGCGTTTGTGGCTCAAATGGTTCAGCAATTTGCGGAAGATGCCATGGCCTGTGTACAGCAAGTCGAGCAAGCTGTGGAGCAAGGCAATGCCTGTGCGTTAGCAGAGGCTGCACATGGTCTGAAAGGTATTTCTCGAAACATGGGCGCTCATCGACTTGCTGACATAGCCGTCGATCTTGAACGGCAATGTCAGGCGAATAGTCTCGAAACGGCCAAAGCGGATGTCGCTGCGCTCAAGTCTGAATTGGAGCATCTTGACCAGGCCTTCTTGGAGACCCAACGTCCCTCATTGCATACTTGAATCACACACGAAGTTGGTGCGCGCTATGCTGGGTGGACACATTAGAGTTACGAAGCCGTTGAAAGTTCTTGGTTTTTTCGATAATTGCATCGGCTCTAGCCGTTCGATGTTGTCTGTCAATAATGAATCATCGTTCATGTTTCGTGATGATCGTTGTGTAAGAGGAATGTTATGGAATGTGAGTGTTGGATAAAGTTCGTAGAGAATTGACCGAAACAGTACGTATGGTGTGCCGTCAATGTGATTTTGAGATGCCCACGTTGAGCGTGCGGGGTCTTATTCATTGTCATTCCTCAGCCAATAGACGTAGGTGAGTTTGATGATTTCTCAACAGCAATGTCAAAAAGCGGCGATTCTGATTGTGGATGATCAGATGACGAATATCATGCTCTTGGAGAATATCCTGAAAACGGCAGGGTATACCAATGTGCATAGCACGACAGAATCCGGCGAGGTTGTGAAGTTGTATCGGGAACTCAATCCAGATTTGATTTGCCTGGATATTCGCATGCCAGAAGTTGATGGGTTTCAAGTCATGGGACAGTTGAAAATTATTAATAAACGATCATATTTGCCCATTCTTGTCTTAACGTCGGAAGAAGATCGCGGCACGCGGTTACGTGCGCTTGAATCGGGAGCCAAGGACTTTCTGAATAAGCCGTTTGACAAAGTGGAAGTCCTCATGCGAATTCGTAATTTGCTTGAAACCAGTCTCTTGCATCGAGAAAATGCCCGGCATTTGGAAACACTGGAAGAAACCGTATCGGCCAGGACTAAAGCGTTGGAAGAAACGCAACGGGAAGTGATTCATCGTTTAGGTCGCGCTGCCGAGTACAGGGATAATGATACTGGATCGCATATCGTACGTATGAGTCATTATGCGGCAATCTTGGCGCAAGCCGTCGGGATGTCGGAAGACGACTGTAAGCTGATTCAACAGGCTATGCCGATGCATGATATCGGCAAGATCGGTATCCCGGATGAAATCCTGCTGAAGCCCGATCAATTGTCGTCTGACGAATGGCATGTCATGCGTCGGCATACGATCATCGGGGCCGAGTTGCTTGCCGGGAGTGATTCTCCATTATTGCAGATGGCAGAGATGATTGCGTTAACTCATCATGAAAAGTGGGATGGGTCCGGGTATCCAAATAAACTGTCCGGGGACGATATTCCTTTGCCTGGGAGGATATGTGCCATTTGCGATATTTTCGATGCCCTGACGTCTGAACGTCCCTATAAAGAAGCCTGGGCAATTGAACGAGCAACCGAACATATCCGAGAGCTGGCAGGCACACACCTTGATCCGAACTTAGTTGAACGTTTCGAAGATATGCTTCCGCTGATGCTTGAAGTGCAACGAACGTATGTTGATGTGAGAGCACGCGAGCCTATTCCTGTATACAACGAAGGTTGATGCTGTCTTCGTTGTAGTCTGGCCTAGATAACCTTCTCTCCCGATCGGTCGCTTTACCTTCTCTCGGTCTTTTCCGTTTCAGAATGAGTCGCAGAGCGTATCGATCGATTGTGGATGCTATGTGTTGGCAATGGCTGTTGCCTCGTACGTGATGGAAATGGTTGGGTGCTATCGTGTAAGAATAATCTTTATCCAACGATACAATTCTCTCAATATTCCGGCATGAATAACCGAAAATGCTCATAAGATTTTGAATTCAAATACACATTTATATGCTTGAACGCGGTAGTTATGTGCGCAAGGGCGTTTGAATTGCAGCCGACTTTGGGGTCAGAGAGTTGATGCTGTTTTGATGACAGGTGTTCAAGAGGATACGGAAGTTATAGGATCGGCGATAACGCGTTTCGATGTATGAATGCTGGAACCATTCATAGAGTACAAGCAGCGGTATCTTCTCTATAGTTTGTGTGATGAGGCCAGGTAACGACGACCGTTAGGAAGGATGTATCATGGCAAACCCTCTCCATCTACACAATCTTTTGAAGGGTGGAAACTCCGTTTGGAATACCTGGAGAGAAGAGAACCCCTCTCTTCGTCCGGATCTGAGTGGAGCCGACCTTCAGGGTGTAGATCTTCGACAGATGAACTTGACCGGGAGTAATTTGCAAGGTGTGAATTTATGTGATGCCAATTTAACGGAAACTTATTTGTTCGGCGCGAATATGATGGGAGCCAATCTTTGTCGAGTGAATTGCGAAGGTGCGCATCTGATTGGTGCGAATTTAACGGATGCCTGCTTAGTGCAGGCGAACTGTTCACATGCCATCCTTATTTTAGCGTACTTGACGAGAGCCGACTGCCATGAGGCCAACTTCCAATATGCCGATCTACGAGCTATTAATTTTCGAAAGTCGCATGTGGTCAAGGCCCAGTTTCAAGGGGCCGACCTACGGAATGCCGACTTTGGGGGTGCGAATGTAACCGATGCGCAGCTACAACGTGCCGATCTCACAGGCATTGAATTGGACGGAGCAAATCTTGGTCGGACGACTGTGAAATAAGATAGTGGATCCTATGGATTTGGGAAAACGGAGAGTGGCTATGGTCAATAATCAACTCGATTACCTTGTCAGCCCTGGAGTCTTGCCTTATGGCTTTTGAAGAAATTACCGCAAACGAGTTGCGCGTTGGTTTATATATAAAAATCGAAGGATCGTGGTTTAGTCATCCATTTCCCACGAATACATTCAAAGTCAAATGCCGGAGAGAGTTGGCGACGCTGTGTGGACTCACAAAAGTCAAGTTGCTCTACGACCCCGATAAATCTGATCCGGAAGGGAGTGGAGATCAGGAGGGGGATTCGTCTGTAATGGGCGCTGATCACGAGACATCGGAATCGGATGTGGCCATGCACGAAGAGCTTGTGCAACAGAAAATTGAATTACAGGATGACTATCGAGTCTACCAAGAACATCTCCGTAAGGTTGAGCAAGATTATCGAGAGGTGTTGCGTGAAGGAAAAGTGATGTTGCAAGACCTCAGTGCTGGTTCCTCGCGTGGCTTGATCACGGCGAAAAAAATGATCGGGTCACTTAATGATATTTTAGTGAGTAACGATTCTTCCCGTGCCCTCATGAATTTGATGGGCTCGAATGAAACCGGAGAAGAATTTTTGCTGCATTCACTCAATGTCTGTACGCTGTCCATTTTGATTGCTCGCGATCTTGGTCTAAAGCGACATGAAATCGAAAAAATTGCGATGGGCGCGCTGCTGCATGATATTGGTGAATTGAAGTATTCTGCTGAAATGTTACTGAAAAAATCTCGATCAACCTCAGCTGATACAAAAGCCGTCTTAAAAAAACATCCTCGGTATGGCAAGGATACATTAACGGCCTTTCCTACAGTTCCCCACGAATGTCTTGATATTGTGTTACAGCATCATGAGCGGTTAAATGGCTCGGGGTATCCGTCAGGGCTCAAGGAGGCAGGGATTACGCAGTATGCTAAAATTGTGATGGTGGCCGATGCGTACGATGAGCTGTGTAATCACCCAATCGCGTCAATGAGTCTTACGCCTTCGGAAGCGCTTTCTGTGTTGTATACAAAGGAGCGGGCGGGTTTGTGGGGTGATGCAGTTGTGACCTTGATCCGTCAGCTTGGCGTCTATCCGCCGGGTTCGTTGGTGGTGTTGACGAACGGCTCGATGGGGCTGGTTACGAGTGTGAATATGGAAGCGCGGCTTCGTCCGATCGTGATGGTGTACTCTCCTGATATTCCCAAGGAGGAAGCCATGATTTTGGATCTTGCACGATTAGAAGACATTTCTATCAAAGAAGCGATTCGTCCCCGTGAATTATCTCCGGAAATTCGTGACTACTTGAACCCCCGACGTATTATCTCGTACTACCCGTCGACGTCTGAATCGCCCGAGGTACAATCCCTAGTTGAGTGAGAACTGTGAGGCGTTAAAGAATGTTGTGGCAGGCCTCATCAACATCGGTCATGTGAATGACTACCGGGCTTCGAAGGCTTATTCCAATTCAACCACTGACGAAGCCGTTTGAGCATAGACGGTTTCTGTACGTCACCACATTCTGGATCTGGGTACTCTACCCATAATTCTTGACTTCCTAAATAGACTTCCTCATGAAAGATCAGCTGCGACCGCAATTGAGTGTAGCCTTTCTCTTGAAGGGTGGTAATCAAGTTTCGGATAGCTGACGCTTCGTCCGTTGCCGAATGTTCTTTGATGATAAGGCGCTCATAGCGAAGGAGGACACGGTATTTCTCTTGTTCCTTGGTACATTCTACTTGACGTGTGAAGCCTCGCTCTCGTTCATCAAGGCCTGAAAGTTGATAGATATTCATGTGCGAGTCCAGTTGGACCATAGGGCTAGCGACTTGTATTGAAGAACGTGTGGTCGAGCCTCATACTGCAATGAATACAATTGTATCGGCTATCATGAATTTCTATGTCTTGATAGCTGAAGTAGGCTATGTCGTGCAAGTGTTGGCACGCCATTCCCACGTGTCCCTCTCTAGCCCTTCCAATATACTTCCGTCTGTACAACGTGTGGTTTTGCTCTAGTTGTCTGTAGAACTTTCGTCTTGCCATAGCGATACGAAGCCTCTATTGGCCACCATCTTTACTGCCTTGATATTTCACTGTTTAAGCATTGAATGCCTGGAAATTTCAAGGTCAAAATTGTCTGTATATAAAATGGTTGCGCATATGCACGTTTGCAGTTGTTCGAAAACGTTCTGAGGTGTTTCTGTTTCAGCTTTCATGTTGGATAATTTAAGAAAGCGTATGATTTTAGCCTTGTTTTACTGCTTCTGCATAAGCAAGGGAACATTCGGCGGGACACGAAATTAAACTGAAAACTAAGGGTATTTATCCCGATAGATATGGCGACAATATGCCTGTGGAAGGCTTTGAGGGGTGAGATTTTTGAGATTGGTCTCTGTTTTGCTTAGCCATTTATATCATTTATTACGCACATGTCATTGTTTGGATGAAATGTATAGAAAAATGGTTAATCTGCAAGAATCACAATTATTGCGGTACATATTATGATACAGACTTATTATCAGGCATTATCAAAAATTACCAAAATCCTTAGTCTTCGGTTGGATCTTGAGAGTTGCTTGAAGGCAATTGTCGCTCACATTGAGGATGTCGTGTCTTGGGATAAGGTTGAGATCACGCTGTTTCTCTCAGAACTCGACGCGTTTCAGTTCTACGCTGTTGAGAGCAAGTTCGGCGATCCGTTATTACGAGCGGACTCTCTTGTGCATCGCAAGGGAAGTGGTATTGGGTGGGTCTATGAAAATCGAGAGCCGCTTATTAGAGGAAATTTAAGGAAAAATCAATTATTTGTAGAAGACTATTCTTATTGCAAGGAAGGTCTTGCTCGCATGGTGTCTCTCCCGTTGCTTGTGGGAGACAAGTGTTTAGGGACATTTAATATTGGTTGTGTGGAGGCTGGTGAAGCGAGTGTCGAAGAACTTGATTTCCTGAGTCAAATTGCCACGATTCTTGGCCTTTTGGTTAGTAATGAATTGGCGTATGAGCAGCTTGATGGGGTTGACAGAGACCTTCAGGCAAAGAACTCAATGTCTGCTCACGTTGCGAAAGAGCCGCTTGAATCTACCGGAGGGATGATTGGTCAAAGTAAGGCCTTAAAAAAAGTCCAAAGTCTCGCCCAAGTCGTGGCGCACACAGACTCCAGTGTATTGATTACTGGAGAAACTGGGACAGGGAAAGAGTTATTGGCGCGCTATGTTCACAGTATCAGTCCACGTTCCCGTCGGCCTTTTGTCGCGATTAACTGCGCTGGCCTCCCGTCCGGGCTTGTAGAAAGTGAATTGTTTGGACATGAAAAAGGCGCATTTACCGGCGCTGATGAGCTCAAGCTTGGGCGGTTTGAATTAGCCAATGGTGGGACATTGTTTCTTGATGAAATTGGGGAAATGCCGCCGAATGCTCAGGCCAAATTATTGCGGGTTTTGGAAGATGGAAAGGTTGATCGTGTTGGTGGAAAAGAGTCCATTCCCGTCGACGTGAGAATAATTGCTGCAACAAATTCAGATTTAAAGGGGGCTATTTCTGGAAACCGATTTCGTATTGATCTGTTTTACAGGCTGCATGGTTTTCCTATTATTCTTCCGCCTCTACGAGATCGACCGACTGATATTCCTCTGCTTGCACAGTACTTTTTGGACAAAATATGTGCAAAGTTCAAATTATCGTGTACGGAAATCCACGGTGATGCTCTTGAGCGGCTCATGCAGTATTCGTGGCCGGGAAATGTGCGAGAGTTGCAAAATGTGATTCAGCGAGCCGCAATTCTTTCGGAATCAACAGTTCTAGATGTCGATGACAGTCACTTCTGCTCCCTTCAGGCCCCTGTCCCTCCATCAGTCTCTTCTTCCAGCGGTCATACTCTCCGTGAAGTTGAAAAAAATAAGATTCTTGAAGCATTGGAGCAAGTCAACTGGCGTATTGATGGTGAGCATGGAGCGGCCAAGCTGGTCGGCCTCAACTCAAGTACGTTTAGGAGTCGTTTGAAAAAACTCGGGATTCAACGCCGGTCTAAGGTTTAACCTAGCAACAGCCGTAGGATCACGAACGTCTGCACGGCCTGGCCACCTGAAATCCAAAGAGTGGGCCACGACGAGACGTTCACCCAAGGCTGTCTCTTGTATGGTATGGAACACGAAATGAATCGTGGCTAGCTTTCTACTGCTGATCTCCCTGCGCCAAGAGAATTGAAAAATCTCTTATCGCTCACAAGGTGACAACTTCTGTGAACATTTCCTCTGCGCACATAGTGTGCACCGCTTACTGCCATTTCTCTGCTTGGTCTCTCTCGCATTTCACCGTATCTTTCTGAAAATAGTAGCTTCATTAGGTAACACTTACATGAAGTGTGAGTTTTATTAATTAGCTTATAATACTTATTTAATAAGCTTTTACGATATATATTTCATTGATATTTCGCTACATAGGATATGTTTGCGCGATATTTCGATGTCAGCGTGATGTCATTTTTAGCTTGTTTTTAGTGTTCATTGAAAAATTAACCTAATTTTATTGTTTTTTTAAAAATTTCAAGGTCACCATAACTCCACATTCAAGAGGGTATGCCAATTGCTTTTGATATAAAAGTCTAAATGATGACACTGACAGGTCTCTAAAAGTCATGATTAAGCGCAAAAAGGCAGTGAGATATATTCAAAAAGGAGGTGATCGTACTGGGGCAGGGCCATACCCTGCAGATTTTGGAATGCCAGCCATTCAATCTCTTATCATTGTTGTTTCTAAGGAGGTATTTTCATGTTCTTATCCAGACGGCAATTTTTAAAAGTCTCAGCGGGGACGGTGGCCGCGGTGGCGTTGGCGGATAAGGCGTTAGCCTTAACGGCCTTGCAACCGGTCATCGAAGTGGGCAACCCCCTGGGCGAGTATCCGGACCGGTCGTGGGAG
>BQIV01000013.1 GCA_021604005.1 Nitrospirales bacterium | reverse complement strand
AATTCCGTCACCGTCTTATCAGTGATGGCGCATGCGCGGTCTATTAACGAACGTGTATGGGGTTTCACTCGAAGATTAATATTTTTCGGGTGACTTTTTCTGTGCGGTTTAACGGATTGTTTATTCATAAAGGTCCCTTGTGTTTTTACTTGTTATCCTACTGTGTGCGCACAATGTCAATACTAAAAATTTATTAAGCTTTTGACCGCTTAGCTATATGTGAAGGATGAAAAACTGTGACGATTGTGAAATTTTATCATGTTACGACATTGTTAATTGCAGGTTACGAACATGTTAAGTAGAATTGTAATAAATGCAGATCTACTAAAACAGGAGGTGGGTCGTGAAACATAAAACGGTTCTATTCATGGCTGCGCTGTTTCTGTTTCTCTCCGGTTGTTCCTCGTCATCGCTCTTTCCGATGAATGGAAGTCAGGCGTTAAAGTCAGAATCGGAGTTTGGAGTGTTAACGACGCAACCCGATGCGTTTCAGGGGCGGGCTATTAAACTGGCTGGACGAATTGTTGGTGTTGAGACGACCGCCGAAGGCACTGTGGTGACGGCGGAATGGTTGCCGTATCCCGATGTTGAATATGTGGGGCCCACGGGCACTGCTGCGGAATCTTCTGGCCTGTTTGTTTTGTTTTATCCAGGACAACTTGATGCCGAGGGGAAGAAGTACGGGAATAAATTTCTGGTAATTGGGGAAAAAGAACAGTCGCAATCAATAGCGGCAGTAAGAGGGACTTCCAGTTCTCTTCCCCATATTGCGGCTCGCTGTCTGCATGTTTGGAAAACAGGGAATAACGAAATAGAAACGGAATCGTACACTGAGTATTTCTACCCTGCTGAAGAGACGTATTGTTCTGATATTTAGAGTCAGATGTTGTGCAACATGAAGTCCCTGCTTAAGCCAGAAGTTGTAGGCTTGGCAGGGACTTTGTGTTCTGCGGTATGGGAAATGTTAGAGGCGGTGTTGAGTCTGAGTGAGTGTAAAGGATTTCTTGCAGGCGTGGAAGATATTTCGATCACAGGCTAATTCAAATTCATCATTGGCTTCCTCGTGATCTCCTACCAGCGTAAGGGCAATCCCCCGGTTGTAATGAATCAACCCTCCATCGGCTCCAAGGCGAATGGCCTGTGTGAAGTCTTTGATCGCTGGCGTTGTATCGCCATTCAACAGTGCCAAGAGCCCTCGGCTTTCATAGGCTTGATGCAGTGCGTGGTTGCGTGTGATTGCTTGCTCCAGATCTTTTCTGGCTTCTGCCGTTTTCCCTATTTGTAAATACGCCACGGCGCGATTGAGATACATGTCGGCGTGCGATTGATTGAGAGTGAGCGCGTGTGAAAAGTCACGGATCGCCTGCTGATAGTGTTCCAAGCGATTAAAGGCTAAACCTCGGTAATTCAATGCTTTGGCAGAATCTGGAGAACGTTCCAGGATATGCGAAAACTGATGGATGGCTTTATCGACATATCCGGCTTCTAAATAGACGATTCCGAGATTTTCTCTGTATTGGAGATGCTGAGGTGCGAGGTTGATTGCTTGGGTAAAGTCTTTGATTGCCTGTTGCCAATGTTGTTGTTTGGCATGTACAAATCCTCGAGCATTCAAAAGCGTGTGCTGTGTTGGGTTCGTTTCAAGAGCGTCTGAAAGTGTGTATTCTGCTTCACTGAAATTCCCAGTGTGAAATAATTGTTCGCTGTGAGCAAGGGGGGATGAGGGAGTGGCTGACATGCCCTCTCTGGTATGTAATCCTGTACACCCGAGGTGGGTCCCCAATAGGGCAAGTAGGAATGCCCATTGTATGCATCGACGCATGTTTTGAAAATTTCCAATCATACTGAATCCTCCTTCATTCTTGTTTGCAGCATAAAGTGACGGGATTACGATAACGGGTCAGCTGTGTTACATCGATGTAACGTTATGCCGGTCGATAGATCATGAATATGAAGGAATCAGGTTCCTCAGGGAGTGCATTAGACAAAGGGGGAAACGAGGTTGCAGTTCAGAAAGCTTGTGAGAAGAGAGGAAGGGGAGGATGTTATGAGAAAATTAAAAAAACGGAACTTACTCCAAAGGAAGTTGCATGCCGATATTTGATGCTGTTGCTCGAATAGCTCCGGCTTCGGCCATTTCCTGAAGTGCATGCTCCGAATCGTTAGGCTGGACGTTGACTCCGCGTATAGCATCTTCAAGTACGACAGTACGTAGCCCAAGTTTAATGCCATCTAGTACAGTTTGCTTAACCCAAAATTCTGTCGCAAGCCCAACGACATAGATGGTTGTTGCTTCCCGGTCTTCGAGATAATCCGCAAGGGATGTTCCATCAAACCCAGAATGGACCTCTTTTGGGGGATTGGTTGCTCCTGAAATAATGAGGCTTCCCGTTGGGAGGTGCAGGTCTGCATGAAACTGCGCTCCCCGTGACCCTTGAATGCAGTGAGAGGGCCATGGCCCGCCTTGTTCTTGAAATGAACAATGATTGGGAGGGTGCCAATCCCGTGTGGCCATAATGGCCGCCCCGTGATGTTGAAAGAAGGCGATGTAGTGATTGACGTATGGGAGAATTTGATCACTGTTTGTCACAGCCAACGTACCGCCAGGGAAGAAGTCATTTTGCAGATGGATGAGAATCAGCGCAGACGTCTTGTTTGGCTGCAATTGGGATGGCAGAGTTGTCGGAGTTTTAGTGGATTTCTTGGCAAGTTTCATGAGGTCATGCCACGATTTCGGTGCCGATCCCTTTATCGGTAAAAATTTCTAGCAGAATGGCATGCGGAATGCGTCCGTCAATAATATGGGCCTTTTGGACTCCGCCCTGCAACGCGGCCAAGCACGCATGGACTTTCGGCAACATGCCTTCGCTGATCGTCTTTTTTTTGACCATGCGTTCCGTATCTTTTCGTGACAATGTCGGAACATGATGGTTTGTGGCGTTGCGAATGCCTTTGACGTCACTGAGCACGAGTAACTTTTCAGCATGCAGCGCGCCGGCGACACTTCCGGCCACAAGATCGGCATTGATATTATGAGTCTTACCTTTTCTATCGACGCCGATTGGGGCAATGACTGGAATGAAATTCTCTTCTTGGAGTTTTGTCAGGATTTTGGCATTGATCTGATCGACTTCACCGACTAACCCGTAGTCGTGATCGTCCGGGGTGTGCGTACCGCCTGACAGGCTCTGGACGAGCGCTCTGGCATTAAAGGGTTTCGTGAGAAACAGCCGGCCGTCTTTTCCCGTCAAACCGACGGCTTGGCCGCCATGTTGATTGAGCATGCTGACAATTTCTTTATTAATTCTTCCTCCAAGCACCATTTCCACGACGTCCATCGTGGCCTGATCGGTGATTCTGACGCCATTCACAAATTTTGGTTTAATCCCAAGTTTGTCGAGCATGGAATTAATTTGCGGGCCTCCACCGTGAATGACCACCGGATTTAAGCCGACATACTTCAGGAGGACGACATCTTCCGCAAATCCCTCCTTGAGATTGTCGTCAGTCATGGCCTTTCCCCCGTACTTAATCACAATGGTTTTGCCGGCAAAGGTTCGAATATAGGGAAGGGCTTCGATCAGAATATCCGCTTTTTTAATGAGTCGTTCCATGAAATGGTCAGTGCGAAAATACAGGTGAATAAGCTTGGCGTCGGGTGAATGTTGTCGACGGTGATTGGACGCTAGAGAATAAATCGGCTCAGATCTTGATCTTTTACGATACCTCCGAGGTGTTTTTTGACATAGGGTGCATCCACCACGACCTTTTTATTGGTGAGTTCTTGCGCTTCAAACGACACGTCTTCCAATAACCGTTCAACGATTGTGAAGAGTCTCCGCGCACCAATATTTTCGGTTCGATCATTGACCTCGACCGCTGTGGCCGCGATCTCTTGAATGCCGTCATGCGTAAAGTCGAGGGTGACCCCTTCGGTTTCCAGAAGAGCCTGATATTGTTTGACGAGTGCATTCTTCGGTTCGGTCAGAATGCGGATTAAGTCTTCTTGGGTCAACGCCTCTAATTCAACGCGGATGGGAAATCGGCCTTGAAGTTCCGGTATCAGGTCTGCTGGCTTGGACACATGAAACGCACCGGCTGCGACAAAGAGAATGTGATCTGTGCGGACGGGGCCATATTTGGTGTTGACCGTGGAGCCCTCCACGATTGGGAGTAAGTCACGCTGGACGCCTTCCCGTGAAATGTCGGGGCCTGTCCCTTTTTCCCGTCCAGCAATCTTGTCAATCTCATCTAAAAACACAATGCCGGATTGTTCCGTCTTTTCGATGGCTTCCTTGGTGACTTCGTCCATATCAATGAGTTTTTGGGCTTCTTCTTGCGCTAAGACCTTTTGCGCTTCTGGTACTTTCATTCGGCGGTTTTTACTTTTTCCGGGCATGAGTCCTCCCAACATATCGCGCAAATTATTTTCTAAGTCTTCCATGCCCCCAACATTGGAGATGATGCCGACCGGCAACCCTCGTTCTTTCACTTCAAGTTCGACATGTCGATTGTCGAGTTTGCCTTCTCGTAATTGTTTCCGGAGTTTTTGCCGAGTGTCGTCAGCCGTGTCGTATTTACTCGATTGATCCTGAGTCGAGTCTTTGGGAGGTGCGGGTGACGACGTTGGCGGAAGCAGGAGGTCGAGAATGCGATCTTCGGCTAAATCTTCAGCTTTCTTTTCCACTTGTTCCAGGTATCGAGTTTTGACCATGTTCACAGATAGTTCTGTTAAGTCGCGGATGAGTGATTCGACGTCTCGTCCCACGTATCCGACTTCCGTAAATTTCGATGCTTCAATTTTGATGAACGGTGCATCATCAAGTTTGGCCAGGCGACGTGAAATTTCGGTTTTTCCAACGCCGGTCGGCCCAATCATGATGATGTTTTTGGGATAAATTTCTTCACGTAGCTCGGGGCTCAATTGTTGTCGACGCCATCGGTTTCTGAGTGCGATGGCGACCATCCGTTTGGCGTCACGTTGTCCGATGACGTATCGATCAAGTTCATCTACGATCTGCCTGGGGGTGAGGCCATCGAGCCGGCTTGGGGTCTGTGTGGTTTCGTGGTCCATAGTATTAGATCGTCAACTCCTCAATAATGATATTGTGGTTTGTATAGATATCAATTGCTGCGGCAATACCCATGGCATGCTCGACGATGTGTGTGGGTTCGAGAGCCGTATGGGCAACCAGTGCACGTGCGGCCGCGAGTGCATAGGAGCCACCGGAGCCAATAGCCATAACTCCATCTTCCGGTTCGACCACATCACCCGTGCCTGAAATTATAAAGGAATGTTCACGGTTGGCAACTGTGAGAAGGGCTTCCAATCGTCGGAGAACACGATCGGTTCTCCAGTCCTTGGCGAGTTCCACGGCGGCACGTGTGAGATTTCCTCGGTATTCCTCCAGCTTCGCATCAAACTTCTCAAAGAGGGTGAAGGCGTCAGCCGTCGCTCCGGCGAATCCTGCCAGGACTTCGTTATTGTGCATTTTTCGTAACTTCTTGGCATTGCTTTTCATAACCGTTGTTCCGACTGTGACTTGACCGTCACATCCCATCGCAACGCCGTTAGATTTTCGAACACAGAGAATCGTGGTTGAACGTATAGTCATACATAGCCCTACTGTATCGGGAGTTAATGAATAGGTTTATCCGCCTGCCCGAGGATGAGCGCGATCGTAGACTTCCATGAGGCGATCGGTTGCGACGTGAGTATATTTTTGTGTGGTAGCCAATGAACGGTGGCCGAGGAGTTCTTGTATGGCACGCAAATCCGCTCCTTCATCAAGAAGATGAGTGGCGAATGAATGCCGTAGTGCATGTGGGGCAACGGCACCATGGGGAAGACGTTGGGAAAACTTTTTCACGATGCGTTCAACGCTACGACTAGTGAGTCGGCTTCCGCGAACATTTTTAAAGAGTGGATGGTTGACTTGGGCCGTGCTCCTGTCTCCTCCGCTGGCGTGGCCACTTTTTCTCGCCTGTCTGCATTGCTCGCGGTAGCCTTGTAGCGCTTGGATTGCGACATCACCGACCGGAACGATCCGTTGTTTTTTCCCTTTCCCTTGAACCCGGGCAATGCCGGATTGGAGATTCAGATCCTCCCAATTCAGTCCAACAAGTTCGCCGACTCGTATTCCCGTTGAATAGAGCGTTTCAAGAATGGCTCGGTCTCGTGTGGCTATGAAGCTGGATCCTTCCGGCGTTTCCATGAGTGTTGCGGCCTCATCTTTCGTCAGAACCTTGGGTAGGTGCTGACCTTGTCGCGGCGATCGAACCTGTGCTGCAGGATTGATGTCTGTCCAGCCTTCATGTGTTAAGAAACGGTAAAAGCTTTTGAGTGTCGCGAGTTTTCTTGACAAGGTAGATTTTTTTTCATTCTTTGTATCAAGCCACCGTAGATAGTTCCGAATGGTCAGGCTGTCAACCGATGCCGGGGCTGGTGTGGTCTCTGGCGGGGATGACAGGGTTTTGAGAAACGTTGCAAATTGTTGCAAGTCGGAACGGTAGCTGCGAATTGTTTCGGGTGACGCGTGTTGTTCAACGTCGAGAAACGTCACGAAAGCCCTGATTGCGTCATCCATGTCGTGAACTCTTCTTCAGCCCGTTGTTGAATTTTCTTTCGCTTTTCCTGTTTGTCGCGAATCGGCTTAGGAAAAGGTGGGAATAGCCCGAAGTTCGTATTAATGGGTTGAAAGTATTTGGCGTCGCTTGTAGTGATGTAATTAAGTAATGCTCCATGGGCGGTCGTCTCTGGTGGAGTGATGATCGGTTGACCTGCCAAGGCTTTGGCGGCATTGATTCCTGCTAGTCCCCCACTCGCAGCGGCTTCAACGTACCCTTCGACGCCGATAAGTTGGCCGGCAAAGAATGTGTGTTCTTGTCTTTTAAGTTGTAGCGTGTTTTTTAGGAGATCCGGAGAATTAATAAACGTATTTCGATGGATGCTCCCACACCGAAGGAATTCCGCCTCCTCAAGGCCTGGGATCATGCGAAAGACCTTTTTTTGCTCCGGATACGTGAGCTTTGTTTGAAAGCCTACCATATTATAGCACGAGCCATGGATGTTTTCTGGTCGAAGTTGGAGTACGGCATATGGCCGTTTCCCAGTTTGTGGGTCAATGAGGCCAACAGGTTTGAGTGGACCAAACAGCAGCGTTTGTCTTCCGCGCTCTGCCATGACTTCAACGGGAAGGCAGCCTTCAAAGTAAGGAATTTTTTCAAATTCCTTGGATTGCACCCGATCCGCTTCGGTTAACGCGTCGTAAAAACGGTCGTATGTTTCACGATTCATAGGGCAATTCAGGTAGTCTGCAGTCCCTTTATCGTAGCGAGACGCGCGAAAGACTTTGGTCATGTCGATCGAATCGGTATCGATAATCGGTGCGATAGCATCAAAGAAGTACAGGTTCTTCGAATGGGTCAGCTCACTCATTGAGTTGGATAAGTTGTCGGATGTCAGAGGGCCAGTTGCCACGATACTTATCGCATTGTCGGGAATTTCTTGAATTTCCTCCCTCAGAATTCGTACGTTGGGATGTGCCTCGAGAGCCTGAGTAACACCTAACGCAAACCGGTCGCGATCGACGGCCAAGGCAGAACCGGCCGGCACTCGAACCTCGTCGGCAATTCGAATGATCAAGGAGTTTAGTCGCCGCATCTCGGCTTTCAAGATGCCTGGGGCGCTTAATGCATCGTTGGACCCAAGAGAATTTGAACATACAATTTCTGCGAGATAGTCCGTTTTGTGTGCTGCCGTTTCTTCTTTGGGGCGCATCTCATAGAGGGTGACCTTGGCGCCGTGATTGGCGGCCTGCCAGGCGGCTTCTGACCCTGCTAGGCCACCTCCGATAATAGCAATATCGTCTTGCATCGTGTTCAGAAACTCGACTCAACGTTATGAAGCAACGCAACGAATAAAAAGAAAGCGAATTCTAAGAGCCTCACGAAAAATCTGTCAACCGCGGATCTGTTCGGTGATTGGGCTGATCGATTGAATGACGTGGTCATGGCAGGCGCCATTCGTCGCCACGAGACCTTTGGTATTTTTTAGGGTATCATAACCGTAGAGGATTGGCTCACCGTAAATATTTGTAAATTGTCCGCCTGCGCCTCGAATGATGGCTTCCGGAGCGCAGGCATCCCATACGCTCGTAAATGGGCCGGGTTCGATGTAGGCATCGGCATCGTGTTTCGCGATGGCTCCAATTTTTAATCCCACGCTTCCGCAAGGGAACTCTTTCGTTATACCGACATGGTGTTTGATGGTATCGATCTTCGGGTTTCGATGAGAGCGGGAGACAATGAGGGTCAGCGACTCCGGTTGTTGATTCATGGAGGTCTTGAGTGGTGTTCGTCCAGAAGCCGTTTCCATTGAGGCTTCCCGATTCGTCAGTCCGGTGTAGAGAACATCGTGAGCCGGTTGATAGACGACCCCGAGTTGAGCATGACCATCAATAGCCAGGCCGATCATGACGGAAAATTCTCCATTTTTATTGATGAATTCTTTGGTGCCGTCGAGTGGGTCTACATACCAAACCCTGCCTGTTGCTGAAAGATTGGTTGGGGGAGGACTTTCTTCCGCCACGATGATGTCCCGAGGGAAGTGCTGCTTGAGTCCATCGACAATGATGGTGTTAGCTTGCTGGTCGGCTTCCGTGACCGGGTCAGAGGGTCCTTTATAGGATACCGAGAAATCTTTTTCATAGGTTTTCATGATGTGTCTCCCGGCTTCTCGAGCAAGGAGAGAGGCTGTGGTTAATTCTGACGAGAGATCGATCATGCAGTAGACTCCTGTTCATGGTGAGAAATATGTCGTGGCGTAAGGACTACGCTCAGCCTGAGGCATTGTACGATGCCGGCGTTGACTGACAATCATTGATAGTAATATACCGCAAATTGAAATGCTTCGTATCATTATCCTTATTGCTATTCTCGTATTGCTCTTAGCTGCGTTTTTTCTTCCGCAGTTCCGGCGTGCGCTTTGGATAACTCTGGCGGGAGTGGTCAGTGTTGTCGCTTTGATTATTTGGCTTGATAACCGTGAGCGGGAGCGTGCGCATTCGAATTTCCCACTTTCGCACGTTGCACTTGAAAACATGCAGGCAGAGCCAGGCCTGAATGCCAGATCATATGTTGTCACGGGCCGCATACTCAATCATTCGCCAATGAATTTCTTGGATCAAGTCATTATCGAGGTTACGGTAAATGATTGTGCGCGTGACGTGTGTCAAGTTATCGCGCAAGAACAGGGGCGTGTTTCCGAGGAGATTCCTCCCGGGCAGGCTAGGGATTTTCAAATTTCTCTACCGCTTTCTTCATCCATCAATGTGCAAGGAGAAGCGGAGTGGGGCTTTCGGGTTATTGATGTGAATGATCGATGAGTTGGCGGTAGACGCGTAATGCGTCCTTAACGACTGTTGAAATCCGATGTGATCCTTTCAGTTCAGCATTTGACAAGGTGTAAAAATTGCCCCTATACTGGGCGTTACCTCTCTGTTGGATGGGGCGAAAGGCTCATAGTTTCATTTCTCATTAGTCTAATTAAATAATCGCTTGGGCCTTTTTCGAGGTTGCGAATATTCCCTGGTTCTCATAGAGTGAAGGATGCTATGGATGTCTTTTAAGAGGTTAATTTTATAACTCATTGGAGATTTTAAAGAAAATGACCACACGTTATAAGGTAATGCCCGGACCTGAGCACTTTCTTCCTCCTTCGGCTGCGAGTATGGGGAATAGTTTACCAGATCCAGGGCAAGGACATATACATGGATCGATTGTTCCTGAAGAGCAAGCTATGGAGGAGGCTGCCAAGCAATTTCTTGCGGCGAAAGTTCCTACCATTTTCCCTGGGCCTTTAGTTCTGTGGGCATGGAATGAAAAAGCAGCGAAAAAAGCTAAGGCCATTCGGCATTTGTTTGAGACCTTGAAGGATTGTGTCGCCTCTACGCAAACACCAATGCTTATCCCCATGCCGGATTATAGACCGAAATACCCCAAAATTAATCCGGAAATTGAAATCAATCCCAATCATCCCAACCTGACCATTTGGCATAATAAGATTGATGCCTGTATATTTGTCGGGGTGCATTGCCACCAAGCGAACCTTTCACTCAAGATTATTCGTGGTGGAACAGATTGTTATACCATTGCCATGTGCGCGCAAGCCGGGCATGAAGATGCCATGCTTTCTGTTCGAGATACAACAGCCGATAAGATATTAAGATTGGCGGATTGGGTGAAAAAGTTAAAGGGAACGGTTGAGCCTCCCAAGTAAAGCAGGAAGAGCGTCATTATTAATCTGAGCATGATTATCGTACGGGATATCTAACCAAAAAACGGTCGCGTGACTTTCGTCATATATGACTTCGGGTTACGCCGCTAATGTGCCTAATTATAAAAGGAGGTCGTACTTATGGCGACTCAATCAGTCATCGGTCAAAAAAACAATAAAGGGCAAACATTCACCGACCCTAGGTACATGATGCATGAGGCCGAACGGACACCCTCATTTTTCACGGGAAGCGAGGTCATTAAGGAGGCGATCCGGCGAGCAAGTTGCGATGTGATGATTGCGTATCCCATTACACCTCAAAGTGAAGCGGCAGCACTGATTGGTGAGTTATTTGCTGAAGGCTATATCGGTGATTATTTCCGTGGTGAAAGCGAGTTTGCGGTGATGTCGCAATGTGCTGGTGCCGCATTCGGTGGCGCGCGGGTGTTCACTACAACTGCTGGGCCGGGGACGATGCGGGCGATGGAGAATTTTCCAATGTGGGCCGGAGCCAGGCTCCCCATTCAAATGATTGTGACGTGCCGCGGTATCAATTCCCCACTTTCTATTCAGCCCGATACCCTGGAGATTTCGTATTTAATGCAGACTGGAATGTTGGTATGGCATGCTGAAACGGCACAAGACTTCTATGATTGGATTCTGAAGGGGTACATGGTTTCAGAGGAGCCTGATGTGCATCTTCCATTGGCATTGTGTTGTGATGGGTTCTTTGTGACGCATACAAAAGATATGGTGGATTTGACTCCGGTTGATATGTGTTTGCCTCCATATGACCCGTACCGCTCTCCGGTTCCCTGCATGGATATGGAATGTCCGCCTGTCCGGATGATGCGTGATCCATTCGTGATGAAGAGTAATTACATTAGTTATGCTACGCATGCAAGTTGGCAGCAAGAGGTTTGGGCTGCGGTCGAGCGTTCGCGAAAGCATTCGATTGCCTGGTTGGATGGGCTGATTGATACTGAAAATACCGATGCAGAGATTCTTCTGCTGGCTTCGGGAACTGCGGTCTCGCAAGGACGAGAAGCTATTGAAATCTTGGCTGATGAAGGGATACGGGTTGGACTTGTCAAAGTGAAAACATTACGGCCATGGCCGGGAGAAGAAATCATAGAGGCGACGAAAAATGCCAAACACATTATCGTTCCCGAGTTTAATGTGACGGGGTGGTTGGCACGAGAAGTCAAAGCCACCATTCCGAATAATGAACGTGTGCATGCTGGGCCGCACGTCTGTGGCGGAATGACCATGCCTCCTGAGATTATTGCCTCTGAGATTAAAACACTGCTTGGTATTAAAGTGCAGACTCTGTCTGCCCGTGGTAGCTGAGTCAAACAGTCCAATGCAATCGACGGTAACGCTATACTATAAAGGAGATTATGATGAGTAAAGAACGAATTAAGATCGCTCCTGAATTGTTTGAAATCATGCCACCTGAATATCAAGATTTGGTTGACAGAGCGACATATGGAAATGAGACTCGTGGATGGAAAGATATTGGCAACGCGAAAGAACTTATCGAAGAGCATTCTTTGTGTGCGGGTTGTCCGGAGTCTATGGCATTCCGGTACATCCTTGCTTCGTTGCCCAACCCCGAAGATACGGTCATGGTTGGTTCAACGGGTTGTACTAGTCTGGTGTTTCCACATGTAGCTGTTCATAATATTCATTCACTCTTTGGCAACCAAAACGCCATAGCTTCCGGATTAAAGCGTGCACTCAGCGTCCGTTTCCCCGATCGTCATAAAGATGTGGTGGTCTTGGCTGGTGATGGTGCCACGGTCGATATCGGGTTGGATATGACCTTGCAAGCCTGGTTCCGACAAGAAAAGTTCACGACTATTTGCTTTGACAATGAGCTATATGCAAATACTGGTGGTCAAGAAAGTGGGCTGATGCAAAAAGGGTTTGTAGCCAAAATGGCCCCCGTTGGAAAGACGTTTGAAAAGGTCAGGCTCCCTGAAATTGCTCGTGAGTCAGGTTGTCATTATGTGGTGAATTGTACGGTCAGCAAACCAAACTTAGTTGAGAAAGTCATCAAAAATGCCATTCATGTTGCTCGTGAGATTGGGCCAACATATCTCCAACTCTATACTCCATGTATCTTAGAGATTGGGAAAAACAGCATGGAAGGGCTTCAAGAAATGCGAGATTCGGAAAAACCGACAGAACGGTTTGCATATAAAGAATATGTGAGTGAGCCCGCTAAAGAATTGTTAACTGAGATAGCAGCAAAAGAAAAAGAAAGAAAGGCCGCCGCCAAAAAGCAATTGGCGTCTCAGGGCGCCTAGGGTACGTATCCCGAACTACAAAGGGGGCAAGAGCAATGATTAAAAGAAGAATCAATATTCGAATGTCTGGACTTGGAGGGCAAGGTGCTGTGACTGCGGCTCATGTCATGGCTATGGCAGCATCCAAAGATGGGAAGTTTGCTATTTCCAACCCGTTCTTTGGAGCAGAAAAGAGAATGGCTCCTGCTGAGAGTTACTGCCGAATTGGCATCAATAAAATTTATGATCGAGGGGAATTAGTTTTTCCTGATGTCATCCAGGTATTTCACCCCCAAGTCATTACGATGGGGAAAAGCTATACCATGCCATTCTACTCTGGGATCAAAGAAGGTGGAGTCGTCATTATTAATACCGATATGCCTTTGTTATCAGATGAAGATGTGAATCGACTAAAAGAATTGAATGTGGCCGTCTTTGAAATTCCTGGTACCAACATTGCCTTGGAAATTGCCGGTACAGAATTAGCCACAAATATGACGATGATTGGTTCTGTCTCGGGTATTACCAAGTGTGTCTCTATGCAAGGGCTTGAAGCTGCCTTGCAAGAACGGTTCGGGAAAAAATTTGTGGCATCTGGAGGTACTGCGACGCTTGATGAAGCCATTAAGAAAAAGTTCGCTAAGAAAGAAATGTTACTGAAAAAGAATCTTGAAACCGTAACCCGAGCTTATGAAATTGGCGCTGAATGGGCAGAGAAGAATAATGTCGAATTGCAGGTTGGTGTAGCTGCGTAACACTTGAATGATAAAGGATAGGTCGAGATGTATAATGTAGCACTGGTGACAGATGAGAAGTGTGTGGCGAAAAAAGGGTGTCGGCTATGTATTATGTATTGCCCTGAAGCCAATTGTCTTGATTTAAATTCTGAGAAAATGGTCGCAGAGGTGAACATAGATCGATGTAAGGGATGTGAATTATGTAAGGTTGTCTGCGATGCTGCAAAACATCAAGCGATTGATATGGTTGCCGTGAACTCCGATGGCACATTAATGGAAAAAGCGGGTGAGGCTGCTGAGCTTGGCCAAGCCTATCAAGGTTAAGTAAAGACTCAAAGAGGCCCCGTGATGCGTCCAAGCTATCGCGGGGCCTTTTTGTGTTTCTTTAGATCTTCTGGAAAGGCATGGGCATGAGTGATGAATTGAGGCAGAAGGTATCAAGCATTGGCGTTGAGATGGAGCAATTTCATAGTCTGCTTGAATTGCGGGCAAAGGAAATCGAAGGGACGGGTGGTGATCCTGAAATTGTGACGAAGCTCATTAACGGAGCCGATGCCATGAAGGATAGCGGTAACATCTACCTTTCATGGGCCAGGCATTTTTTAGCTTTATCTGAAGGTGGAGCTTCTGAGGCAGATGAAGGAGAGGAAGATTCTGCAGATTTCCAATTTTAGTGTCTTTGGGCCATATAAAAGAGGGTAATGCATTAGTAAGGAAAGTACCAGGAGTATATAGATCGGGTATTGCTCAGGATTACAAATATGGTATATTCATTGCGTCTTCTTTAGCGAATTGGATGTCAAACTTGTGCAAGATGGCGCTTTATCATTCCGGTATAACTGAATCGGCTATAACATAGAGTAACAAATATATATTCCTCGGTAGCTCAGCTGGTAGAGCGTTCGGCTGTTAACCGAATGGTCGCAGGTTCGAGTCCTGCCCGGGGAGCCATAAAAAAGGCTAGCGAATAATTTCGCTAGCCTTTTTTTTATCAAGTTATTGTCTCACCTACGGGTTAATGTGCTTCTTTGACGAGATTTTTGTTCCACTCCGGAATTTCAATGACTAAATTCTTTTTCCCATTTGGTACGCATTGACATGCCAGTCGTGATTGTAGCGACAGGCCTGGGGCTTCCTCTAACTGATCGTCTTCATCTTCAGTCGGTTCCGGACAGGTGTCGAGCCCTTCTTTGACAACAACATGGCAGGTGGAGCAGGCACAGACTCCTCCGCAGGCATGCTCCAAGTCAATGCCGGCTCCAAGGGCGATATCTAAGACACTGCCTGGCAGGCCCGTTTCCCCATAGGGTATTTTCTCTGGTTCTACCTTGATTTCAAGCGTATCCTCAGGGGTTTTAAATGTGATGGTAAAGGGTTGTGTTGCAGATTGTGTCTCAACTTTTTCTATATACGGATTGCTGCCTCCCATGGATTCTCCTTACTAATCGTTTCGTGAATTTTTAATAACTTATGGTCAATACGTGAACAAAAAACTTATGGTCCTTCACATTTTGCGTCTAAAGTCAGACCATTTTTATCTCCGATGATTTAAATCTCCGACCATTTTAGTCTTGACTAGGTGCGAAGGTCAATGCTAACCTAAGTACGAGTACAATAGTCGGAATTATTCGTTGCTTCAAAGGTCAACAGCAAAATGTATACGATATGTTAAAGCTCTCTAAAAAAGCTGACTACGCTCTAATGGCTTTACACTATATGGCGTCTATCCAATTTGCCGACTTGTCAGAGGCGCGTGTCGTCAATACCAAGGAAGTCGCGGAAGAGTATCATATTCCTGTTGAGCTTCTGGCCAAAGTGCTGCAAACCTTAGCGAAGCAAGATATTATTGAAAGCCATAATGGGCCAAAAGGCGGGTACATCTTAGCACGTGAACCAAAATTCATTACCATTGCGCAGGTGTTAGAGGCGATTGAAGGTCCACTTGGTATTGCCGATTGTTATCACGAAAAAGAAGATTCGTCCTGTGATCAGATGGACCGGTGTAATATTCGTACCCCGCTCTTGCGTGTTCAAGAAAGTATTGCTCAGTTGTTAAATAGCATGTCTATTGAAGATATGATGGTGGGTTCTCCATTAATTATTGTTGAGTCGCGTAATGCAGAAGGAGTGCAATTATGAAGTTGCCGATATATTTAGATAATCATTCCACAACCCCGTGCGATCCACGAGTCGTGGAAGCGATGCTTCCGTACTTTACCGAAAAGTTCGGAAATTCGGCGAGCCGTAATCATAGTTTCGGGTGGGAGAGTGAAGAAGGCGTTGATAAAGCTCGAAAGCAAATTGCGCAACTCATTCATGCTGACCCGAAAGAAATTGTCTTTACCAGTGGGGCGACGGAGTCTGATAATTTGTCTCTCAAGGGTGTGGTGGAGATGTATCGTGAGAAGGGTGATCATATTATTACCAGCTCCACCGAACATCGTGCCGTCATCGATACCGCGAAAGCCTTAGAGAAAAAGGGTGTTAAGGTTACCTACCTGGATGTGGGTAAAGATGGAATGGTCAATCCCGAAGATGTACGAAATGCCATCACTGACAAAACCATTCTCATCTCCATTATGTTAGCGAATAACGAGATTGGAACAATTAATCCGATTGCGGAAATTGGGAAGATTGCTAAAGAAAATGGCATCATTTTTCACTGCGATGCCACGCAAGGCGTTGGGAAAATTCCAGTCGATGTTCAAGAATTGGGTGTTGATTTAATGGCCTTTTCCAGCCATAAGATTTATGGACCAAAAGGCATCGGGGCCCTTTATGTTCGTCGGAAAGGTCCTCGGGTCCGTCTTGAGCCTATGATTCATGGAGGCGGGCATGAGCGTGGTATGCGGTCAGGAACACTCCCAGTTCCCCTTGTTGTTGGATTTGGAAAAGCCTGTGAGCTTTGTGAGCAGGAAATGGCTAGCGAGGCGGAACGGCTTATCAAGTTGCGTGATCGTTTAGAGGAAGGTATTACCAAGGAACTGGAAGAGGTTTATCTGAATGGGCATCGTACCGAGCGTTTACCGGGTAACCTGAATCTCAGTTTTGCCTATGTCGAAGGTGAGGCTTTGTTGATGGGTGTTAAAGAGATTGCCTTGTCGTCTGGATCGGCTTGTACTTCAGCGACCCTTGAACCGTCATATGTCTTACGAGCCTTGGGTGTTGGATCTGACCTTGCTCACTCATCCATCCGGTTTGGTCTTGGTCGGTTTAATACCGCTGAGGAAGTGGAGTACACGATTGATCGTATGGTCAAAGCCGTCAACCACTTGCGCGCGATGTCACCGCTTTATGAAATGGCGAAAGAAGGTGTCGATCTGAAGACCGTGCAATGGGCTGCTCATTAATCAAATTGATTTCACTATTTCTTGTCAATATAAGGAGGTTTACATCATGGCCTATAGCGAAAAGGTAATTGACCACTACAACAATCCTCGCAATATGGGAAGCTTCAAAAAAGAAGAGGATGGAGTAGGGACTGGGATCGTCGGAGCTCCTGAATGTGGCGATGTGATGAAGCTGCAAATAAAAGTCGAGAACGATACAATTGTGGATGCCAAGTTTAAAACCTTTGGGTGTGGGTCCGCGATCGCGAGTTCAAGTTTAGCGACGGAATGGCTCAAAGGGAAGACCGTTGAGGAAGCAGGAAAAATTAAGAATACGGAAATTGTACAAGAGTTGAACTTACCGCCAGTCAAAATTCACTGTTCTGTGCTGGCAGAAGATGCCATTAAGTCGGCTCTGAATGACTATAAGAAAAAGGCTGAGGAAAGCCCGAAGGTTGAGAGCGCTGCCTCGTCATCGTAGATGACCATACGTGTGGACTTGGGTAAAAGAGAGGAGTGGATAATGGAAACAACGGATACCACAGAAAAACCAATCGTGAATTTGACAGAGGCTGCTTTAAAAGAGGTTAAACGTCTGCTTGACCTCCAAGGTATTACAGAGGGTGGACTTCGCCTTGGGGTTAAAGGCGGTGGATGTTCAGGTCTCAGCTACACTACCAATTTTGATGAAAAAATTGGCGAGTTCGACTCAGTCTCTGAAGTCGATGGCGTGAAGGTCATTATTGATGCCAAAAGTGAAATTTATTTATCTGGTATGACGCTTGATTATGAAAAAGATATGGTGAGTGGAGCGTTTAAATTCATCAATCCAAACGCCAGTAAAACGTGTGGGTGTGGGGAGTCATTTTCCGCGTGACCTTGTGACGTTCATCAGTCGGTAACGGATGTATTGAAGTTTGACGGGCATGGCGGAGTTGGCCATGCCTGTTGTGCGAGAAGCCTAGAAACTATGGGACACGATCACGGTACACATACCTCATCTCGAGAATTGCCAATGGCGCGGAGTATGTGCTGGCATTGCCAATCGGAGGTGAAAGGTGAATATATGTGTGGTCAGTGCGTCAAAGTGCAGCCACTTTCAAAAGATTTAGATTACTTCACCTGCATGAGACTTCCACGGTTGTTAGATATTGATCAAGAAAAGCTTCAAGAAACATTTTATGACCTCAGCCGAACATTTCATCCAGACTTTTATTCCAACAAGGATGATCAGGAGCAAATCATAAGCCTTGGCAATTCAGCTTTGCTCAATACCGCCTATCGAACGTTGAAAGACCCTATTCAACGGGCTGAATATTTAATTCGCTTAGAAGCCGGTTCGGTGAAAGAAATCCGGTCAAATCCTCCGGCTGATTTGTTTGACGAAATTTTAGAACTCCAAGAAGATTTGGAAGAATATCGTTCCCTTTCTACGGATGGTGATAAAGCACGAATGGAAGAGTTACGTCAGAAATTGAATGTGAATCGTGAAGCACTTGAGCAACGGCAGGCCCAAATGGAATCATCACTGAAAAAAAAGTTTAGTGAATGGGATGTGCTTCAACGTCAGTCACCACAATCGACTGACGCGAGAGAAGAAAAAGATGCCGTGTTAAAAGGGATGCAGGAGATTCTTTCGGACAAAACATACGTTCGAAATATTGTCAATGATCTAATCGAAACCGCTAGCTAGTGTCGTACCCTGAAAGTCTCTAGGGAAAGAGGATGCAATCTCTTATTTAGGACCATTTCAAAAGCAAGAGAATATATGACTTAGGCCAAGCAACGAACTTTCTAGACACTCAAGTAGCGGAATCGGGAAAGACCAATAGGGAACATTATGTCTCGTATAGTTGGAATAGATTTAGGAACGACCAATTCATTGGTTGCCTACATGGATGGCAATCAACCTCGTGTCGTTTTAGGCCAGCATGAGCAGGCTAAAGTTCCTTCAATTGTTGGAATGACTGACAATGGCCTGATTGTCGGTGAAGCGGCTAAGGAGCATTTGCTGAAAGATCCATCTCGTACGATTTATTCCGTTAAGCGATTTATGGGAAAAAGTTTGGAAGATGTGACTGACGAAGTCAAGTATTTTCCTTATACCTTGCAAGAAAAAAATGGAGTCATTCGAATTGTGATAGGCGAGAAAACCTATTCGCCACCACAGGTCTCTGCAATGATTCTGAAAGAGCTGAAAGGGCGGGCTGAAGCACAGTTGAAGGAAAGTATCACAAAGGCCGTTATTACGGTTCCAGCATATTTTAATGATAGCCAGCGCCAAGCAACAAAGGATGCCGGAATGATCGCTGGCCTGGAAGTGTTGCGAATCATCAACGAACCAACTGCGGCGGCTCTGGCCTATGGTCTCCAGGAAAAAACTCGAGGATGTATTGCTGTGTACGATTTGGGTGGAGGGACATTTGATATTTCTATTTTGCAACTCAAGGATGGAATTTTTGAAGTTCTCGCGACAAATGGCAATACGCATTTAGGTGGTGATGATATTGATAGACAGGTGTCAGATGTCTTTATTAAAGAAATTAAGGAACAATTTTCCATTGATCCTCACAACTATTCCGACTTAGTCCAAACGATCAGATTAGAGTCAGAGCGACTGAAAGTGAAGCTTTCAGATGACGTGAAGGCGAAATCTGAGGTCGAGTTGCCAGATCAAAAGGGGACGTACCAGCGAGAATGGACAAGAGATGAGCTGGAATCGTTAGCCAATAATTTAATTGAGCAGACCTTAGGTCCCTGTCAACTGGCTTTGAAAGATGCTGGGCTTCAAGCCGCTCAAATCGATGAAGTGGTTTTGGTGGGGGGAAGCACGAGGATGCCTTTAGTTCGTCAACGTGTGGAGGAATTGTTTGGCAAGAAACCGCATTGTGAATTGAATCCAGATGAGGTCGTTGCGCTTGGGGCAGCTGTCCAAGCCGATATTCTCAGCGGGAACAAGAAAGATATGCTCTTGTTAGATGTAACTCCCCTATCGTTAGGAATAGAAACGATGGGTGGGGTGATGAGTGCATTGATTCGCCGAAACACGACGATTCCGACGAGTGCCAAGGAAATGTTTACAACATATGTTGACGGGCAAACCTCCGTCGATATTCATATTCTCCAAGGTGAACGTGAATTGGTGAAGGATAATCGCAGCTTGGCCAGATTTCAGCTAAAAATGCCGCCTCTGCCTGCGGCAGTTCCTCGGGTAGAGGTCACGTTTCTCATCGATGCCAACGGAATGTTGAATGTCACCGCAAAAGATATTCGGACAGGAGAGGCGCAATCTGTTCAGGTGAAACCTTCTCATGGGTTAACCGATGACGAAGTCGAAGGGATGGTTCGGGAATCCTTTGAATTTGCCGCAGAAGATATTAAGCAACGACAAGTGATTGAGGCTCGAACTGAAGCCGATGCCATCCTTATGGCCACAGAAAAAGCCCTACTACGTGGGAAAAGTTTAATTAAAGAAAATGAGGTGAAGGGAATTTACAAAATCTTGGATGAATTGAAGGCCGTCAAAGAAGTTGATGACCATCGCCTTATTCGTTCGAAAATCAGTGAGGTGGAAAAAGTCACCCACCACCTTGCTGAAGTTTTGATGGATGCGACACTTAAAGAGGCCTTAGAGAGTAAAAAACTTTCTGAAGTGACCTAATAAGCGTTTGCCTAAACAAGTTGGTCCGCCATAGAGGAAATTATGTCGCAAGAATTAACATGGGACGATGTAGAAGACATAGGCATTCGACTCCATGAAGAACATCCGGAGCTTGATCCACTGACAGTGCGATTTACGGACATGCATGCATGGATTGTTGCGTGGCCTGAATTTACGTCTGATCCGAAAGGTTCAGACGAAAAAAAGCTCGAAGCGATTCAAATGGCCTGGTATGAAGAATATACCGACAATAAATAGTGCCTACCGATTTAAGGAGTCTTATTCAAACAGCGGGCTAGCGGTTGCAGAGGACGGACCTATTTGATCCATTTCGAAAAAGTCCAAAGGCGTGGGTTTCGGGGCAATGGGTTTTGACGGTTCTGTGCCTTCCGCGAACACTTCAGTGGTAATGTGTGTGGAGTGTGTGGATGGCAGCTTGCCGGTTTCAGTATCAACCTGCGCAAATCGAATACCTTCCGGGATGCTAAACGTTGTTACAGGGAGAGGTTTCAAAGCCTTGCCCATATAATCGGTCCATATCGGTAAGGCCGCGTGCGCTCCCGACTCGAGACGACCTAACGTTCGAACCCCATCAAATCCGACCCACACTCCAGTCGCTAAGTTTGGCGCATAGCCGACAAACCAGGCATCACGATAACTATTAGTCGTTCCAGTTTTTCCTGCCAATGGGCGACCAATGGATTTGGCTCTTCGACCGGTTCCACTTTGAATGACGTCCATCATCATATTGGTGACGAGATACGCCGTTTCTTTAGATACCGCTAGTTGTGGTTCGAAAATATGTTGTTCTAAGACTTCCCCTTCCAGGTTTTTCACCATCGTAATAGTATAGGGAGGAAGCCATAACCCTTGATTGGCAAACACCCCATAAGCGGACGTGATTTCTTGTAAGGTCACGCTTGAAGAGCCGAGCGCGAGGGAAAGGTCTTGACTCAGAGGGCTGGTAATGCCGAGTGCCGTGGACAAATCGATCACATCTTGCACGCCAATTTGCTCCAATAATCGAACGGTGGCTGCATTACGTGAATGTCGCAAGGCTTCGCGTAACGAGATCATGCCAAAGAAACGTTTTTCGTAGTTTTCCGGTTTCCATATTTCTCCATCGTCTTTCTGTTCATAGACGACAGGGGCATCAAGGACTAAGGAGGCCGGAGTATATCCTTTATTGAGGGCCGCCGCATAAATAATTGGTTTATAGGCCGACCCGGGCTGGCGTCGGGCGGTAATAGCGCGATTGAATTCACTTCGTTGGAAATCGTACCCTCCAACCATGGCGAGGACAGCACCAGTTCGAGGGTCAAGGGCTAACAGTGACCCTTGAACGAGGGGGGTCTGGTCGAGCACGAATTCCCCAGCTTCAAGATCGCCATATTTGGTTGAGACTTCAATCACGTCTCCAGGTTTCAAGATTTCTTTGGCCGTGAGATTTTTCCGAAGAACGGCTTCGGTCACTTCCTTGCCATGTTTGAGACGGCGATGAGCCCACGCCATGTCGGCCAGCGCAATATGACCTTTATAGATATTTTCAACGAGAATTTCAGCTGACTCTTTAGTAGTGTTGGTCACTATGGCTTGTAAGATCCCATGAGGATTGGGTTCATCCGGGGATTTTACGGGATTCTCTGCGAGATCAGTGAGTGCTCGATGGTCAAGCGGTCCTCGCCAGCCTTGCCGTTTATCCAACTCATGAAGTCCTCGATGCACGGCTTCATCGGCGGCTTTTTGCATAGCGACATTTAATGTTGTATGGACTTGTAGGCCCCCTTTGTAGACCATCGTTTCGCCGTAATGCGCGACAAGCGTTTGACGAATATGTTCCAAAAAATATGACGCGATCGGTTTTAAGGATTTTCTGTGGAAGGTGAGTTCGGCTGCGATGGCGTCTTCGGCTTCCGCTTTCGAAATGAAGTTGGTTTGAACCATGCGTCCCAAGACGTGTTCCTGCCGGTTTTTTGCCAATTCAGGATTACGATAGGGAGAATAGGTGTTCGGTGCCTTGGGAAGGCCAGCCAAGATCGCCGCCTCTGACAGCGTTATTTCGGAGAGATCTTTGGAAAAATACGTTTGCGAAGCAGAGCCGACTCCATAGGCGCCGTGCCCGAAATAAATTTGATTTAAATACATCTCGAGAATTTTTTCTTTACTCAAGACCAGTTCCATTTTAAAGGCGAGGATCAATTCACGGATTTTTCGTTTATATGTGCGTTCTCGCGAAAGAAACAGGGTTCTGGCCAGTTGTTGCGTAATAGTGCTGGCCCCTTGAACTTTCCCTCCGCTTTTTAGGTTGGTCCATGCTGCGCGAAAAATTCCCACCACGTCGAGGCCGGGATGTTCAAAAAACCGCGAATCTTCTACGGCAATAATGGCATTGATGAGTGACTCAGGAATGCCATCGATAGGAATATAGATCCGCCGCTCGACAAAAAATTGGCCAATCACATCTCCCTCGTCAGAGTACACGCGAGTAATAAGACTTGGTTGATAGTCTTGCAACGATTCAAGCGACGGGAGTCCTTGCGTCCCCACCCAGAGGATGCCGATCAGCCCGCCGAGCATTAGCCCGCAACATAGGGCAATACCGATAATCAGTTTTTTGGAAAACAGAACATTTTTTAGAACTGTTCGAAACGATCGCTTATCTGCCATGAGCGGGAACTATCGGGGTGAAATTCGTTCTCGTTGAAATAGGCTGGAAGGAATATTGCTTGTCACCACTTAGTTTTACGATACTCTGCATTTAGGAAAATTACAAGAGAGCCGGCAAATCTTCTTCGTGGAACTCTGGTGGCCTGTGGCGTATCGAGGAAAGCCATCGTCATGAAACACGGTTCTCTGTCTTCAGGATAGGAGGCGAGAAGACTCCTGGGTCTTTTTCGCGTGTTGACAAAGATTTCAATCCCATGTTACCAACGTGAATGGGATAGAAAGAGTTCTATTTTGTCTTTAATAACAGGGAGGATATGTCCATGTCCGATGTTGCATCCGAAATTAAGGTTGGGGATCAAGCTCCTGATTTTACCATGAAAGATCAGGATCAAAATGATGTCAAGTTGAGCGATTTTCAAGGGAAAAAGAAGGTGGTTTTGGCATTTTATCCATTGGATTGGAGCCCCGTCTGTACCGGAGAAAATAAGTGTCTGACCGATGATTTTCCAAGTTTTGAGTCAAGCGATTCAGTGTTATTCGGGGTAAGCTGCGATAGTTTCTTTTCACACAAAGCGTGGGCCGATTCGCTCGATCTCAAGCACAAACTCTTGGCAGACATGGACCGATCTGTCAGTAAAGCATATGGACTCTATTTTGAACCACTGAATTGCTCAAAGCGAGCCACGGTGATTGTGGGGAAAGATGGAAAGGTCGGGTATGTGAAAGTCCAAGAAATTAAGACGGCACGCGATGACAAGGAAATTCTCGAGGCCCTGAAAGCTATGGGCTAACGTCGCATATAAATTATAAAAAAAGGGGACCTATCGAAAGGTCCCCTTTTTACTATTCTTCACGAGATACGTTTCACGAAAGACGAATTATGGCTGGAACAGTCGAAAACGTCACAGACGAAAACTATGAAGAGATAAAGCAGGCCGCAGGGTCTGTGGTGGCGTACGGTATCGCCTCCTGCGATCCCTGCCAAGCCTATGACCCTGTTTTAAAGGAAGTTGCGGCGAAACATACGCATGTTCGTATCGGTAAAGCGAAAATGCATGTTCCAGGAAAATGTCGAGAGATTAAAAAGCAACATACCTTTGAAACCTATCCCACCACGCATTTCTTTTCCAATGGAACACTTGTGCTGACCCGCGAAGGTAAAGTCGAGGCGGCCGAGTTGACGGACCTGATTCGTCAGTATTTGCCAAGCGGCTCGTAGGATATCGTGTCTATGACTGTGCTGGTCTTTCTTGGACCTTGTCCTTGTAGGTAATCCTACGCGGTGTGTCATGAGAATTCCCGTCCATGTCTTTCCAATGCAATGCTACATGAATCTTGCGAGAGAGCGTT
Organism: Nitrospirales bacterium; assembly: GCA_021604005.1. Lineage (GTDB taxonomy): Bacteria > Nitrospirota > Nitrospiria > Nitrospirales > UBA8639 > JAGQKC01. Next base: position 85,346 of record BQIV01000013.1, on the reverse strand, counting down.
ACGTCTCGACTTGGCCAATACACATTCCGAGTTCTAGGTCTCAAGAGTGGAGAGTACGGACGGCAAAGATCCTGTCTTTCTCTTTTCCCATAGTTACGTTTCTATTTTCATCAATTGATCATTCGAAGTAAGAGTGTGTCTGCCTTTTTGTCTACTCTTTACATACGTCTCAAGACGTGTTGTGTCAGATCAGGTATGAATCCGTTGATGCCATTTGTCGGTTGACGGACTTGCACGTTTCGTTAACGCCATTCCGAACACTTTTTCTTTTTGCGCACACATCATATCTTTCCAGGGAACTGTGCCGAGAATCTCAGGCTTTGGAGGTATGTCTCAGTTGTCGCCACGCCTGCTCCCGCTTCGGTACATGTGTTCCTTTTAATACGTCAAATTTTATTTTCCGTACAGTAAATGGTGCGTAACATTACTGAAATCTCGTGCACGTACGATACGCGATATTTTTCTCGTATTACGTATCATGTTCGCCTTTTATCTATCGTCTGCGCTCATGGGAAGGGGACAAACAGATACGTTCCGTTATCTAAACAGATACACAAAGCCTTGTGCTCTGGGAGCGTTGAGTCTGACTGATTTGTACATTCCCCTCGTGTATTAGCCCTTACACGACTAGGGCGACCTGTTATGCGTGTTGGCACTTCAATTGCTATGTCAGTTGCAGTGTTGTCCGGGGAAGAGATTCGAAGAAAATTCTTTATGACTGTTTCGGACTACATGAAAAGTATGAACGATGTTGTAGGGAGATAGTCATTGCTCTGAACGATTTCACTGAACATGTTTGCGTAACAGGAGGAACAAGTCATGACGACGCTGAATGCACAGAAGGTGGCGATTATCGGAATGGGATGCCGGTTTCCGGGTGGATCCGATAGTCCTGAAACATTTTGGAGTCTCATGAAAAATACACGGAACGCTGTCGGACAGATTCCTGCATCGCGTTGGGCTCTTCATCGATTTTATAGTACCCAGAGTACTGCGTCAGCCAAGTCATATGTGTGCCGTGGACATTTTATTGATTGGGATTATAAGGAATTTGATGCAGGGTTCTTTAATTTTGCACCGATTGAAGTCGAGTATTTCGACCCGCAACAACGGCTTTTGCTTGAAGTGTCGTGGGAAGCGATGGAGAACGCCGGGCTTGATGTCTCTTCTCTTATGGGAACGAATGTTGGTGTCTATGTTGGGGGGTTTACCTTGGATCACATGCTCAATCAGTTTGGGAGCGGTGCCAGAAGTACGATTGGAGCTCACAGTGCGGCTGGTGCGACGTTAACCATACTCTCGAATCGTTTGTCATATGCCTATGACTTTCGGGGGCCGAGTGTATCCATGGATACGGCATGTTCCTCTTCTTTGGTCGCCTTGTCCTATGCCGTGAGTGATATGCGGGCTGGGCGATGTCATATGGCGCTAGTTGGCGGTGTCAATATGATGCTCAGGCCCGAATATCCCATTGCGATGTCCAAGGGGCAGTTTCTCGCGCGAGATGGCCGGTCAAAAAGTTTTGACCATCGCGCGGACGGATACGGACGGGGCGAGGGTGCAGGTGTCGTCGTGCTCAAGCTTTTAGAATATGCTATCAGAGACGGCGATCCGATTATCGCAGTCGTAGATGCCGCTGGCGTCAATCAGGATGGACGAACCAATGGCATTACGGTGCCAAATCCAGAATCTCAAGAGACGCTCATGCGGCAGATGGTCACTGAAGCTGGAATTCATCCGACTCATGTGCAGTATGTTGAAGCGCATGGGACGGGGACGCCGGTTGGCGATCCGATTGAAGCGCAGGCTATTGCCAATGTCTATGGCGGATTGCGTGAACAACTCTGTCGTCTTGGTTCGGTCAAAAGCAATATTGGCCATTTGGAGGCCGCAGCTGGTGTGGCCGGAGTAATCAAAGCGTGTCTTGTGCTCAATCACAATGAAGTGCCGCCCTTGGCCACACTGGAGCGTCCCAATCCGGACATTCCATTTGGAGAGAACGGGCTTGCCTTAGCCGATAGCATGACGCCCTTGGCCACGCATGGTGAGACAAGGAGAGTGGCCATCAATTCATTCGGGTATGGTGGAACGAATGCGCATGTTCTTTTAAGTTTAGATCGTCATGTGAATCCTCAGCTATCACCATCGCCGGAATCCTTGAATGGCTTCCAGCTTTTACCAGTCTCTGCCCGCGATGAAGGGGCTTTACGCGAGTTGGCCTCTCGGTACGCCACTCTTGTACGCGATGATACAACGGCATTAGAGGATATCTTGTACTCGCTTACGAGGCGACGGACTCACCTGTCTCACCGGTTGGCTATTTGGGGGGATACGCGAGAGGAGTTAGCGAAGAGTCTTGATGCTTTTGCGCAAGAAGGCGTCATACAAAATGGGACCCGGGGTACGCAGCCCTTTACAGGTAATCGGCAGCCGGTGTTTGTGTATACCGGAATGGGGCCGCAGTGGTGGGGCATGGGGCAAGAACTGTATCGACATCATCCGATGTTTCGAAGGGCTGTTGATGAAGCGGATGAGGAATTTCGAGCGATTGCCGGATTCTCAATCTTATGTGAAATGTCAAAAGACGAAGAGACCTCACGCATAACGGACACGCACATAGCCCAACCGGCCAACTTTGTTCTTCAGTATGCGTTAACAGAAGCCTTGCGTGCGGATGGAGTTGTTCCTCCTGCAGTTGTTGGCCATTCTGTTGGAGAAATTTCCTCTGCTTGGGCCTCTGGAATGTTGAGTCTACGCGATGCGCTACTGGTGGCATGTCATCGTAGCCGCATCCAAGCGCAGGCGGCCGGGAGCGGCGGGATGTTAGCCGTTGGCCTTCGCTATGACGATGTCTATCCATATGTTGCTGAGAGTCAGGGGACTGTCAGTATCGCTGCGGTGAACAGCCCGACGGGCATAACCTTGGCGGGAGATCAGAGGTATCTCGACCGGATTCAGTCCGAACTGGAACAGAGAGACATATTTGCCCGTCCACTACGCGTTGAAGTTCCCTATCATAGCCCAATGATGGAACCGTTAAAGCCTCAATTGCGGGAAGCGCTTTCGTCACTTCAGCCAATCGTTCCTCAGATTCCACTCTATTCAACTGTGACAGGACGCATAGCTCATGATACGTTCTATGATGCCGAATACTGGTGTCGGAATGTGCGAGAGCCAGTGTTCTTTGCAGAAGCCGTTCGTGCATTATTGAATGATGACTATACGGTCTTTGTTGAAGTGGGCCCTCATCCGGTCCTGCGAACGTCATTAAAAGAAGTGTTTGCTGAACAGAATGTCGATGCACGTGTGGTGGAGTCGTTCAATCGGAAAAAATCTGAACAGAGGTCGTATTGTCATTGCATTGCCGATGTCTATGCGCAGGGTGGAAATCTGCAATGGGAGACACGACATCCAGCGGGCCAATTTGTCTCATTGCCAAACTATCCATGGCAACGGCAACCGTTGTGGCGTGAATCTGAACGCCAGCGATGTGATCGCCTGCATGATATTGTCCGTCCTCTCCTTGGCATACAAGAACAGGGCATGCCTGTCTGGCGTATGGATCTCGCCGACTATCGGCTTAATTATTTGACCGATCATATCGTGGATGGTATCGCCATCATGCCGGCAGCCGGCTATCTAGAAGCCATGCTGCAGGCGGCATCGGTTGTCGATACGGATACGAAGGGAAGTTACCGTTTAACCGATATTGCAATCGAAAAAGCATTGGTGCTCGGTGTCGAGAAACCGCTGTACTTGGAAACGAGAATGGATTCTGATCGCAGGAATGTGGCAGTGCATAGTGTGCATGACATGGATCCAACGTTGGGGGCCCATCATGCGCGTTGTCGGATCTATCCATTAATCGGCAATCAAGAGGAACATGAAGGTATCGAATCGCGTACATTGGGAGAATTGCGTGAAGCCTCGCAAGTGTACGGAGAGTTTGAGCAGTTTTCGCTACAGTACGGACCGTTGTTTCAACCTATTCGTCATGTACGCATGAGTCCTGATCGTCGTGAAGTTTTAGCGTTTCTCCAGCTCCCGGCACAATTAGAACGGACACACACCGATTATATTGCCCATCCCTGTTTACTCGATGGTTGTTTTCAAACCGTATTGAGTCTCTTGGATTCCCGGGATGGCGCATTTCTCCCAACGGGGATTCGAGATCTGCGCATTTTTCAATCTTTGCCGGACAGGTTCTGGTGCCGGGGAGTTCTGCGACAGCGTAGATCGCGTATGGTGGAATGCGATCTGACGATCATGAATGAAACGGGACTCGTACTCGCACGTATCGATGGCCTAGTGTGCACCGCGCTTCAGCCAAAACGGCAAGAACGCGAATATCCTGCCGGTGATCACGTTTATCATTGGACCCCGGCGCCATTGCCTCAACCCAATTATGCATTTCGTACATGGGTCGTGCTAACCGATGATAACGGTGCGTTCGAAACAACGTTTCGTCCTTTGATTGAACAGAATGGACAACGGCGTGTGGTGATTGGGGACTGGAACTCAGATATGTGCTCGATGCTTGTATCACAGACGGCGTGTGATGCCATTGTCTTTATGGCACGTTCGGGGTTTGACGATGAATGTGATGTGACCGGCGAAGTGGCGGCGGCAGGATTGCTCCGGACTCTCCAGGCCTTAGCGACACGAGAGGATACGCCTCGTGTCTACGTCGTGACACGAGGGGCGTTTTGTGTCACGAACGAAGATCATCCTACGATTCCGGCGCAAGGCGCACTCGTTGGGGTGACGCGTGTCGCGTTGAATGAGCTCGGACAATTCAGGCCAACACTTATCGACTTGCCGCGTGTCATTGATCACGAAACCACTGTCACGCTCATGCAAGAATTGATGGCTGATGATGAGAGGGATGAGGTGGCCGTTCGCCGGCATGCCCGTTTCGTTTCGGAGCTTGGCCTGAGTGGTGTGTTTTCTCAGACTGTGGAAAAAGAATTCACGCTTGGTCATGGCGAGCGTTTCACGTTGACGAATGATGCGTCGACGGAAACTGTCAAAGCGCTCTGTACGCTGCAGGGGCGCCTTCATTCCGGAGAAGTGGAATGCGCGGTAGAAGCCACATCCTTGAGTGGCGTCGCGCTCAGAGAAGAACTGGAAGGTTCTGACGAACAACGTCGACTGATGACGGTCTGCGGGCGGGTTTCGCGAGTTAGCGCCGAATGTCAGGAGTTTGCGATTGGCGATCGTGTGTGTGGTTTTGTTCCTGTGCATCTCGGGAGTCACATTTCTGTGGCAGTCGAAGAGAGCATGCTCGTTCACGTTGAAGAATCCATTGCTCCTGTCGTTGCCGTGAGTCGTGCCTGGCGGTCATTAGCTAGACGGGTCCTTGAGTCCGTGGAAATCCACGCTGGTGCGCGGGCGTTAGTGTGTGCCAATGCTTTAGGCCGTGCTCTGGCAGAACAACTTCAGGTGCGAGGAGTTGCTGTTGAGACATTTCCGGCGCACCCGGCTCAATGGACGATGGCGGCATTCCAACATGCACGGGCGGGACGCGAGTTTCATTTTCTGGTTGCTCCTCTCAAGGAGTGGGAGTCGACCTTTGGGTATGAGGGCGTATCAATAGGCGGGTGTGTGATTGATGTCGGAATTGAATCGAAGGGGCGCTTTGACCCGCTTCGGTGTGGGATGCATATCGGGCAAGTGATTCGTGTTGATCCTCGAGTGGAAATTCAACGACATCGAGGGAAGTTGCACGATGTTATGCAAGAGGAACTTCAACCTGTCTCGCATGACCTGCCTCTGATCGATGTTGTCGAGGTCCCTGATCTTGTGTCCCGGGATGCACGATATGTTGCTCAACGTGATCAGGTCATCATCGGATATGGTGGTAACGCCACCGTAAGGGCAGAGGGGGTGGATATACCGAATGTGAGGGAAGATGCCACGTATCTCATTACCGGTGGATTTGGAGGTCTTGGAAAAGACGTGGCGAAATGGCTTGCGGCGCATGGGGCAGGGCATCTTATGCTTGTCGGGCGTTCTGCCGGTAAGAGTCGAATTGACCAGGCGTTTATGGAAGAGTTGCAACAAACTGGGACACAGGTTTCGGCGTGTGCATGTGACATTGCGGATGCTGGACACGTTTACAATCTTATGACGCGGCTCAGTACAGGTGACCGACCGTTACGGGGGATTTTTCATGCGGCAGGCATCATCGATGATAAACCGATTGTCGACATGCGTGCTCAGGATTTATCGCATGTGATGCGGCCCAAAGCCTTCGGGGCGTGGAATCTTCATCGTGCCACGGCTGGTCGTGAATTAGATCATTTTGTCTTGTTTTCATCCATTTCTGTACTGGTTGGGAACAGCAACCAAGCCAATTACGCCGCAGCAAATGGGTTTCTCGACAGCCTGGCGTCCTATCGCCGGGCTCATGGACTGGCAGGTCTGAGTATCAACTGGGGAGCTATCGAATCGGTCGGCATGCTGAGTCACGATGTCATGATTGGTCAGCATTTGCGGCACATTGGATTATCTCCCATTGCGTTTGATCTTGGATTGCACGGTCTAGAACGTGCACTTGCAACGGGTGTGGCGCAAATTGGAATTACCGGCTCTGTCGATTGGAACCGGTGGGCACGGTACGAAACATACGGAGGGCGTTCTCCGAGATTTCGTACACTTGTAGAGGCGGCACGAGACAAGGATGATGATGCTGTTCAGGCTGGGCTTCGTGGGAAATTGGCCATCTTGGAGCCGTTGCAACGCCAAGAGGTTTTATCGGGGTTGTTTCAAGAAATTTTTGCCACGAAACTCAAAATGTCCACTGAGCAAGTCGACCCGAAATGTCCCATTGAGTCGCTTGGTGTGGATTCGCTGATGGCGACAGAAATTCAAGGGACGATTCATGATGCATTAGGCATTGCCGTGTCGGTCCTTGATCTTGTTGGTGGAGGCTCGATTGCGCGATTAGCCCTCAAATCTCTGGAGCAAATGCAGCTTGACGTGGCCTTGGATGCGGCATAAACATTTTTTGCAATTGGTGATGAAACATGATGAATGCTTCTCCTGAAAATCTCTTAGCGACATTCAAAAAAGAATTTCTAGGCTGTTCTGCTGCGAAGACGTCTCATACGAAACACGTCTTTGACGCCACAGCTATGGATGTGGAGTCGATGGACGACTATCAACGTATTCTTGAAATGCGTGCATTTTATGCACAGAAAGGGATGTGTAATCCGTATTTCATGCCGCGTCAAGGAGTGATCTCTGATCGAGTTCAGGTGGAAGGTCGCGACTATATCAGCTTTTCCGGGTATAACTACTTGGGGCTCTCAGATCATCCAACCGTCATCGAAGCGGTCAAGTCGGCTGTTACTCGATATGGAACGCATGCGGGAGCTGCACGGATGGTGGGAGGACAGACGGAACTCCATCGAGAGGTAGAACACGCCTATGCCGAAGCGTTTGGCTTTGACGATTGTGTGATGTCTGTCGGTGGGTATGCTGTCAATGTGATGACCGTAAGCTATTTGCTTGGGGCCAACGATCTCATTCTGATGGACGATCTCATGCACAATAGCGGAATGATGGGAGCCGTCATGTCTCAGGCTCGACGGATCGTGTTTCCTCACAATGACTACAGCGCGTTGGATCGACTCTTGAAAGAACACCGGTTGAACTATCGACGTGCCATGATCCTGGTTGAAGGCGCCTACAGTATGGATGGGGATCTCGTAGACCTTCCGGCTTTGCTTACGCTGAAACGTCAACATCATGCATGGCTTATGGTTGATGAAGCGCATTCGTTGGGTGTCGTCGGCAAGACGGGGAAAGGGGTGTGTGAACATTGGGGCGTCCCCGCATCCGAGGTTGATCTCATCATGGGAACCTTGAGTAAGAGTTTTGCCAGTTGCGGTGGATTTCTTGGCGGATCTCGGCACATGATCGATGTGCTCCGTCACTTTGCCCCAGGTCTTTTGTTGTATAGCACAGGTCTCCCGCCCGCCAGTGCCGCAGCGGCGCTCGCGGCATTGACCATGATGCGTACGGAACCAGAACGCATTACGCGGTTACAGCACAATGTGACACGCTTTGTGGCTTTAGCAAGGGAACGGGGGTTTGATGTGGGACAAGCCGGGCAGTCTGCAGTCGTTCCTATACATCTCGGCGATACGAGGCTTGCGCTTCATCTCATGTCCGAGCTGTTGAAGGTCGGCATTATCGTTCATGCGGTGATGTATCCCATTGTGCCACAGGGACAAGCGAGATTACGTTTCTTTTTGACCGTCCAGCATACGGAAGCACAGTTTGTGCACACACTTGATCAATTACGTGAGTGTCTGGATCGGTATCGATCTGAGTCTTCTGTTCCGGATCAAAGGTAGGGCATCATGAAGTTCAAGACATGTGCAGCAATCATTGTGAATCGGCCATGGTTGACCATTGGGTTCGTGGCGCTCTTGGTGACGATAGTCTCGGTAGGTTCGGGAGGACTTACCTTTCGGAGTGACGACCGAATCTTTTTCTCGGATGACAATCCAGAACTGCAGGATTTGCACCGTTTTGAGGAAAAGTATGGACGTGAAGATACTATCGTCTTTGTGATCACAGCCAAGGATGGTGATCTCTTTACACCGGAAAAATTGGCGATCTTTAATGACGTGACGGATCGAGCCTGGCATTTTCCATACGTTAAGCGCGTCGATTCGGTGACAAACTTTCAGCGGGTCTCAGCCGAAGGAGATGAGGTGATCATCGATCATTTGGCACGATCGGGCGACACCATCACAGACGCGCACGCACGCCTACTCAAAGATGCCGCACAACAGGAGCCGTTGCTCTTAGGCCGGTTACTGAGTACGGATGGGACCGTGGGCCTTGTAAATGTGCAATTTTGGTTGAATGATGAGCTGGCTGGTGATATGGCCGGTGAGTTGATGGAACATGCCCGGAACGTGGCCAATGAATTGAGACGGCAATACGACATGGTGACGATCCGTATTTCGGGGTCATTGGCTCTCGACAATGCGTTTGGTGAAGCGAGTGCGCGGGATGGGATGGTGCTGACCCCGATGATGTTTGGCTTGATTTTTGGCTTGATCGGATGGATTTTCCGAAGCAGTGTTGTTGTCGGAGCCGCGTTTTTGGTGATTGGAGGAGCCATTGGTGCGGCGTTGGGAACGGCGGGATTCCTGAGCATTCCGTTGTCCCCACCCTCAGTGTCTGCCCCATTTATGATTTTGACGCTTGCCACGGCTGATTGCATTCATTTGACTGCTGCAGTCTTCCGTCGTGCTCGACAAAATCCCGCAGGTGACCGGCGGACTATTGTGTGGGAGGGGCTCTGTTCGACCTTTCGACCCATTACGCTGACGAGCGCCACGACAGCGATCGGGTTTTTTTCGTTGATCTTCAGCGAATCGCCGCCGTTTGGACATCTCGGCGTGATTGCGGCCATTGGCGTTCTGTACGCATGGCTCTTAGCTGTAACCGTTTTGCCGGCATTGCTGGTGGTGTTGCCCTGGCAGGGAACAGCGCATGGCCTCTTAGTTCCAGACGCCTGGTGGGAGCGGCTTCATGGAGTATTAGAGCGACAGCCTGGGTTGATCATTGGAGTGTCGCTCTTTGTGGGCCTTGGCATGTCGGTCTTTGCGTTTACCAATGTGCTGGACGACCGCTATGTCAAATACTTTGATCAAAGCTTTGCGTTTCGAACAGATACCGACTACATGAATCAACATCTTGGCGGATTCTACGCCTTGGAGTACTCATTGAATTCCGGAAGGCCGGAAGGCATTTTTCAACCCGACTATCTGCAGCAAGTGGATGCGTTTGTGGAGTGGATGCGTCAGCAGTCAGGTGTCACGCATGTGACGGCATTGAGTGACGTGATGCGAACGATTAATCGGGGAATGAACGGGGGGAGCCAGGCGGCCTATGTGCTTCCGGAGGATTCAAGCCGTGCCGCGCAATATCTCTGGCTCTATGAGATGTCGCTGCCGAGAGGGCTGGATCTTCATGAGCAGGTCACGATTGACAAGGCTGAAAGCCGGATGACTGTCAGCTTAGAAGATCTGTCCACGCAAGAAGTTCTCGTGTTGGCTGAACGGGCACGAAACTGGGTGGACGCCAATGCGCCGGCCTTCCGTGATTCGGCTCGTGCGACAGGAACGACGGTGTTGTTTTCACATATTGGCCAGCGAAATATCGATCAAATGCTGACTGGAACGTTTGCGGCGTTGCTTCTCATTTCTGCCATTTTGTTCGTGATTTTTCGATCGTTCTCCCTTGGTGGTGCGGCGGTCGCGACGAATCTGGTTCCGCCGTTAGCCGCCTTGGGCGGGTGGGCCTTATTCGTGGGAGAGGTGGGGATGGCGGTTGCGACGATCGCGGCCGTGACGCTCGGTATTGTGGTTGACGATACGATTCATTTTGTCGAGGCGACACGGCGAGGTCAACGTGAAGGACTCAATCCGAATCATGCCGTGTTATATGCCTTAAAACATGCTGGTGAAGGCATTGTCGTGACAACCGTCATTCTTGTGGTTGGCTTTGCGTGTTTGGCGTTTTCCGGATTTCAGATTAATGCATGGATGGGACTTATGACCGCAATCGTGATCGGGGTCGCATTGGTGTTTGATCTATTATTTTTGCCCTCAATACTCATCAAGACAAGGAGTTAAATCATGAAGTATCCAGTACTCGTTCTCCTCATAATGGGAATGCTGACAGGCTCTGGTTATGCGCTGACACCGGCAGAGCAGAAAGGTTTGGATATAGCCTTGGAAACAGAGCGCCGGGATAAAGGTTTTGAGAATTACGAAGCGAAAGGGCGGATGATATTACAAAGTCCGAATGGCGAGATTGCCGAGCGGGAATTTACGATGTATACGCTTGAAGTGGAAGATGATGGCGATAAACGAGTCGTACGATTTGTCGAACCACGCGACCTGGCGGGCATGGTTTCCCTCACGTATTCGCATGGCTTAGAGCCGGATGACCAATGGTTATACCTTCCGGCACTTAGACGGACGAAACGGTTAGCCGCACGAGACAAGACGGGAAGTTTTGCGGGAAGTGAGTTTGCGTTTGAAGATATCGGAACTTGGGAAGTCAAAAAATATCGATACGAGTATCTCCAGGATGACGATCTTGATGGAATAGCCACGTTCAAAGTCAAAAATATTCCGGCGTATCCGTATTCCGGATACAGCCATATGTTTGAATGGGTGGATCAGAAAATCTATCAGCCGCGCCGTTTGCTGTATCATGATGTCGCCGGTCGGCCGCTCAAAGAACTCCGCTTCTACGACTATCGACAATTTCTTGGCCAGTATTGGAGGCCGATGAAAACCGTCATGACCAATTTACAAACAGGCGCTCAGTCGACGATTGAATGGTCAGAGTACAAGTTTCGAACGAGCGTACAAGAACATCGATTCAATTCGAATGTCCTTCGACGATGGTCAAATTAGTTTGGAACATTGGAACGGTCGCTTGCCTTTTCATGGTGGTGTTCTTGTATGTTCCAACGATTGCACAGGGCGAAATACGGGGAAACCTGGAGATCAGGGGTGAATACTTCCCTGATGGCCCAAAGTTTCCCAAGCAATCGACCAAGAGATGGCAACCCATCGTGGCTGGCGAATTTCAATGGCAGGACGAGTTTTTCGATGCCATGTCGTCGAAAGTATCCGTCTTTGGGAAATATCATCCCTTTGCCGACCGAGAGTTGACGGGAGATATCCGTGAAGGGTGGATTGGGTATTTAGGCGCGTCGTCAGAATTGAAAGCGGGGATGCTCAATGAGCGTTGGGGCCGGTTAGAGGCCGAAAGTATTGTCGATATTCTCAATCCGCGAGATGCATTTGAAGATTTTCAAGGTGATGTCAATCTTGGGGTGCCCGGGGTTAGTTTTTCGTATCTCAGTGACCAGGTGCAATATTCTTTCTGGGTGCTTCCCTATTCTCGCGCGCGTCGTCTTGCGAGAGGTAAGGATCGGTTCCGTCTCACAGAACTGCCTTTGCGCGACGAAAACTTCTCGCATGGTCGGGCCTACCCTTCGGCCGCGGGACGCATCACCACCTTCTTGGGCGATGTCGAAGTTGGTCTTTCACATTTTTACGGGCACGTCCGTTTTCCCAGTTTTGAAGTTGTACTTGATGCCGTCGGTCGTCCGTTAGGCTTACGGCCTCAGTATGACATCATCAATCAATCAAGTGTCGATGTGCTGTGGGTGCAGGGACATACGCTCTGGAAGCTTGAATCGTTCTACCAAGTTGGGCCTGAGGATCATTTTTTTGCTGTTGCCGCTGGGGTGGAGAGGGAGTTTCCCAGTATTGCTGGATCGAAGAAGTCTTTGACTCTTTTTGCCGAAGGGTATTACGACGACCGCTCCACATCTTTCAGCGTACCGTTCACTCCCTTTCAGAGAGATGTGTTTGTCGGTGCGCGTGTATCTCTAAATGATTTTGCGAGTACAGAATTTCAAATTCGTTTTACGCATGATTGGAAACATGAGTCCACGCTTGTCGATGTGCGGGCGCAGCGTCGTCTCGACCGAGTCTGGGGTGTTGAAGGGTCAGTCAATCTTTTTGTGAATGCTCAACAAGATCCTGCTCTTGGAGGTTTTCGAGAGGACCACCGTTTCCAGATCAAGCTGATTCGAAGTTTTTAAGGCGGTGGTCATGAACATGAAATTAGGGGAATATTCGGGTATAGCAAGTGTGATCCGGCGTGTCATTTCATGAGCGGATAACGAGAGTGGCTCAGAGGGTTTTCCTTCATACCCATTCAGCAAAAACAGAAATCCAATACGCGTTACCCTTGATAGCTTGCTTGTGAATCCGTACCTTCGCTCACGGTAATTTGTCGTAATATTGTTTCTGCCATTTGGTCTTGAAGCGTATTCCACACCACTTGGGCTAGATGTGATTCATGAGGTGAAGCATTGTGAAATGCTTCATCCTCTGATAAGTTTTTCTCATTAAACCTCGTTAATATTTTTTCAGTCACTATCCGATCGAGCGATTCGAGATTGATGACTTGTCCGGTGTCTGTCGCGATGGGGCCAGTGACCGTGACATCCACTGTATAATTATGTCCCGTAGTTTGGCCATTCGGGAGGTTTTGAGCTGCGGACAATTGATACCGTCTAGTGACATCGGCATGAGGTGTCTTTGATACGTTCAGCAGATCGGCTGTCACTTCTGCAAATAGCGTATGATCTTCATGAAGTTTGATGCGATCGACTGGGGGCATATGAGGATGCTTTGCTAATCGTTGCCATAAGGTGACCGCAAGGTTCTCTGTTGTGGGAATTCTATCCGTGAAGTATGGGGTGTCAAGGTTCAGGTTTTTGTGATCAAACTCTTTGAGCACATCCCACAAGTAAATCTTGAGGTCATATAAATTAATGATCATGCCGTTGACCGGGTCAATCGGACCACAGAGTGTGACTTCCAGCAGGTAGTTGTGGCCGTGGGAATGTTCGTTATTACACGGCCCAAATATCTCTTTATTTTTGGCATCATCCCATTTGGGATTGTGGTACCGGTGTGAGGAACAGAACTCGGTGCGTTTGGTTAAGGTCGCTTTGGACATATGAGAGTGTCTCCAGCAAGAAAAAGGGGCTTGGGTATGTCATCATAAAGAGATGCACATCCAAGCCCCTTTCAGAGTTTCGACGAGATTCAATGATTAGGTTGAAAAAGAGCTGCCACAGCCACAGGTGCTCTTGGCCTGGGGATTTTTAATGGCAAATCCAGATCCTTGTAGGCTGTCAACATAATCCACTTCGGCACCACTTAAGAGTGGAGCGCTTTGTGAGTCAACGATAACCTTTACATCACCCTTTTCGATCATGGTGTCGTCATCGCCAATCTTATCTTCGAATGACATCCCATATTGATAGCCGCTACATCCGCCGCCTTTGACGTAAATACGCAACCCAACGGCATTCTCTTCTTCTACTATCATTTCCTTAATCTTTTGCTCGGCAATCTCAGTGATGGTTACCATATCTCTGCCTCCACCTTTATAAGTTGATGAAACTAAAAGGAAAATCTATTGCTTCGTTAGTCTTACATTTTAGCAAGCATAGCCTATGTTGTCAATTGACCAATCAATGCTAACTCCTTGTTTCTACAAGACTTTCCTTGTGATTTGCCCTCACCCATTCTCATAGATAACCACTATTCGAGATCTTTCAACCACTCTTCGCGCAATTCTTTTGGAACCAGGACTTCGGCGTGATAGTGGGGATGCGTAATGCTGAGCGAGGCTGGAATATCGAAGTTCCCTAATAATTGACGAAATGGTGACTGTGTTTTAAACCGTATAAAGTGTACGGCGCTGATTTTGTCTTCTTTACTATGCCCGGCCTCAAACTCAGCATAAGTGGCTTGATCGCCGACTCGAATGGCTAGGGTATCAGACCGGTCAATTTCTTGAAATGAATCGAGCAATTCTTGAATACGCTCGGAATCAGTAATTTCGATAAACAGTGTGGCGCTTAATTCTTCAGCTTCGGGAAGCAGTGCATTATAGACATCAATTTCGTCTTGGATCTTTCCGGCGTCAAAGATTCGTTCTGTTCTGAGCATTTCTTGAATTTGATAGACGATGGTGTCTCGATTTTCAAAAATGACTGTCACGAGGTCGCCAATAGCGATGCGCCGACGTTTTTTCAAGGCAATGATCTGTTGCCGAATGGACGATCGTTGTTGTTCATAATCAGCGTGGGAAAGAAGGTCTTGTTGAGTCACTTTATTCATGAAGATAGTCCATAGGCGTCTCGAATTATTTGAATAGGATGCTGAGCGGTCTTGTGCGAGTCTTGTGAAACACCCCGTGCTTGATCGAGCTGGAGTGCCGAGAGCGGGCAATCGGAGGCCACTACGTCCACGGTATCGTCTTCAATGTCGCGGATGGCCTTTTTTGCGATTTTCATCGAAAGATCGAAGAACTCGACCTTTGCGCCCCATGTTCCGTCGTGTCCGGAACATTTTTCGATTAGCTGAACTGTTGCGCCGGTGAGCTCCATCAGTTCTTTAGACTTGAATCCAATATTTTGATCCCGAAGGTGACAGGGGATTTGATAGGCCACACGACCGGGGTTTGTGGGGAAGTCGACAGAAAGCGTTCCTTCCTTCTTCAGTTTCATCAGGTATTCGCACACGTCAAACGTCTGTTCCGACATCTTCTTGATCTGCTCATTGTCAGGAAGGAGATAGGGGTACTCACGTTTGAGCATCAGACTACAGCTTGCGGTTGGCACGATAATGTCGTGTCCAGACTCCAGATAGGGCCGGAATATCTCGTAATTTGCCTTCGCCGTTTCGATCATTTTGTCGGTATCGCCAAGATCGAACAAGGGCATCCCGCAACATTGTTGACCTTCAGGTGTCACAACTTCAATGCCATTTTTCTCCAAGACTTGCACCGTAGCTTTTCCAATGTCCGTCGCTTGATGATTCACCATGCAGCTTGGGAAAAACGCCACTTTTTTCTTGGCTGGTGATTTTGCGGATGATGTATTTCGATTAGACCACCATGCCGGAAAGGATTCTTTCTGAAACGGAAGAATTTGACGGTTGCGGTGTACCCCCATCACTTGCTCCATCAGGCTACGAACCCATGAGGTCCGGAGCGCCCAATTGGTAAGCGGGGCAGTCAGTGTACCCATCTTTCCAATAAAATCTGTTTGGACCAGTAGGCGGTCACGCCAGGTCGCGCCCTTCTCAGCGATCCGTTGCCTCTTCCAAGCGGCCATCAGCCGTGGAAAGTCTATTTCATACTTATGCGGTGGGGAATACGGGCAATGGTTGAAACAGAGCTTGCAGTAATAGCATTCTTGTTCAACTTGTTCGAAATCTTTAGCCGTAAATTTATTGACGTCATTGTCGTAGTCATCGATACGATCGATGAGGGTATTGAATGACGGACACAAGTTAAAACACCGTCGACAGCCATCGCAGATGTCGAATACGCGCAACGTTTCGGTTTCAAGTTGCGGGCGATCCCAGCCTGGCGTAATGAGTTCAAAACCTTTCACATGTGCCTCAGTTTAGGAAATTGAAACATAGGGTATTTAATGAAAACCCCAGACAGGAAAACAGTCTTCCCGTCTGGGGTAAGGGATAATCTTGCCTGTAAACTTATAACGACAGTGACTCTAGGCCTTTGGTGAAACGATTGGCGTGAGACTTTTCAGCCTTTGCCAACGTTTCAAACCATTCGGCAAGCTCATCAAAACCTTCTTCGCGCGCAGTCTTGGCCATGCCTGGATACATCTGCGTGTATTCGTAGGTTTCGCCTTCGATGGCGGCCTTTAAATTGGCTTCGGTGTTGCCAATAGGTACACCGGTTGCCGGGTCACCGACTTCCTTCAAGAAGTCTAAATGCCCAAAGGCATGTCCGGTTTCCGCTTCAGAGGTATCACGAAATAATCCCCCAACATCCGTATAGCCTTCGATATCTGCTCGTCGCGCAAAATAGAGATATCGGCGATTTGCTTGCGATTCACCGGCAAACGCGTCTTTTAAATTTTGGTGACTTTTGGTTCCATTCAGACTCTTACCCATTACTCAGCCTCCTTTAGTAGAAAATAACGAACGAGTGAAAAGAGATTTATGCTTTCTGTGTACGACAACGCTTGCAATAGCCACGAAACTCCACTTGATAGTCTGTAATTTCAAATCCCGTTGGTAGCCCAGTAGGAAATGAAATTTCATTCAATTTTTTATCCATCACATCCACAATCGACTGACAGTCATGACAAATCAGATGATGATGCGGCGAAAGATTGCCGTCATATCGGGCACGTTCATGCCCAACATTCACTTCACGAATCAATCTAGCCTGCTGCAACACTCCAAGGGTGTAATAGACCGTGTTCTGGGAAATCATCGGATAGTCTTGTGAAACGTGCCGGTAGAGATCTTCAGCCGTTGGATGGCTGGTGGTTTCCACCAACGCTTTATAAATCGCGGTCCGCTGTGGGGTGCTCTTAAGACCCTGGTCTTTAAACCGCTGCCGGATTGTTTCTAAAGAAATATTCATAACATTCTTTTTTAGGAATCATTACTATCTAGCAGATTGAGTTAAAGAGGGTCAAGTGAGCCCAAAGCTATCCATCTTTAGTAAATTTTCTTCGCCCCTCATGGGAGAGGCCTAAGATGAGGAGTGAGGCTCTCACTCATTACCTACTGCAATCTTTATGACTGCGCTTCGATCAGGTGAGGAGGGATGTTTAGCTGAATGTTGAAGGAGGAGGCGTCGTGTTGACCATCGGTTCGATGAAAGGTGAGCGTGCCTTTCAGATCGAGAATGATCACTTCATGAATGCCAGAGGTGAGATAAGCTTGCAGTTTGTGGAGAATTTCGGTCTGACGATTTCCCGGTGACAGGACTTCGACCACAAGGTCAGGCGCTTGGACTAGTCCTTCCTCAAGGTTCACGACTTGCCACTTCTCGTCTGGCATCCATACGACATCGGGGACACGAATGCCAGCAGTGGCGGTCAGCACGGCAACTTCTCCCACAGCTTTGCCACCAAGCTGTGAGCGTAATTGAAAGGCGATTTCTGCACAAATGACTTGATGTCGATTGTGCGGCTTCGGACTCATGATAATTTCTCCATGCTCCGTCAGTTCGTACCAATCGGGTAGCTGATCGTTTTTGGCAAGTTCAGCCCAAACTGAGGAAATTTCTTCAGGTGAGAGGATCGTATTGGTGTCCATCGGTCATTCGCCTTTTATTTCATTTTAGGAGTTGCCCGAAGGCCTGTCAATGAACTGAAAAGCGACGAGCACAGAGTGAGAGAAATGAGACGAAGCCGTCGTCAAATCTGAGAAAATGAAAGAGTAGGCAAGATGAATGATGTGGAAAACAGGAGGAAACTCCTTCCATTTCTATAGATATTCGTGTGAGGCCATGATCAGGGAAAGACTGTATAAATCACTAACCATATCTGGCTCCTAGCACAACGCAATGCCTCGAGCCTTGGCTCATCTACCAGGCTGTCCGAACGGCGTATTGGGTGATCAATGGGTCGGGGGTGAGGAGTGTCAGCTCATGTTCAATGGCTTGACAGATCAGCATTCGATCAAATGGATCTTTATGTAGAGCGGGGAGTTTCGGCAAATGAACGATTGCCGTCTCTTCTAGCGGTAATGCATTGATGCTGTGACGGGAGCGTTGGGTCACAAGGAAATGCTCTGTCGGGGTGGGTAGCTGAAGTTTTCCCATTGAGTATTTGAGCATGATTTCCCAGCCCGATACGACACTCAAGAATATGATATTCGTTGGGTCGCGGAACAGCGTACGACTCTTTCCTGAAAGCGCCTCGTGATCCACGATAACCCAAAGAAACGTACAAGTATCCAAGAGCAGCTTCATGATGAGGTTTGATAAAAGGCTTCGATCACTTCTTTTGGGAGAGGATCGAAAAATTCATCAGGAATGGTGAGCTGGTCTTTGGCTAAGCCAAGTGGACGATTGCGAAGTGCCTTGCCCGGAAGGGGGCGAATTTCCGCAATGGGTTCATTGCGTTTGCAGAGAAGAATAGTCTCACCTTTTTGAAGTTGTTCAAGATGACGAGAAAGGTGGGTTTTGGCCTCATGAATATTGAGTTTAATCATAGGTTAAATTTAAACTAAAAACTTAGTTTAATCAAGTGATTGACTCGTTGTCCCTGTAAAGTCTTTTTTTAAATAGGTGGAATGAGCATGTGAATGAAGCTGGTGCCCCGGTGTCCTTTGTAGAAGACAACTCGAACCATAACATTTGTATATCCCTCTCAGGTACCAGAGGATGGCCCGAAGGTTCTTGGCCACCTTGCAGAACAGCGCGTTCACCGTGTTGATCCGCTCCCTTTTTCGATGTTTCAGCCCGAGCGATAGTGAATCTAATTCATTGCCAGTTATAGCCGACTCAATGAACTTCTGTAGCCATGAAGCCTGTATATCGCGTTGAATATCCTCATGGTTCAACGGGACCTTCTTGGGATTCGCTTGGGAAGAAGCAGAAATCGATGATGCTTAAATCATTGATTGATATCGCGCTGACAAAGTATTTATAAAACCCGCATCCCGGTGAGATTTACAGGACGAATTTTGGGAGCCGTTGAGACTGTCTCAAAATGCCTTGGTGCAGGCGATTGCTGTGCCGTCCAACCGGATCAATGAATTGGTACGGGGACGCCGTGGCATTACGGCAGATACTGATTTGCGTCTGGCGCGTTATTTGGGCCTGTCGGAAGGCTACTGGCTGCGCATGATGGAGGCCCGGCGTGAAGCTGGGAAGTCCATTGAACGCATCAAGCCATATCCGATACAAGAACGGGAAGGGGCGCACACAGGCCATTATCCGTGATCTTCATAATTATTCTTTACACGGCTGGCTGTATGTCGGTTTGTGAAAAGTTGGTTCCTTTGAACAGCAGAGGTAGTCCTGTGGCTTTTGCGAGGGCGTAAGAGAAACAATCTCCGAAATTGAGCTTGGCGACATGCCGGCCCTTTCCGAACTTGCGGAATGCTGTCCTAGCTATCTCGGTCTGCTCAGCGTCCACCTCAGCCAGTGTGATTCCCGCGTGTGCCACGAACAAGTCGAAATCTCGCACACCTTCATACCCTTTGCGTGCTTCCAGTACCATCGACGCTTCCACAGGACTTACCGCCGAGATAAGGCAGGTTTCCGCTTGTTGGATAGCTTCGTTAAAGAGACGATGCTCAGGTTCATTGTTCAGGATCGCGAGGACCGCCGATGTATCAATGCCTATTATGTCGGGAGTCCATGCTCATCGTAGCCAAGAATGTCATCGGGGCTGCATGTATCACGGAGAGGCAAGTCGGCGCAATGTTTGGCGATTTCATCAAGTTTGTCGGCCACGCTTCGACGGCTCTTTCGGCGCTTGAGTGTTTCGAGACGTTCCTGCAGGGCCTTCGTGACGGCTTGAGTTTTGGTTTCTCCCGTCAGTGCCGTCACGGCTTTCGCTAGTTTTTCCGCCTCTGGATTTCTAATGTTTAATGCCACAATTTCCCTAGGTCTACATTTTTCTACATATGTACATCATATATCGCGATGCATTATCCGACAACATTTTTGGGGGACTTGAGTCGTAGAAAATGTCGATGCCAGGCCTTAGAGAAAACTCGTATTGTTTATCTTCAACACGGCAGTTCGCAGGTAGTCGACGATTCGATTCATCAAAGATCGGAGAAACAAAAATTAGTTAACACTCGATGTATTTATTGATATCATTAAAACATCATGGCGAGGACGACCGTTGATATCGATACTCTGATTCTCAATGAATTAAAGCAGCTTCAGAAGAAAGAGCATTGTTCATTAGGACAGCTTGTTTCGCTACTACTATCGGAAGCGTTGAACTCTCGGAAGCAGCCGAAACAAGCTTCTTCTTTCAAGTGGGTGTCCCAACCCATGCACGCGCGTGTGGATCTGGCAGATAAAGAAGCAGTCTATGCCGTTCTTGATGATACCCCGTGAGTTTTTCACTTAACGTTGATACCTGCTCTACGCCTCGGATCGATCCAGTTCCTTTCATTTGGCTGCCAGTGGCTTTCTTGAGCAATGTGTGTCGAATACAGAGCTCTGTTATCTCGCATGGCCCACATTGATGTCGTATTTGCGTATTGCGACGCATCCACGAATTTTTACCCACCCCCTTTCACCGAATGAAGTTCTTGAGAATATTGAGGCCCTGCTCAATCTTCCTCATGTCAGATCGTTGTCGGAAGAGGAGGGATTTCTTGAGATCTATCGAGAGGTAACTGGTGAGGTGCCAGTACGTGGAAATCTTGTGCTGGATGCGCACCTGGTTGCCCTGCTTCGCCAGCATGATATTAAAAAACTGTATACTGCAGACACTGATTTTCTGAAGTTTTCCTGGTTGGATGTTCGAAATCCCTTTGCGTAAGTTTACCTCGCTCGTATTCCGGAGAGTCATCTGAAGTTCGTGTAACGTATGCTGCAAGTAAAAGTACGTAAAATTCTTCGAGAGATGATCGCCCTATTTCTTCGTTTTTTATTCTCGTTGAGGCATTTTCTTGTGTTGCAATGTACGTTATAACTTGGAGGCGATGCCAATGATTGACTTGACGGTTCGGAAAATTGGGAATTCCTCCGGTGTGATGTATCGCACGAGGGTTTGCCAGGCGAGATAGGCTGTGGGGTTTTGGATGTCGAGCTCGGATTTAGTGAGTTCGACGTTCATGAGCCAATCGATGAAGAGGGCGATCAGCATGCCGGCGAGTGGCAGCATGATGTTGGACGTCTGGACGTCGAGCAATTCCGAAAAGTCTGGACATGACGGTTGATGTTCGCTCCCTGTTTCGTCCTAATAGGATTAGGGACGGCTTCCCTGTTAGGCGGCAATGAAATCGTTTCGTTGTCGCTTCCTGGTCGGTGGGTTTTTGGGACCCACTTGCTGGAGGAACTGGTTTAACAGGATTTTGGGGTCCATTAGATGGCCACAGTTCACGCATCGTTGTCCCGATCCCCAGAGATACCCACCTTGGAGCATATCCATATAGTCGGTTTTTACCAAGAGCCCTTGGCAGCGAGGGCAATGTGGGGTTTCCTTGTTTTGCTCTGTCACTCCGTTGTGGCTGGTCAAATTCGTTTGCATGGTCTATCCCTTTCTTTTTCATTGTTTAAAGAACAATGTGTATCCCTTCATGACTGTAGGGAGAAGCAAGGGCAATGCCATTGTCGCGGACGGGGAGCTATGGGCGTTGCAGAGACTTTGAGAGATAAATGTGAGCTTAAAGGGAGTGTGTATTTTGAATGTTATTCAACGAGATTCTAAAGATTGAAATGAGATTTAAAGTTCTTACACGTTTCATTGATTATCTATTTAGATACGCACTGTACAGGATGAGATAACAATGGGTTTGTCTGATTTGAATAGGTGAGAGTCTCTGTAGAGGTTGGTAAAAAATGAAGAAGTTGAGTTTGGGAAGCGTCTGAAAGAGCCTTGCTCGTGCAGGAGAAAAAATAGATTCTGGATTTTTCTCGTTGGTCGTTTTCAGATTTCCAGTATTTTCACTCTCATCCTAGCCTTTTCCCTGACAATGCGAAGGTACTTTCTCTGCAGGTCACGAGATACGAAGGTTAAACGACGAACTACGTCTCTACAGAATGCCGACAGATTTGAGCAGAACGATAAACACCGCAACAGGGGCGATGTAGCGCACGAGGGTTTGCCAGATGAGATAGGCAGTGGGATTTTGGATATTCAACTCAGATTTGGTGAGTTCGACCTTCATGAGCCAACCAGCGAAGACGGCGATGAGTATGCCGCCTAGTGGGAGCATGATATTAGAGGTGAGAAAGTCGAGGAGTTCGAAGAAGTTCAGATCGAAGAGTGTAACCTCCTTCCATATATTAAAGGAGAATACTGTCCCTAGCCCGAGAAGCCATGTGGCGAGGCCAGAGCAGAGGGATGCGGTGATTCGTGACATGCCATAGGTTTCGATTAGCCATGTGACGAGCGGTTCGATGAGCGAAATCGACGATGTCCATGCTGCGACAAGCAACAGTATGAAAAATAACGAACCAAATGCGATGCCTCCGGTCATGTTCCCGAAGGCGACGGGAAGCGTTTGGAAAATCAAACCTGGCCCCGATCCGGGCTCCATGCCGTTGGCAAACACGATCGGGAAAATCGCCATTCCTGCGAGGAGGGCCACGCCCGTGTCTGCTAGTGCGATGGCTACGGAGGTGCTGGCGATAGACGTACCCTTCGGCACGTATGATCCATAAATCATAATCGTGCCCATGCCAAGGCTGAGACTAAAGAAGGCTTGCCCCATGGCGGTGAGCATGCTGGCCCCTGAGAGTTTGCTGAAATCAGGAGTGAACAGGAAGGCTAAGCCTTTTCCGAAAAATCCCGTCGTCATGCTGTAGCCCACCATCACAAGGAGCAAGAAAAATAGCGTGGGCATAAGATACTGCACGGCTTTTTCCAGTCCACCCTGAACGCCTCCCGCCACAATGCTCATCGTGATGACCATAAAGATGGTGTGCCACAGGAACAGAGTACCGGGACTTCCCACAAATTCTGAAAAGGTGGAAGCGGCTATTTCTCCAGAGGCTCCGCTAAATGTGCCCATGCCCGATTTAAAGATATACGCCAATGTCCACCCGCCAATCACGCTGTAGTATGACAAAATCAACATGCCGGCGACGGTGCCGGACCAGCCGATGATTTGCCACCATTGACTGGTTTTGGTTTCTGCGGAGAGTACGCACATGGAGTTGATAGGGGTAGATCGACCTCGCCGGCCAAGAAGGATCTCAGACATCATCAACGGAATCCCCAGCGCAGCCACGCACACGATATAGACTAAGACGAATGCGCTTCCGCCGTTTTCGCCTGTCAGGTATGGGAACTTCCAAATGTTGCCGAGACCGACGGCGGCCCCGGTTGCGGCTAAGATAAAAGTCCAGCGTGAGGACCACTGGCCATGCATGGACTGTTCTGGAAGAGGTACTGCCATACTGTTCCAAACTTATCTATAGGTACATTGAGAAAAAAATAGTCCGCTCAAAAAGCTTCATTGACGTTAAAAGGAATAATGCATCCCAAGCGGCAAGGTCATAGCCTTATGCACGATAATCGAGTGGGCAATGGCTGGTGAGTCACATCCTTTGATGGAGAGCGATGATCCTGCTCCGAGTGAGATAACAGGTGCCCAAGTAGCCAGCGGGGAGTGTACCCAGTGCTCTTCAGGGTTTCAAGGGTTTTCCCTTACGATCGTCAACATTAGGCATTATGGGTACGGTCGATCCCATCATGAGAGGCTTGCTTACTGTGAGCCACCTCATTATATTCAAAGACTTCGTGAAAACCCCGATATTCACGCGTTTCTTATACCATACGAGGTTCTATGAGTTCTGACAAGAAAGCGCAGCGAGTGATCGCGCTGGCACCGATGCCGCCGGAAAAATCTGCCTATGCACTGGCGCGTTACAGCCGATCTCCAGATTCTATTGAAGAGAGCCTGGCATGGGTACATTCTCATTCGTCGGAAAAATTCTGGGAGCAATTCTATTTTGCGTATGGTCATGGTTCGATTGCAGACTTAGGTCATGTCACCATTTGTTTTGAAAACATTTCGGAGCTCGCGGCCATTCGGATTGAAGATGAACCCTTGTGGGACGGTCAAGCCAAATCGAGTCGCTATCAAAACTTTGAAGCCAGTGGATGTTTTTTGCCCGCCTCCATACAAGATCCGGAAACGGAAGGCACGTATAACGGAATTCTCAACAGTCTCTTTACCGTCTATCGAGAATTAACCGGTCCTATTCAGCAATTTCTCTCGGAACGTGATCCGAGGCCAGAGTCAATGTCTGAGGCGCAGTATCGCCGGACGATTGCCGCACGGGCGTTCGATGTCACGCGTTACTTACTTCCGTTGGCTGCGAAGACCAATGTCGGACAGGTTGTGAGCATTCGAACGTTGGAGAAGCAAATTTCGCGGCTCTTGTCGGCACAACTGCCTGAACTGAAGTCTATCGGAGAAGACTTGAAGGAGGCGTGCGCCAAACGGCCGTCTTCGATATGGGCAGAACTTGAGAAGACAGATGTGAGTAAGGAGGAGCCGTTAGCGCCAACGCTGGCTCGTTATGCGGTGCCCAGTTCCTACCAATCAGACGTCTATCGTGATCTCTCGCGAGTCGGAAAACGGATTTTACAGAATGCCGGGTTGGACCGTCCGGAAGGATGGGCGGGACGAAGCCATCCTGTGGATTTGATTGAGCCGCACGAGCCGTTAGACGAATTGGTGACGACGTTGCTGTATCGCGTAGCCCATGCCCCATATCGCTGTCTGTTGGAATTGGTCCAGCAATGGTCTGAAGAGCAAAAATATGACTTTGTTGCCGTGGCGCTCCAATCGCGTGGTCTGCATGATGAATTGATTAAAGAGTTTCGTTCAGGCTATGCCTTTATTTTTGACATTCTTATGGATATCGGAGGATGGCGGGATATGCACCGTCATCGTCGTTGCCAACAGATTCAGCAAAACTTTACGACGATGCATGGATATGATGTGCCGCCGGTGCTCATAGAAGCAGGGCTAGAGACAATGTATAGCCAGGCCATGGATGCCGTGCGACACGACATTGAACAACTTCGCACTACCAGTCAGGAAGGGGCGTTATATGCCATTCCTTTTGGTTTCAGGGTGCGCTGCCTTTTTAAGATGGACTATGCCGAGGCGGAATATATGTCGCAATTGCGGTCGGGGGTGAAGGGGCATTGGTCGTATCGAACTATTGCGTGGTTGATGAAAGAAAAAATGGTGGAACGATATTCCTATCTCGGCAGCCTGATTCAAGCCACCCCGCCGGATATCGAGGATTCCCTGACGCGGTAACGTTGAACGTGTTGAAAAAGCCCTGTCGACGACATGATTTTGGCTCATCGCATGTATTTCACCTATGGTGTGAAAGGGCTCTTCTGGATTTTACGAGATACGCTCTGATGGGTTTGAGTTCAGAGCCGTTAAGAAAGATCTGTATTAATGAAGCATGAAGAAGTCATAGTTGACGCGATACTCAAGGGAGATTGGTCGAAGGTCTCTAGCGAAGCGGCTGAATGGGCAGAGGGGCCGGATTCTAGCCCTCGTGCATTTTTTGCCATTAATATTGCGAGCTTGATTCAAGGCAATTTTGCCAAGGCCTGGCACGTGCATAGTCAAGCCTTGGAAGAGCCTGAAGATATCGCTTCGGTGAAAAAGTGGGTGGAGACGATACAGGAGCATTCCCCCGACAATAGCCACGTGCAATTAGTCACAGGCTTATTTCTCGGACAGTCGGCAAAATCCGAAGAATCGGTTGCCTGTTATGAGAAGGCGATTCAATTGGATCCAACCTCTCCGTACCCCCATTTTTTTCTGGCCCAGATTTTTCTGCTCAAGGAGCGGAAAGATCTGGCGATTAAATCGTATCGTGAAGCGGTGAAGCAGGATCCTAGTTATATCGCCGCACGTTTGAATCTCGGCGTTGTCTATCAAGAACAGGGACAATTGGAAATGGCCATTCCACAATATCGAGAAATTTTAAAATTACGTCCTGATGATGCCGTGGCCCATACTAATTTAGCATGTGCCTTAGCGGAGCAAGGGAAAATCGAACCCGCTATTATTGAGTACAAAAAAGCGTTGGAGCTTGTGCCGAATGATCCGGAAGTCCATTTTGCACTTGGCGGAATGTATGAGACGAAGGGCCGCAAGGATTTAGCGCAACGTGCCTATGAGGAAGCCCTGAAACATGCTCCCGATTTTTCTCCTGCCGCAACAGCTATTGGATGGTATCTCTTCGAGAAAGGCAGTCCTGATGCTGCGTTAGATTATTTTAGTAAAGCGTTGCAGACCAATCCGAATGATGCCAGTGCCACATTTGGTGTGGGACAGGTGTACGACACGAAGGGAAAGGAAGAGATTGCTTCTTCGCATTATTGCCGTGCCTTGGACTTAGAAAAAGACCCAGACCGCAAGTCACGTATTTTAAACTTTATCGATCGAATTGGGAGGGGAAGAGGGTAGGACCCACGATCAGTATGACGGCGATTAGCCTCAAAATGCCCCAATTGTTACTGAATCGACACTGGTCGCAGGTTGTCTAGGCTGACGCCAACGCTTGTTGAAGTGCGTTGATTTGTGCGCTGGTATTTCCACCCTTGGCCAGTTCAGTCTGAATCTGTTCTTTGAGATAGGATGAATAGCCTACCTTGTCAAGCAAGACTGATAAAAACTGATCCGCAGGTGCGGAGGCCTGTTGGGTAAGTACTTCAATAATGTCGTCACTCACCGGCACATAACAGTCTCCGATGTGCAAAATAAGTTTATAGTAATCCCCTTCACCTTTACGCTCAAAACGCAGTCCATTCATCTATCGCCTCACATGCATGTATTCGTCAAAAGTCATTGGAAGCAGGCGCATTTTAGGCTATTGTCTGCTGCAAGACAAGTTCTCGGATATGCTTCTTGACTGGCCTGGGACCCTATGCTAGCGTAGCCTCTTTTTCCAGGAAACGTTTCGTCGCAGGAGGGTGCTCTCCTCTGGTAAGTTTTATTCAAGCGTAGCGTCGATGTGTGTTTTGTGAAGATGTGACGAAATCGAACGTTATGGGTGTGCGTATGAGGTCATTGAAACGTATTTATTAAACCGTCTGCCGTTACTATTCGTGTAAGAGGAGTCATACATGTCGCGAGTGTATAATTTTAGTGCCGGTCCGGCTATGTTGCCAGAGCCCGTTCTTCAGCAAGCGCAAGCGGAGTTACCCAATTGGCATAATGCCGGAGCCTCGATTATGGAAATGAGTCATCGAGGCAAGGAATTTGTTTCAGTCGCGGCTGACGCCGAACAGGATGTTCGTGATCTCCTTGGTGTGCCAGCCAACTATAAAGTCTTATTTTTACAAGGTGGCGCCAGCACACAGTTTGCGACCATCCCCATGAATCTTTTACGAGGAAAATCCAAGGCCGATTACATCTGGACTGGGGCATGGGGGAAAAAAGCTATTAGCGAAGCCAAAAAGTATTGCGACGTAAATGTTGCCGCGTCCTCTCAAGGCGATAACTTTTCGAGTATTCCGGCTTTTGAATCCTGGAAATTAGATCCCGAAGCGGCCTACGTGCATTATACGCCAAATGAAACGATTGGTGGGGTGGAATTCCATTGGATTCCGGATGTCGGCGACGTGCCGCTTGTGGCTGATTTTTCCTCTACAATCCTCTCCCGTCCTATCGATGTGAGTCGTTTTGGAATCATATATGCCGGTGCTCAGAAAAATATTGGGCCTGCCGGCGTCACGTTAGTGCTTGTTCGTGATGATTTGATTGGACAGGTGCTACCGATCACACCAAGCGTCTATGATTATGCCCAGCAAGCCGAAGCGGACTCGATGTTGAATACGCCGCCGACCTACGCCGTGTATGTAGCAGGGTTAGTGTTTAAATGGCTTAAAGAGCAGGGAGGTCTGCGTGCGATAGGGCAAGTCAACGAACGTAAAGCCCAAAAGCTGTATGCCGCTATTGATGGGTCAAGTTTTTATAGTAATCCAGTTGAGAAGTCTGCTCGTTCATGGATGAATGTTCCCTTTGTGTTGGCCGATGCCGAGTTAGATAAAGCGTTTCTCGCCGGCGCCACAGAAGCGGGATTAACCACGCTGAAAGGGCATCGTTCCGTTGGCGGGATGCGAGCCAGTATTTATAATGCCATGCCTGAAGCTGGAGTTGATGCGTTGATTGCCTACATGGCTGATTTTGAAAAACGTAAAGCCTAGTACGCTACTCCTAGTCAAAAGGAAAGAAGAGATACCTATGAATATTTTAGTCAGCGATAAATTGTCTGCTCGTGGAGTGGAAGTGTTGGAACGTGCCGGGTTTACCGTCGGAGTGAAAACGAAGCTGTCGAAAGAAGAGTTACTCGAGGAAATCAAGGACTATGAAGGACTGATCGTCCGGTCTGCCACTAAGGTAACAAAAGAGGTGATTGAAGCGGGTGGACGTCTGCGGATCATTGGTCGTGCCGGAACGGGACTGGATAATGTCGATAGTGAAGCGGCCACTCGACGCGGGATTGTTGTGATGAATACCCCTGGCGGGAATACGATCACGACGGCCGAACATACTATGGCGATGGTCGTGTCGATGAGCCGGAAGATCCCTCAAGCAACGACTTCCATGAAAGCGGGGAAATGGGAAAAAAGTAAGTTCATGGGCGTGGAATTGTATAACAAGACCATGGGGCTGGTTGGGCTCGGGCAAATCGGCTCCCATGTGACAAAATTAGCCCAAGGGCATTTCATGAACGTGATCGGGTATGACCCGTATTTGGCAAAAGATCGTGCCCAACAAATGGGGATTGAAGTTGTTGAGTTAGCCGAATTGTTTCAACGGGCCGACGTCATCTCTGTACACACGCCGTTGACGAATGAAACGAAGGGGCTGGTCAATGCCACGACGATCAAGGACATGAAAGACGGTGTGATGATCGTAAACTGTGCAAGAGGCGGCATTATCAATGAGCAGGATTTATATGAGGCGTTGAAAGCCGGGAAGGTCTATGCGGCCGCGTTTGACGTATTTGAAGAAGAGCCGATCAAGGCCGATCATCCCTTGCTGACGCTCGACAATTTTATCTGCACACCCCACATCGGGGCCTCGACTGAAGAAGCACAAGAAAATGTGGCGATTGGCATTGCCGAACAGTTTGTGGATTACTTCAAACGTGGGCTGGCCCGTGGTGCGGTCAATGTTCCGTCGGTATCGCCGGAGGTGCTTCCTCAGCTTCAACCGTATTTAACGTTGGCTGAGCGCATGGGGCATTTCCAGGCTCAGCTGATTGAAGGTGGAATCAAATCTGTTACCGTTGAATATTTTGGTGAAGTGGCTGGGCTATCGGTGGCTCCACTGACGACGGCTGTGCTCAAAGGCTTGCTGTCGCCAATCCTGGAAGATGTCATTAACTTTGTCAATGCTCCGGTTGTCGCGAAAGAACGTGGTGTCGAAGTAAAAGAGGTCAAGAGTAGTGACGCCGGAGATTTCACCAGTCTTATTCGTATCAAAGTCGATACAGGGCAAAAGAGTTACCATCTTGCCGGCACACTCTTTCACCGGCAAGAACCTCGCATTGTCGAAATCAACCAATTCCAGGTCGAAGTGATTTGCGATGGGCAAATGATTTTGATCGACAATGTTGATCGTCCTGGTGTCATTGGGACCGTCGGACGAATCCTTGGGGAACATTCGGTGAATATCGCGCAAATGCAATGTTCTCGTGCTGAACAGCAAGGTGGGCAAGCATTGCTGATCCTCGGGTTAGATGCGCCTCCTCCAGTAGAGGTGTTAGATGTTGTGAAGCGAGAGGACGGGATCCTCTCTGCGCGGCTTGTCGATCTCTCCAAAGGTCACTAGGCGAGTCAGGTCCATTCCTTTCCTGGGCCCAAACGATAACCACGAGTCGATTTTTTCTTTACCTGTCTATGAAACCGGCGCGCTCGCTCATCCCAATCGGAACGGCTACGTTTGGGCCGGATACCGCGCGCCGCGTCCGCACATTAGAAAGTCAGCTTATTACGCGACTCTCGCGATGGGGGTATCGTGAGATTATCCTTCCAACGTTTGAATTTCTAGACGTTCTGTCTGTCGGCCTTGCTCCGGAGGTTTTAGAAAAATGTTATAAATTTGCCGATTGGACCACCGGTCGAATCCTTGTGCTCCGTCCGGACATCACCGCACAAATTGCACGAATCGTGGCGATGGGCATGGGGGGTGCAGGGTTACCGTTACGCTTGTCGTATCGCACGACCGTCTTTCGCTATGAG
Organism: Nitrospirales bacterium; assembly: GCA_021604005.1. GTDB lineage: Bacteria > Nitrospirota > Nitrospiria > Nitrospirales > UBA8639 > JAGQKC01. Next base: position 55,009 of record BQIV01000013.1, on the reverse strand, counting down.
GCTGAACATGCCGGGCGGGAGAGGGAGATTTTTCAGGTTGGCGTTGAATTGATCGGGATGGACGATGCGAATGCCGATGCTGAAGTGCTGATGTCGCTGATTGAGTTATTGAAGGTTGTGGGGCTTCCAGACTTTAAGGTCTCGCTTGGGCATGTCGGATTTTATCATGCCTTGTTAACCAGATCGGGTTTATCAGAGCCTGGCCAACGTCAAGCGGAATCCGCGGCGGCTCATAAGGATCTTCCCGCACTAGAGAATATCTTAGGCCAGGAACGCGTGCCTCGCAAGAAAACGACGGTCATTTTAGATGCCGCTGGGCGTTGTGGGCAGGATGAGGTGCTGGAATGGGGGAGGTCGGTCGCTGGAAAAGATGTGGCGTTAACGCGACCGCTTGAGCGTTTGGCGAAGGTGTATCAATTGCTTGATCTTGCCGGTCTGAAGGATCATATGTTGGTAGATCTTGGCGAGTCTCAAGGGTTTGATTATTATGACGGCGTGGTATTCGATGTCTTTACCTCCTCCCTTGGTTCTAAGGTCGGAGGGGGAGGCCGGTATAATCATTTATTGGGTCGATTTGGACGGGACTTACCCTCGACAGGATTCGCGCTTGATATGGATCGCGTGTTTGCGAGTTTAGATCCCGTCGGATTCCAGGCTGGATCGCAGGGCGTGCCGATTTTGTTGTTGGCGCCTCTTACGCAGTTTGGCGCAGCCTGTAAGTTAGCGCAGCGATTACGTGGCGAAGGGTTACAGGTCATTCAAGAAGCGGTGGTCGTTGGCAAGACAGCTCTGATCGACCATGCCCGCGATCGCGCTAAGAAAATGGGGACAGTCACCGCCATTATTTTCGGTGCTCCACGTGTCCCTCCTCAGTCGGTCATGTTGATGAAATGCACGCCTCAACAGAAGCAGCCTCGCCTGTCGACGGTTGAGTGTCATGAATTGCCAGACATATTGAATGGACCGCCTCATGTCAGTGTCTGAAATGACCGATCTTCGATTGCCTCCACAGAATCTGGAGGCGGAACAATCCGTGCTTGGCGCGATTTTACTGGATAACGCTGCCTTGAACCGCGCTATTGAGATTGTGTCGGAAGAAGACTTTTACCGTTCAGCCCACCGCACCCTCTACCAAGCCATGATGACGCTGTCGGAGCAGAATGAGCCGGTTGATCAAATTACGTTAACCGAACACCTGAAAAGCATCGGCGAATTAGAGAATGTTGGGGGGGCATCGTATGTTGCTGAGCTCGTCCACATGGTAGCCAGTGCCGCAAACATCCGATACCATAGTAAGATCGTTCATGATAAATCCATGCTGCGTGGACTCATTCGCACGGCCACGGACGTGGCGACTCGAGGGTACGAAGGCACGAGTCCTACTGACGAATTATTAGACTTTGCGGAGCGTGAAGTCTTTCGTTTAGCGCAAGGGAAATTAGGACGTTCGTTTCTGCCGGTCAGTGATATTATTAAGGAAAGTGTAGAAATTGTTGATCGTCTCTACAGCCGTAAGGAACGTATCACGGGCGTTCCAACGGGATATGCCAGACTTGATGATCTCACGGCAGGGTTACAGGCTTCGGATCTTATTATTATTGCCGGCCGGCCAAGCATGGGGAAAACGAGTCTGGCCTTGGGTATTGCTGAAAATGCATCGATCAAAGGCAATGCCGTGGTTGGAATTTTTAGCTTGGAAATGTCAAAAGCTCAACTTGTGCTGCGGATGTTGAGTTCTCAGGCGTTGCTCGATTCGCATGCGCTACGAACCGGTCAATTATCCAGCCATGATTGGAAGGCATTGACGAATGCGGCGACTCGATTGGAGGAGGCCAAAATTTACATCGATGATTCCGGGAATCTTTCCGTGCAGCAGATGCGAGGCAAGGCCCGTCGCCTGAAGGCGGAACATGGACTTGACTTGTTAATCATTGATTATTTACAGCTCATGGAAGGCCGGCGTGATTCCGAGTCGCGGCAACAGGAAATTTCCGATATTTCGCGTGCACTAAAGGGGCTGGCCAAAGAGCTTGATATTCCGATTATTGCGTTATCACAGTTAAGTCGTGCCGTTGAAAATCGGACTGATAAACGCCCCGTACTCGCTGATCTTCGGGAATCCGGGGCGATTGAACAGGATGCCGATGTGGTCATGTTCATTTATCGAGACGAAGTCTATGACCCCGACACGGAAGAAAAGGGCGTGGCGCAAATTCTTGTTCGTAAGCATCGGAATGGTCCTATTGGTGAGCCTCGCCTTCACTTTCATGATCAATACGCGGCGTTTCGAGACCTTGAAGAGCATCACGAGAGTCATGAGGGGAGCCATGCGTGAATTTTTTGGTTGTGTGATCCCCTCTCTGTGCCGATCATGTTAGAATACGGATAACATTATTGTTCGTGATCTAGATGGATACATTTGGTCGTCAATACTGGAACCATACAACGTCTTGCAGGGCACGGCTTTCTCTCGTGTTCCTTGCGACGCCTTTGTTGATTCTCTCGTGTGGTACCGCTCCGCAGGGAACTCCAGCACTTCCCCCCCCTCCCAAGCCTGTGGCTGCGCATGTACATCCGCAAGCATACTATCACTTTCTTCGCGGGTATATGGCTGAGTTGGCCAATAATTCAACAGAGGCTATAGCGGAATATCAACGGGGATTGCGAATTGATCCCGGTTCGGCATTTTTAAAATTACGCATTGCCACGTTGCATTTTTCGAATAGTGAGATGTCATTGGCCGTTGAAGTGGCCGATGATATCCGGTTGTCGGCGGTTGACGATGTTTCGCATTTGATGCAGTTGGCGCGGATATATGCGGGAACCGGTCACTCAACGAAAGCCCTGTCCATCTTCGATCGCGTGATAGCTGACTCACCGAAGGACGATCAAGGCTATGTCTCGAAAGGCATGCTGCTTTTGGGACTGAAACGGACGGCGGAAGCTCAGGCGGTCTTTGAAACCGCCGTGACCCACGTTCCACGTTCTTCGGCAGCCCATTACTATCTTGGCATTACGAGCAATGAGTCAGGTGCCGTCGAAGCGGCCAAGCGGCATTTTGAAAAGGCTATTGCGTTACGTACTGATTTTCGCCGGGCATACCAGAGTTTAGCTGGTTTGTATGAGGATCAAAAGAACCAGGAAAAAGCCGCCGGTGTGTACGAACGGTATCTGCAAGAGGTTAATCCACACGATAAGGAATTTCGCTTGCAACTTGTGAAGTTGTTTCTGAGCGCTCATTCGTACGACAAAGCGTTGCAACACTTATCGCGGATTTCAGACGATCATCCAGACGACTTGAATGTCAAAGTTCGTGCGGCGTTGATCTATGGGGAAATGGGTAACTATCAACAGGCGATTGATGAGCTCGTTGCGATTTTGCAGGCCAGGCCTCATGAGCTTCGGGTGCGAGACTATCTGGGGCTGATGTATGAAGAGCAGAATAATTTTCAACAGGCGATACAGACCTATCAAGCCAATCTCAAGATCAATCCACGATATTATGACAGTTTAGTGCATCTTGGATTTTTGGCCTATCGCCAAAAACAGTATCCGGATGCCGTCTCATATTTAGAGCAAGCCAAGCAGATCCACCCCAAGCGGTCGGAGCCGTATTTATTGTTGGGCCTCACGTACCTTCAGCAAGAAGACTTTACGGCTGGAGCCAGAGAGTTTGAAGAGGGTATAGAGCAAGATCCAACGAATGCCGATTTGTACTTCAATTTGGGAACGGCCTATGACAAATTGGATCGGTTTGATGATGTTGTCCAGTCTATGCAACGCGCATTACAATTAGAGCCGGAGCATGCCGATGCCCTCAATTACCTTGGGTATAGCTATGCGGACCGGGGAGTGCAGATCGAGCAAGCCCTCAAGCTCACTCAACGTGCGGTCGAATTAAAGCCTAATAATGGGTATTATATCGATAGTCTCGGTTGGGCGTTATTCAAAGTCGGGCGAAGTGAAGAGGCATTGGCGACCATTCATCAGGCGTTGTCGTTAATCACCAATGATCCCGTCATTTTTGAGCATCTTGGAGAAATTTACCTTCACCGGGATGAGTTGGAGAAAGCTCAACAAGCTTGGACACGTTCGATTGAACTTGATTCGTCTAATGAACGGTTGATCAAACGGTTTCGCGACCAAGGGTTTGGTGAGCCGATATCACAAGACACACTTCAATCGGACCTTCCCAAAGTCAGTCATAGCGCTTCTGAACATTCTCTTACTCCGTAAACATGTGAATGCGACAATGACGCGTGGCAGAGAGCCATCGTTGTATTGTGTGGGCCGAAACCTATGCCCCTCATTTGGACTATTGTGAGTACGCGGGGTGATCTCGTACATATCGTGTATCACATCACAAGCGGGTCCTTAGGCTTTTCTGCGGGTCGACCGACAAAGAGAATGACGGAAAAGGCAACGTGTCCGCTTGTGGCTTGTATTCCACATGGACGGCATACAAGGCGGGAAGCATAGACAAAAGATGGAGCTTCTTGCACAATAGCGATAGTTGTGTCATGGCTGAATAAATGGCCATTCACGTGACAGACCGCAACCGAGTTGTTTTATTTGCAGGAGACATACACATGAGAAAACACGTACGCAATAAACGCGGGTTCAGTTTAACAGAGCTCATGATTGTTGTGGCGATTATCGGTATACTTGCCACAATTGCCATACCTAAATTCATGACGTATCAGGCAAAGGCCAAACAGACGGAGGCCAAAAATAATTTGGTGGCCATTCATACAGGCCAAATTGCCTATTTTGCAGAAAATAATGGGTATATCGACGATTTTAATGCGATAGGGTTTGCGGTGAGTGGTTCATCCCAACGGTATTATTACGAAATAGGAAAGTCCAGCCTCGGGACGCTTCCACCCGGTTGTACGGCATCGACCTTGGATCAAGCGACGGCAAATAGTTTTGTGGCTGTCGCTATCGGCAATATTGATGGAGATACCACCTGTGATGTGTGGGCTATTGATCAAGATAAAGTGTTAACAAATGTGACCAATGATGTGTCATCGTAGGAAGTGCGGGCTCTCCACCTTATTCAATACACTTCCATCTGTACGACATGTGTTCTTCCCGGTCTTGGCTCCCTCTCACCTATATCTTTGGAGAGAACAAGTTGTACGCGGCAGCCTATTCTCGGCTCTCTCCCAGAGATAAGCAATGATCGTAACCACGGTTACCGCTTGGAGGTTATGTGGTTTCGCTATAAAGTTTCCAATCTACCTGCCCGATGGAAAACATGTATGTCTGTTGTCGCAATCTGAAGGTGCTCAAGGAGGAGTGAGAGATGAAGATGTTAGAAAGAATTAAAGATCGTTCAGCCAAAGTTGGCGTTATTGGTCTCGGTTATGTCGGACTTCCTCTTGCCGTCCTTCAGGCGAAAACGGGATTTTCTGTTGTTGGAATCGATTCAGTTGCTGCAAAAGTAGATTTGGTTAATCAAGGGAATAATTACATCGGTGATGTGGATGATGCGGAACTTCGTGATGTCGTGCAAAGTAAAAAACTTGTGGCTACCACAGATTTTTCGAAGTTACATGATTGCGATGTTGTTCTGATTTGTGTGCCGACTCCGCTCACCAAAAATAAAGAACCGGATATCACGGCAATTTTGAAGGTAACAGAGCACCTGGCACGGTATGCGCATCCGGATCTTTTGGTCGTGTTGGAGAGTACCACGTATCCTGGTACGACAGAAGAAGTCATTCTTCCGCGATTAGAAGAACAGGGGTTGACGGTTGGCAAGGATTTGTTTGTCGCCTTTTCTCCCGAGCGCGTTGATCCTGGCAATGAGGACTTTAAAACCCATAATACCTTTAAGCTTGTTGGCGGTGTGACAGAAGGGTGTCGTGAAGTGGCGAAGGCCTTCTACGAGCAGTCGATCGTGAAAATATTCCCACTGAGTTCTCCGCGGGTGGCTGAAATGGCCAAGGTGTTCGAGAATGTGTTTCGCTCGGTGAATATCGCGCTCGTGAATGAGTTGACGTTACTGTGCGATCGAATGAACATCAATGTGTATGAAGTGATCGACGCGGCGGCGACCAAAAACTTTGGGTTTATGCCGTTTTACCCTGGGCCTGGTGTTGGTGGGCATTGTATCCCGTTGGATCCATATTACTTGGCGTGGAAATCAAAGGAGTATGATATTCATACCCGCTTTATCGAATTGGCTGGCGAAATCAATGAAAATATGCCCTATTACGTTGTTAGCAAATTGCAGCGGGTACTGAATCAGCGCGGACAATGTTTGAATGGAGCCCAGGTGCTCGTATTGGGGGTTACCTATAAGGCCGACATTAGCGATGAACGTGAATCGCCGGCGACCAAGGTCATGGAACTGTTGCAGCGTGAAAATGCGACGTTGGTTTATTCGGACCCCTTTGCTCCCAGCATTTCCGTGGCAGATCGTCAGTATAAATCACAAGACCTCACTCCAGAGCTCGTTGCCGGAAGTTCGTGCGCCCTTATTTTAACGGCCCATTCGGCCTTTGACTATGACATGATAGTCAAGCAGGCATCTGTTGTATTTGATACACGTAACGGTACGAGGCATGTTCAACAACATCGAGATCGAATTATCCTGCTCTCGTAAACGAGTGCATGGATGATGATCGTGAGAGTGTCGTTCCCTGTTCCTTTCCGTTTCTTTCTCTAAGCGAACTGGCCGTTCACGTCAGTCGTCAAGCGTTGACAGTGTCTAGGTGTTTTGCTATAAGCAACAGCCCTCTAGTAGCATGAAGGGCATTGTGGGCATATCCCAATGAATGCTCAGGCATTCTCTTCAGTGGTACTTCATTTACCAGACGTTTGCAAATAAGTTATGAGGATTCTTAAGCAACTGTTGGTGCGCCTTTCCGACAGTTTGTTGTCGAATGTCCAGCCAGCCTTTCAGTCACGTACCGCTACACGCCACACTCCGGATCTGAAACTCGTTTCTCATAATCCCAATCCCGTTCCGGCAGTTCCGTCGCCATCGAGCCGGGGGTCTTCCGCAACCTTAGGTCATGCTGAATCCATTGAAGAGGCGTTATTGCGAGGGGAATCCTGGTTTCTCTCGCACCAGAATAAAGAGGTCGGGTACTGGGTTGCCGAACTTGAAGCCGATACGACGCTGACGTCTGAATACCTGATGCTAAGACGGTTTATGGATCGCGTTGACCCTGAGCGGGAACGAAAGGCGATGCAATATCTCATCGATATGCAATTGGACGAGGGCGGATGGCCGATTCATGTAGGGGGTCCATCAGATCTCAGTGCATCGGTCAAAGCCTATTTCGCCTTAAAGCTCTGTGGCGTGTCGCCTGATGAACCCTTTATGAAGAAGGCGCGCGAGTTGATTTTGGAACGAGGGGGCGTGGTTGAGGCCAATGTGTTTACCAAGATTACGTTAGCATTATTTGGTCAGTATCCGTGGAGAGGTGTGCCAAGCATGCCGGCTGAAATTATGTTGGCGCCTCAGTGGTTGTACTTTAATCTGTATGCGGTGTCGTATTGGTCGCGTGTCGTGATCATTCCGCTTCTCATCATTTTTGCGAAACGACCTCTTTGTCATATTTCACAAGACCAAGGAATTGACGAACTGTTTGTTCAGCCGTCGAGTCAGGTTGATTATTCGCAGGTTTCGCCGTTTAAGAAAGATGGAGTCTTGTTGAGTTGGCGAAACTTTTTTGTCTGGATTGATGCAGTTTTGAAACTCTATGAGATGTATCCCATGCAATCGCTGCGGAAGCGTGCAGTCAAAAAGGCTGAAACCTGGATGTTGGAGCATATGCAGGGAGAGGGAGGGTTGGGGGCCATCTATCCCGCTATGGCCAATTCGATTGTGGCCTTACAGGCCTTAGGCTATTCTGCCGATCATCCTCAGATTGTCAAAGCATTACAAGAAATCGAAGCGCTTGAAGTCTATGCGCCGTCTCGCGATAGGGGAAGCCAAAAGGGCACGTTGCACCTTCAGCCCTGCGTGTCACCGGTTTGGGATACCGCTTTGACCGTAGATATGCTCGTTGAACGTGGGTTGAAACCTGATCATCCGTCATTGCTGCGAGCCGCCTCCTGGTTACGGTCTCGCCAAACCGACAGAGTGGGAGACTGGATTATTTCATCTCCAAACGCTCGTCCAGGCGGATGGTACTTTCAGGGTGAAAATGATTGGTATCCAGATGTGGATGACACAGCGGCTGTGGTCATTGCCTTAGCAAAACTTGAGACCGAATTGCCGGCTGATCGCGATGATGCTATTCGATCGGGTTGCGAATGGGCCCTAGCTATGCAAGGGTCCGATGGAGGGTGGGGGGCCTACGATAAAGACAATAATCGGCTCATCTTCAATAAAATTCCATTTGCCGATCATGAAGCATTGCTCGATCCGAGTACCGCTGATCTCACAGGACGGTGTCTCGAAATGTTAGGAACGTTGGGATATGACCGTACCCATCCGGCAGTTGAGCCGGCTTTAGAGTTCTTGCAACGTGAGCAGGAAGCCAATGGAAGTTGGTATGGCCGTTGGGGGGTGAATTATGTCTATGGGACATGGTGCGTACTCTCAGGGTTGCGAGCGATGGATATTGATATGTCATCTCCATGGATTCAAAAGGCGGTAGTCTGGCTCGAAACCGTCCAGAATCACGATGGCGGGTGGGGCGAGTCATGTGAATCCTATGCTGATACTGCCACGGCTGGGCAGGGTGAGAGTACCGCGTCGCAAACCGCGTGGGCGCTAATGGCTTTGTTGGCGGCGGGTGCTTCAGATTCCATTAGTGTGGTACGCGGGGTGAATTACTTGCTGCGCCATCAACGTCAAGATGGGGTATGGGACGAGCCTTTTCACACAGGAACCGGTTTTCCCCGCGTGTTTTATCTCCGCTATCATGGGTATTTTAAATACTTCCCGCTGTGGGCGTTAGCGATGTACCGAAATATCAAGATGAACGGTCAGTCACGAGCTGATGAATTACGCATCGCCACTCAGGCAGCCCGACGACATCAACCCAAAAACCTCTAAGCGGTCAGTCGATCAGTGAGACCATTCGTCTCTTCCGAGGTTCCTCACGTTAACATTGCCATCTTCACTGCGACTCGTTGGGAATTTCAGGCTGTCGTGGAAGCGTTCACGGTGGAACGCACGACGACCATGGCTGGCGTGCGATGCGCGATCGGGCGACGGGGGAAGGCGCATGTGTCCGTGTGGCAATCGGGGATTGGTCTTCAGAAAGCCGCGCATGTCTCGCTAGCTGCACTCGGCCATGCATCCTGGGATTTAGTGGTGTCTTCGGGGTTTGCCGGCGCGTTGGTTCCTTGCGCTGTTGGCACACTTGTGGTTGGCGATGAGGTTCAGCTAGGGGAAGCCTCGGAAATTTCGAAGAGTAGGGAGTACTACCCGATTCTGTGCGATGACATATTTCGGAGCCGGGCCTTCCAGGTTTCCCGTTCCATTGATCAAGGGAGTCAGTGCGGTCACATCGTCTCCCTTTCACGCATAATAGGAACGAGTACGGAAAAAAAGATTGTGGCTGACCACACGCATGCGGTGGCCCTTGACATGGAAAGCGCCTCATTAGGGTCTGTTGCGCGTTCGCACCATATTCCATTTATTGTAGTCCGGACTATATCGGATTTGTGGGATGAAGATCTGCCAATAGATTTCAATCTGTTTCTTCATCCACGCGACTGGGTGAAAGGCGTCGGTGCGATTTTGCGGAATCCTGCATCCTTATTCCATATCGTTCAATTTCAACGACAGGTGGCGGTGGCTTCTCGACGCCTCACCATGTTTTTTAAGATTTTTTTCGATGAGATGGAACACGCCTCATGATGCCGGACCTGTGTTTCTCCACACGTGAACGCATCATGGTGAAACCTGTTCATTGCATCAATCTTCACTCATGGTAATATTGAAGGAGAGCTGTGAGACGTCTCCAACGAAATTCGTCTAGTCGTACGTGAGGATACTGTGACCTTGCAGTAATATTGGAAAGAACCGCAAAATAGACCTTGCGTAACATTTAACAGACTTCAAAGACTACATCGTGGGCGTTATGGTATTGTGGTGTATGGAGCAGAAGAAGAACGGTTTATGAAACGGCGTGCAATGGAGTATCGAATGAAATCAATCTGTGGGTTGCGTGTAACCGTGCTCAGTCTGTTTTTGGGGTGTGTGATTGGAATGTTTTCGGTTGGGTATGCTGCGGATTCTGGGTCTGCAACCGAGGCGATCAAAGGGACGATTGATAAAGTGCTTGGCGTGCTGCAACAGAAGGAACTGCAGAGCGAGGCCAAAAAGCCCGAGCGTCTGACACGGTTGATTGACGTGATTGGGCAACGGTTTGATTACGAGGAAATGGGGAAACGGACGATCTCACGGGAATGGAAAGACCTCAGTCCTCAGCAACAAAAAGAGTTCGTGGCGCTTTTTCAACGATTTCTGACACAGTCCTATGCGGGTAATGTGGATTCCTACTCTGGAGAAAAAGTCGAGTATCTGAAAGAGCGAAACAAAGGAAATTTTGCTGAAGTGCAGACGAAGGTCATTTCCCCGAAGTCTCGAGTTCCCATCGACTACCGCTTACTCAAAAAAAATCATGAGTGGCGAGTCTATGATGTGATCATCGACGGGGTGAGCTTGATGAAAAATTATCGTGGACAATTCGCACGTATCCTCAAAACCTCCTCGTTTGAAGGTCTTATGACAAAACTGCGGACGAAAGCCGATCAGGCGACCCAGCCCTGATTGGGTTTTGTTTCATGCCTCATTGCCGTTGGTTCCTGCGTGTCTTTCTTTTTGCGTTAGGCGTTTTCTTCGGCGTGAGTTCGTCCCTTGTCTCGGCCGGCCAGTCTATCTTCGCCGTTCCGGCTATTTCTACCTCGAAGAACGATGGTCAGGATTTTGGTCTGATCGTTCCTGTCCTAGACTCCGATGACGAGGGAAACCTTGTCTCGCTCATGGCGCCCATGGTGATTCATAATTCCTTTTTGGGTGTCCGGGGGACGATGAACTATTACCGGTACTGGTCTGCCGGCCGCCAAATGGAGTTTGTGGGGTCCTATACCGAGGAGATTGAGCGAAAGCTGAAAATTCGTTACCAAGATCCCGGCTTTATCCAAGGGTTGTTTTTTCTGGATGTGGGTGCCGAGTTTTTTAAAAACGCCACGAAACGGTTCTACGGGATTGGGCAGACGACACCGGAAAGTAACGAATCCAACTACACGAGCCGGGAGATTGGTGTGCAATGGAGTTTTGGAGTTCATCTGAACGATGTGACGCGGTTGATGATCGGGCAGCGGTATCGTGATGTGGAAGTGCAGCCCGGGGGGGTGCGAGCTCGGCCATTTACAGGCGATCGTTTCGCTGGACTTACGGGAATTGAACGAACGGCCATCTTGGCCAATCGTTTAGTCTTTCAATACGACACGCGGGATAATCTCGTTACGCCAACGGTTGGAACACGCGCGGAAGCCTATGCCGAGGCCAGTCATAACTTTCAACGGCAGAGTCTGAACGATTTTGTCTATTTTCGGTATGGCCTCGATGTGCGGGCATTATTCCCTAGCCCATCAAAGCGAATGATCTTGGTTGTTCGCGGGAACGTTCAGTTGAGCTTTGGCGATGGAATTCCTTTTTATGAACGAAGTTCCCTCGGCGGGCAACACAACTTGCGTGGGTTTGGTGAGGATCGTTTTGTGGACCGGCATTTGGTGTCGCTGAATGTTGAGGAGCGAATTCACGTCCTTGGTGTTCGATTTTTTAATGTGAACGTAGAATTTGAGGTGGCGCCCTTTGTTGATATGGGGCGGACGTATAATGACTTTACATTTCGCCAATTTAATGAATATGAGGTGACGCCGGGAGTTGGGTTCCGTGGCATCGTCCGTCCAAATGTGGTTGGGCGCGTTGATTGGGCATACAGTAAAGAAGGAGGGGCAGTCTTTGCGGGCTTGGATTATCCGTTCTAGCTGGTGTGAGACGTTCACAATGACAAGAATGTTTTTACGCAATCGCGAGGAACGTGTGGGAACGAGGGGACAGCCTGCCAGTGTAGGGGATTCTGTTTTTTTGAAATGGATGCCTGCTCGGCAAGTCGTTGGCTGCGTTGTCTTTGCGTGTGTCTGTGCCGCAATCAGCCCAGTCTGGGCTCACCTGAAGAAAGCTGAGCACATTCAGACGATACAGGAAGATATTCAGCAATTAGAAGCCGTCATGCAAGCAAGGCCCAATGAGCCGCATGTCTTGAGCCAGCTTGCCGGACTGTATTTGCAATTAGGTGACCTCAGTGATGAAGGCACTACGCAGCGAATCGCCATTCATGAAGCCGGTGCCCGTTTGGCGAAGCAGGCTCTTACGCACGATGAGTCGCTTGCCGATGCGCACTTTTTGTATGCCGCAAATCTCGGCAGTGCCACGCAACTCAAAGGCCGCATGGCGTCTGCACTCGTGGTGGACGAATTAACATTCCATGCGAAGAGAGCTGTGGAGTTGCAGCCTGATCATGCGCCGGCGTTGCATATGCTTGGCCGGATGTTGGATGAATTGCCATGGTTTTTAGGGGGAGATGAAGATGCCGCACTGGACTACCTGAAAAAAGCGGTGTTGGCAGACAGACATGATGTGCATGCCCGGCTTGATCTTGCGAAATTATATGTCAAAAGAAAGAATGTGGCTGCGGCGACGAAAGAGCTGCGGAAGATTGTTCAGCGTCACCCTTCCGAACAGGATTGGAGTTGGGCGTTGCGATATAAACCTGAAGCCGAAAAGATCTTGCGGCAGATTGCGGAGCATGTACCGCATACTACCGAATTGCCTTAGCATATGACTTCATTGTTGGCAACAAGATTTCTTGACTTGTTTCCCTGTCTATGGGAAAATGACAAGAATAATGAAAACTACGTAGTCTTGTCGGTTCTTACGCATTGTCCTGCCCTGGCGACCAATTCAATATGATCAGCGAAAGGTTATAGCTATGTCGATACTACAACGGATTGAGAGTCCTGCAGATCTTAAAAAATTATCGCCCGAAGAATTTCCTGAATTGTGTCAGGAAATCCGGAGTTTGATCATTTCTGTTCTCTCGAATGTCGGTGGGCATTTAGCGTCGAATTTAGGTGTGGTGGAACTCACGGTCGCGTTACATTATTTGCTCGACACCCCGAACGATAAAATTGTGTGGGACACCAGTAATCAAGCGTATGCGCACAAACTTCTCACGGGTCGGCGAGAGCAATTTCATACATTACGCCAATTTGGCGGAATGAGTGGGTTTTGTAAACGTGAAGAAAGCGAGTATGACGCGTTTAACGCCGGACATGCGGGCACGGGCGTATCGGCGGCCGTTGGCTATTCCGAAGCGCACGAACAAATGGGACTTCCGCATCGGACGGTTTGTGTCGTGGGCGATGGAGCTTTGACGGCAGGCATGACCTTGGAGGGGTTGCAGCATGCAGGCGATCTCAAGAAAAACTTAGTCGTCATCCTCAATGATAATCAGATGTCTATTTCACGAAACGTTGGGGCAATTTCGGCGTACCTCAATCGAACGTTTACCGGTGAATTCTATACGCGATTACGTGAAGAAACCTCGCAGCTTCTCGAAACCATTCCTCAGATTGGTGAACCAGTCAAAAAGATGGCGATCCGGGCGGAAGAACTGGCCAAAGGGTTTTTACTGCCAGGTCTGCTCTTTGAGGAATTAGGCTTTCGTTATGTTGGGCCGATTGACGGACACAACTTTGAGCATTTATTGACGACGTTGGACAATGTGCTCAAATTAAAAGGGCCGACGCTTCTTCATGTCATTACCAAAAAGGGCTTGGGTTTTGAGCCGGCCATGAAAAACCCGGTTTGGTTTCATGCCTGTTCGCCGTTCGATGCAAAAACCGGGGAGCCGACGAAAAAAGCCACGAGGCCATCCTATAGTGCCGTGGCCGTAAAAACCTTGGTCGATATGGCCGAGGACGATAAGCGGATTGTCGCGATTACGGCGGCGATGTGTGAAGGCACCGGTCTGGCCGCGTTTGAAAAGGCTTTTCCAGATCGAATCTATGATGTCGGAATTGCGGAGCAGCATGCCGTGACCTTTGCGGCCGGCTTAGCTGCTCAAGGCATGCGTCCGGTCATTTGTATGTATTCAACATTTCTGCAACGGGCCTACGATCAAGTTGTACATGATGTGGCGACGCAAAATCTCCCCGTGACATTGTGTATTGATCGTGGAGGATTAGTTGCGGAAGATGGCACAACGCATCATGGTGCCTTTGATTTTGCTTTTTTACGGCATGTGCCCAATATGGTGGTGATGGCCCCCAAAGATGAGAACGAATTGCAGCATATGGTGAAAAGCTCCATTCATTATGAATGTCCGGTTTCTGTTCGATATCCACGAGGAGCCAGTCTTGGCGTGCCGATGGATGCAACTCCCGAGCCCTTGCCGCTTGGGCAAGGTGAGTTACTTAGGGATGGTGACGACGTAGCATTAGTTGCAGTTGGCGTGTTAGTGCATCATGCGATGGAAGCGGCAGAACGATTGGCGCAGGAAGGTATTTCCGTAGCAGTGGTGAATGCACGATTCGTCAAGCCTCTCGATAACGAGTTAATCGGAACGGTCGCCCAAAAAGTGAAATGCTTGCTGACCATGGAAGAAGGGTGTCAGATGGGTGGGTTTGGGTCAGCCGTGCTAGAGTCGTTGTCTGATCAAGGTCTCTGGCACATTCCAACCAAAGTGTTAGCCCTGCCGGATATCTACATTGAACAGGGTCCTCAGGACCTCTTGCGAGAAAAGTATGGATTAACGGCGAATGGCATTTATGACCAAGCCAAAGCCTTGCTCGCACGAGTGCCTCTCCACGCGGTGATGGACTAGTCTGGAAAACGTTCGTGTATATCACTCGTAGAAAAACCAGGCAAATACAGGTTGGGAATGTCAAAATTGGCGGAGATGCGCCTATTTCCGTTCAGTCTATGACTATTCCCCATCCTAGCGATGTGAAAGCTACGCTTGAGCAGATTCAGCAACTTGAGCAAGCAGGGTGCGAGCTGATTCGAGTTGCCGTACCAGATCAGGATGCGGTTGCAGCGTTGCCTAAAATTAAACCACACATGACCGTCCCACTTATTGCTGATATCCATTTTGACCATCGTCTTGCGCTCAAAGCGGCAGAGGTTGTTGATTGTGTTCGCATCAACCCTGGGAACATCGGTCCCTGGTGGAAGACGGAAGAAGTGATCAAGGCCGTCAATGACAATGGCATACCCTTGCGGGTTGGCGTCAACGGTGGGTCGCTTGAAAAGCCGCTTCTTGAAAAATATGGATATCCCACGGCTGAAGCCTTGGCGGAATCAGCGTTAAATGCCGTGCATGCATTAGAGGATGTTGGTTTTACCAACATGAAAGTGTCGCTCAAAGCCTCAGATGTGCATATGGCGATCGATGCCTACTGGTTGTTTGCGCAGCAATCCAATTATCCCTTGCATATCGGTATTACTGAAGCAGGGACCGCGATGACCGGTGCGATTAAGTCTTCCATGGGTTTAGGGTGGCTCCTATCGCAAGGCATCGGTGACACGATGCGAGTGTCGCTTGCCGCTGATCCAGTGGAAGAAGTGAAGGTGGGTTTTGAAATTTTAAAGTCCTTAGAGTTGCGGCACCGAGGCGTGAATGTCATCGCCTGTCCCACATGTGGTCGTGTGGAAATCGATGTTGTACGTATGGCAAATGAATTGGAGAACCGGCTTGGTCATGTCAAGACGCCTTTGACTGTCTCTGTGCTTGGTTGTGTGGTCAATGGCATTGGAGAGGGGAAGGAAGCCGACATTGGGATTGCCGGTGGGCAAGGTTCTGGTATTTTGTTTAAAAAAGGGAAGCTGGTTCGCAAGGTTCCGTCAGAAGAATTGATCGATGTGTTGATTCAAGAAGTTGAAGTGATGGCTCAGGAAAAAGAAGCGGAGTTGGCGAGTACTGGTCAATCAGATGTAGCCCTTCCAGCCTTTCAATCCTCTCAGTCTCCTTCTTTCAACAATTCAGATGACGAAGAAAAAATGATTGGACGAAAAGAAATTCCTGTCTTGCCTGCGCGTTCGTAATGCTTTGCAGTTACACGTCTCTCTCATTCTTGTCTTCATTGACTGATAGTCTCTATAATGTACCTTCGGGCGCCGTACCCAAGTGGCTAAGGGAGCAGTCTGCAAAACTGCGATTCAGCGGTTCGAACCCGCTCGGCGCCTCCACATTATTCTCTCTGCAATCTTTTCAAATTACAAAAGTCTAATATACTATGAGTATAGCTAATTCGTTGTATCGAATAAGGAGTGCATGATGGCCGTACCAGTTTCTCAGATGTATACCGTTGCAAAGTACGTGATCACGCAGAAGGTCAAGCGGGTTGAGCGATATCCACTTGTGCTGATGTTGGAGCCTCTTTTTCGCTGCAATCTTGAGTGCGCCGGATGTGGGAAAATCCAATATCCGGACCACGTCCTTGATCGGCGGTTGACTCCAGAGCAATGTTGGGCCGCTGCAGACGATTGCGGTGCTCCGGTTATTAGCATTCCCGGGGGAGAACCGTTGATTCATCCAGAAATGGCGCGCATCGTTCAGGGCTTGGTTGAGCGGAAAAAATATGTCTACTTATGTACCAACGCCATTCTTCTTGAGCGGAAGCTGTCGGAGTACACGCCTTCGAAGTATCTGACATTTAGCATTCATATGGATGGCCTTAAGGATGAGCATGATCATGCGGTATGTCGAGAGGGAGTGTATGATGTGGCCGTGAAGGCGATTCGGGCCGCTCTTCAGCGGGGCTTTCGCGTCACGACCAACACCACATTATTTAACGATGCGAACCCTTCTCGAGTCCGCCAGTTTTTCGACGAAATGATGGGGCTCGGTGTTGAGGGGATGATGATCTCTCCAGGTTACAGCTACGACAAGGCTCCTGATCAAAATAGTTTTCTGAAGCGTGAGCGGACGCATTCGCTGTTTACACAACTGCTGAGTGAGCGAAAGCGAGGTTGGGAGTTTAATCAATCTCCGCTTTTCTTAGAGTTTTTGATGGGGAAGCGTGAGTATGACTGCACGCCATGGGGTAATCCCACCTATAATATTTTTGGATGGCAAAAACCCTGTTATTTAATCCAGGATGGCTATGCATCATCATTTCGTGAGTTAATGGAAGAGACGTCGTGGGAGCGTTATGGAACTGGACGAAATGAGAAATGCCAGGATTGTATGGTGCATTGCGGGTATGAAGCTTCGGCTGTAAAAGATACCTTTAACACGTGGTCCGGATTTGTCGGGACAGTCAGGTCCACGTTATTTCCTCATGCGACTTCATGAGTTTTCCTGTATGGGATGAGTTCTCTCTCTTGAGTAGATATGGATACGCACGAACACTCGCCGTCTTCTGAAAAAAGTCTTGAGGGGCAACGGTTTCAATTCACAGACTGTGCTGAACGTCAGCGCGTCATCGATTTGGCCTTTGATTATCGAGGCGATGTGACCATTGAACTGCTGTCTGGTGAGTTAATCGAGGGGTATGTCTTTGATCGAGATTCGCAGTCGTCCTCTCCAACCTTCAAAGTTTTTCCTAAAGGGCAGTCTTGTGTGCAGAGTATTCAATATGACGACCTTGCTGTTCTGACATTTTCCGGAGAAGATACGGCCTTTGGGAAATCATGGGATGACTGGGTCAACAAGATGGAGAAACTATCTCAGAAGAAAACCTAACGTTCCTCGCTCGTCACGCATTCCTTCCGCCTGTGTTTTCCGTGTTGTCCTTTTCTCGCCTGTCGTAAAGTCTTTTATTGTACAGTGATGCATGTGGTTGCTCCTGTTGCTTTATCTTTGCGTGTGCCTCATTCTGCAACTGTTCGTCTTGACCTCATCACACATAAAATTGTCATTGACGGAGAATGACGAAAATGCCGGTATTCTAAGAAACATTGTCCTGTCATCATTGACGATTACCTCTTGTCTATGCTAGAAACCACGGACCTTTTTGACTATACCGAATCCAACCATTTCCCGGTTGAACGATTCATTCTTTGGTTAGAAAGGAATAGTCCTTAAGTGCAGAGATGTTCGTGGTAAAAGAGTATCGGTCGGGCTTATGAATGTGTTACAAGCTGATGTGTTCAGGTGAAGGCATTCATGTTTTTCATAGTGTACGATAAATGTTCGGTATGGCAAGTTCAGGACGTAGTGAGTATGGACCTAGGTTCTCATGTTATTTGTCCATGTGTGATTGTTTGATTTGATCTAATTTTATTTTTCTAGACAAAATCATGAAGAGCGAATATTGCGTCTATTCCTCACTTACTAAAAGAAAGGATATCTACTGAGGAGGCCGTTACTGGAATGGAAGTGAGTGGAGTGCGTGGATTTTGAGAAACTCTTGCAGTGCCACTCATGTAAGACGCTGATGACATGCATGCCCAGGTGTAATAAAAGACACATTCATCGAGTTACTGAAAAACTTGATATGAGTAGCGCTTTTGTTTCTGGCTGTATGGCAGGGGAAAGCGCTTTTTTACGAGCAAATCATGGAAAGTTATAGGTGGTAGGCCGAAGTTATGAGAATCGTACCTTACAACGTTCAACTAGGGGGTTATATGAAGCAGAGTCACAGTGTTAGAAACGTCTTATTGGTGGTCGGTCTATCCGTTGCTGGGTTAACCCTCACAGCATGCGGTGGAGGATCTGATGGACCTCCAAAGCCTCCTCCTCCAGCTCCGCCAGAGTATGCAGATAAACACATGCCTGCAGATTACTGGGGGAACGAAGACGTCATCGCTGAAGGAAAGGCTATTTATACCGGGCAGCAAAACATTGATGTGAATTGTGCGAGTTGTCATGGCAAGAACGGGAAGCCGGTCAAGGCGGGAGCCCGTGACTTCAGACAAACCGAACATATGAAACTGTATTCGGATTCGCAATGGTTCTGGCGTGTATCCGAGGGTGTAAAAGGCACAAAAATGAAATCCTGGAAGAGTAAGCTTTCTGAGGATGAAATCTGGAAAGTCATTGCCTTTGAGTCGACTTTTGGCTTGAAGGGTCAAAAATATGATGCAGAGAAAAAGGCTTGGGTTCCGATTAATTAGGACCTCAATTATTTTCAAAATCGCTGAACGATCCAAGGTGCTCTAGGTCATGATCATGAAGGAGGGCGAAAACCCTTGAAGATACTGAGTCGAAGCTTATTAATGTTGGCAGGCCTTGTTGTGGCGGGAGCGTCGTCTGCGTATGGACAAATGCCAGACGCGCCGGTTGTTGATTTTCCGTATGCGGGTAATCGAACTGGGGTATGGGTTGTCGCTCAGCTGCATATTTTGTTTGCCGCATTCATTCTCGGGGCACCAATCTTCGCAGTTGTGTCCGAATGGCTAGGATATAAGAACAATGATCCGAAGTATGATCGCCTGGCGAAAGAGGTCACGAAGGTCACCGTCATCCTTTACAGCATGACGGCCCTTACCGGTGGCCTTTTTATTTTTGTATTGCTGGGGACGTATCCTGACTTTACGACGTGGTTGATTAAGCACTTCTTCTTGGTGTTTGCGGTTATATACCCTCTTCTCTTTATTGCCGAGACGATCATCCTGTACACCTATTTCTATTCGTGGGATTCAATGAAGGGGAGTAAGAAGGCAAGGCACATTGCTTTGGGCGTCTTACTGAATTTAGTTGGTACTCTTACCCTGTTTGTGATTGACGGGCCGACAGCATTTATGAATACACCGGCAAAGGCGGCAGAAGGTATGTCGCTTGTCGAGTTTGTGCAGACGGCTGGTTTATGGGACAAGGTGGCCAACTACAGTTGGATGCCACTGAATCTGCATAGGCTTGTGGGTAATGTCACATTTGGTGGGTTTATCGCCGGGCTTATCGCGGCCTATATGTATATGCGTTCCAGAACTGATGAAGAGCGTGCGTATTATGATTGGATGGGCTTTATCGGGAATCTTATCGGGGTTGGCGCTCTCCTCCTGCTCCCATTCATGGGCTATTTGTTGGCCTATGAGCTTTGTGACTATGATGCGTCGATCTGTCCCTACATGATGGCCGATCAATTGTCGATGTTCTTTGAAATGCAAGGCGCGATGATTGGTCTCATATTCCTTGCCAGCAATTATTACATTTGGCTTAGTATGAAGCGAATCCAGGGTGTCGAGCAGGTGCGCATTTCCGGATTGGTGATGATTGCCGTTATTGTGATGCCTGCGGTAATGGGACTCGCATGGAAAATGTTTCCACCGCCAGAATGGCAGTCTTTGATTTATCTCGCGGCGCTCGTGATCTTGCCTCCGGTACTCAGTAAGTTGCCTGGGCTGAAATTTACAGTGTCGGCATTTACCATGATTAAGGTTGGATTTTTAATGATTGTTGTGGCTGATGCGATTTGGATGACGCCGCATGGGTTTGTTGCGACGCAAGGGGCGGCTACGCACGACCTGGAATTGCCAGAGTGGGCTCAGGAGCTTGCCTTAATGCCGGCGAAAAATGCCGCGGCATTTACCTTAGTCTATCTGACCATTGTTAACTATATTCTCTACAATCGTGGGATTCGAGTCGGAAGTATATCATGGGGCAAAATCGACTTTGCTTCCCAATTTGTACTCATTTTCTTAGCATTCAGTGCTATTTGGACAATGGGTCTCATGGGAACGGTTCGGTCGTTGACTCGAAAGTACTTTCATGTGTACAACCTGGTTCCAGATTTTACAGCCGAAGCATTTACCCCGACTCTGGCGTATTCAGCGTGGTGGATCACTGGATGCACGGTCGTGTTCTTTACCGTCGTGAGTTTTGCCATCATGGTGACTTTGCGCATCACAAAAGATAAGGCTCCTGAAGCACAGGGAGTTCCTGTTCCAGAAGGGGCGAAGTAATCTCAGGGACATAAGGGAGAAGAGAATGGCTCAGCAAGGTCTAGTCGGTAGCATCATGAAAAAGGGAATTATTGGGATCATCATTGGCGTTATTTTAGTTGTGGTTGCCAAGTTGACTGGTTTCCCGTTTGTGTTTCAAGTGATGTTCTTTTCGTATGCCATGTTGGGTGCTCTCGTGTTCATCTTACTCGATGCCCCAACGATGAATCGTCTTGAAGGCCCGAAGGCTGCAATTGGATTGGTGGTATTTTATATCGTACTCTCCGTCATATTCACGGCTGGGGCGAGTGGCCTACCTCAATATGACCCGGAAGTTGAAAAAGGTAAAATCGATAAGTTGCTTAAGGCACGAAAAGCTAGAACGCAAAAAGGAAAAGCCGATGAGCTCATTGCACGTGCAAAGGCGCTTGATGAGCGGGCGATAGCGATCGATAAAAAATTGAACTCATTGGGTGGTGGGAATATTGAAGTCGTTGAAGAGGTTGTCCCTGCAGCTTCAGGTGCTGGAGGCGATATTGTGGCTCTCGGGAAAGAGCAATGGGAACTGCAAGAGTGCTATAACTGCCATAAATTAGGTGGTGAAGGTGGTAAAAAACGTGGACCGGTGATGGATAACATTGGAAGTCTGATGACACCAGAACAGCTTAAAGAAAAAATACTTGACCCCAAAAGTTGGATGGCAGAAGGTTTTGATAAGCAGTATAAAAAAGGCAAAATGCCCGATAAATACAAAGATCTGATGTTCGATGAAGAAATCGATGCCCTTGTTGCCTATCTTGCAACATTAAAAAATACATCGGTGGAAACTCCAAAACCCATTAAGATGAATTAAACCTTGATTGTAGGCATTTGGTGTTATGCAACCTAAGTTAACTGCAAAAGCGCGAAGTAGTGACGGTGAGGTCGGAAAGATCTCAAAAGTCATCATGGACCCCATTTCTCATGAGGTGAGCCATGTTGTTGTCCAAGAGTCTGAGAGTCAGGGCCAGGAGCGTTGTGTGCCAATCGGCGACGTTCAAGAAATCCTGAGTGAAGAAGAAATTGTTCTTCGTTGTTCGACATCAGAGTTTGGACAGTTTCCCATCTTGAATAGAGACCAATATGTGACCACTCACGAAGTAGAAATTGCACATCTCGAAGATAATATTCATGTGAATCCAGGGGAAGTGCTCGTTCCCCTTCCATGTTTAGAGCGTGATGTCCCGCGTCGAACGTTTTTTACAAATATGACGCATGCGATCGGAGCCCTGATTGCATTACCCTTTGCCTTTCCAGTCTTAAAGTACCTGATGAAACCGATGTATAAGCCCTACGATAATGCATGGTTCAATGTTGGGAGTGCTAAAAAGCTGACAAAGGAAAATATCGGCTATCAGTTTAAGTTTAATCGCGGGTTTAAGGAAGCCTTTATGCCTGAGCAGCAGATTGAAAAAAATATTTGGGTTGTAAAGGCTACAGAGGAAGTAAAGAAAGCCGTGTACGAAGGCGAGGATAGAAAGTTTTATGATGATAAGGGTGATGTCATTTGGGTCAATAAAGCCAATTCACCGTTTATCGGATTTTCTGGAAAGTGTCCTCACTTAGGGTGTGGCTATAAATGGAGAAGGACGAAAAACTATCCTGATGGTGTCTTTTTATGTCCGTGCCATCTGAGTATCTATGATGAGGCTGGAAAAGTGATAGATGGACCGGCGCCAAGAGCACTCGATGTGTTACCGCTCGATGTGAATGCTGGTGGAGAAATTAAAATTATCGACGTTGAGTATAAGGCCGGCGTCAAAAATCAAATCAGACTATTGTAATTCCCTTACGACAACATCATGAATAATCAGCAACGTACCGCGAACGAACCTAATGCGTTAGAGAAGGTTGTGGACTTTGTCGACGAGCGTGTTGGCTTAAAGACATTACAGGCCAAAATGCTCAATGAGCCTGTGCCCGGAGGGTCACGATGGGCGTATGCCTTTGGCTCTTGTCTTCTCTTTATCTTTATCCTCCAGGTGGTCACGGGTATTTTGTTGATGTTTTATTATGTTCCGAGTACAGACCATGCCTATGATAGTACGCAGTATATTATCCATGAAGTGGAGTATGGATGGTTTTTGTTGAGTTACCATTTTTGGGGATCATCGGCGATGGTCGTGATGGTCTTTGCGCATATGTCTCAGGTCTTTTTATGGGGAGCCTATAAAAAACCTCGAGAGCTTATATGGCTCGTGGGGTTAGCGCTTTTTGGTATCGTGATGGCCTTTGGGTTTACCGGGTACTTGCTCCCCTGGGACCAACGCGCGTACTGGGCGACTGTCGTCGGTGTGGAAATTATGGATAAAACGCCTATAGTCGGCGATTTTATGGCACGTTTTTTAAAGGGTGGACCGACGCCTGGCCAAATGACGTTAAGTCGGTTTTTTGTGATTCATGTGATGGTGCTCCCGGCTGGATTGATGGGGTTGGCTGGACTCCACATCTTCTTGTTCCGCAAGGCCGGTCCTGCTGGTCCATTTAGGGGAACGCCAGAAGAGCTCAAGGCGAAGACCGATTACTTTTTCCCTCGACAAATTTGGAAGGACATTGTCGCAATGGCTACGGTCTTTCTTATTGTCTGTAGCTTGGCGTTTATTGAGCCGGTCACATTGCTAGAGCAGGCAACCCCCGACCCCGGAGATTACCATCCAGAGCCTGAATGGTATTTCCTTTTTCTGTTCCAGCTTTTACGTTTAAAAATGTTTGGCGGAGAGTTTGGCCAATTTCTTGGGGCTATCGCTATACCTGGAGCATTTATGGCATTTCTCGCCGCACTGCCATTTATCGACACAAATCCGCAGCGAGATATTTTTAAGCGTCCTATTGCGCTAGTTGGCTGGATCGTTATCATGCTTGGCATTTTAATATTTACGGTATCTGCCATTATTAATAGAGAGTTTCTTCACTAGGCAGCACGAAAGAATCGTTGCGTAGAACATTTGGTGGTTTTGGCATTTTTGAAATTTTTTAAATCGAGACGCGTAGTTATTGCACATGCCTAATACAAAGCTTGGTCTTCTTGTTTTTTGGCCTACCTTCTGGACAGGCTTTCCCATAAAGATGGTTGTCTGTCTGCTGCTTCTTGCTGGTGGACTTCGTCCCTGGAAGGGATTAGGGCTTGAATTCCTATTACTTCTGTCTATCCCTATTGATATTTGGGCGCTAGGTCTTTGTGCGAGAACCGTATTATTAGAGCGGCTCAGTATTGATCCGAAGCCAGGACTCGGCTTGAGGTTGTGGTGGAAATGGGCGTTGTTCAGTGTCATTTATTTACCCCTTCTGTATTTTATCGTGGGGTTTGTGAAGTCTGTTTCCAAAAGTATTACAACCAGTATTGTTGAAACCATTAAGGAAAGCATATGGGTGATTCCCGTTGCCGAACAGATTACGATTGAATTAGTGATGTGGGGGAGTGTGACGAGTGCGGTGTTAGTCCTCCTTGTCATTGGATGGTTCTACGGGTTAGGCGCATTGGCACAGAAAGAAGTAAATGCCTCAACATCGAAAGACGGGAATTTTGAACAAATCGTATACTTCTGGGATATGATTCGTATTCCTGCCGATCAATTGCTGCTCTTGACGTCATTTACGTTTGCCGGGGTTGTCCTGGTATTTCTTTTTTGGGGTTTATTGCCAGAAACAACGCCTCACCCGCATGATGAATATGAGTATTCAAATGTGGTAAGGATAGAGCCGCCCGTTAAGCCGCTAGAGGTCTTATCGAATACAGAGAAGATACTCAAGAAAGCGGAGTTAACGATTATTGAGTTGGAAAAAGAACAAGACGATAACGGCGAGAAGCCTGACGAAAAAAAGAAGTCTGAAAAGACAGCAGAGGGAAAAGCACCATCTCCCCCTAAATGACGGGGTATAAAATGACCGGGTATTTATGGTTTTTTATAACGTGTGGGTGAGGAGAAAGTAATCATGTACGGAAGACCTCTACATATCCTCAGGAATTCAACCTTTCCAATATCGGGGGTATCTCTTCTCAAGTGGGGTGGATTACTTGTTCTTCTCCTATTTCCAATCCTCGCTTGGGCTCAAGATGCCGCAACGCAGGCAATGTCAGTCGAGTATCGTGATCTGCCTGGTATTGGTAGCCGCAATATTATTTGGATTGTTGCTCAACAGCATCTTTTGCTTGCCGGTTTTGTTTTGGGCGTGCCGATCTTTGCCTGGGTGTGTGAAATCGTTGGGTGGAAAACTAAGGAGCAGCGCTATGACAAGCTGGCTAAAGAGTTTACAAAACTCTTAACCTCAGCCTACGCGACGACTGCGCTTTTTGGTGGAATCCTGTTATTCCTTCTGGTAGGCCTCTATCCAAAACTTATGGCCTATCTTACCGATATATTTTTCCCGTCCTTTATTGCGTATTGCCTGTTGTTTATTGCAGAAACCGCAACCCTCTATATGTACTGGTACGGTTGGGATGCGATGCAAGGTAATAAAAAGTTTCTGCACATCTTCCTTGGTTTTCTCCTGAATCTATTTGCCATCGGTATTATGATTGTTCCGAATGCGTGGGCGACTTTTCAGGCAAGTCCTGTTGTGGTTGCCGATGGAACGGCTATCGAGAGAGCATGGGCAGCCATGCAAAATCCTACTTGGTGGCCGGTGAATATCCATAGACTCATTGCGAATGTGGTACTAGGCGGGTTTATTTGCGGAGCCTATGCTGGTGTCAGGTATCTGCTTGCAGTTACACGAGAAGAGAAAGAACATTATGACTGGATGGGGTATGTAGGTAATTTCATCGGTGTATTCGGGATGTTGCCTCTACCTTTTGCTGGCTATTGGTTGATGAGGGAAATCTATCAATATAACCAGCAAATGGGCATTACGCTGATGGGAGGGTTCTTAGCCTGGCTCTTTATTCTGCAGGCTATGCTCATCGGGGTGTTGTTCCTCGGAGCAAATTATTACTTTTGGTTAGGCATTGCACATCGAATACCTGGGTCAGAAGGTCAATACAAAAAGCCAATTATGGCGATGCTGGTTGTGCTGCTGGCCTGCCTTGCCGTTTGGATGACTCCTCATTCGCTTGTTGCCAGTTTAGCGGAAGCTCAAAAAATGGGTGGTACTCACCATCCACTCCTTGGAGTATTTGGAGTCATGTCGGCCAAAATGACCGTATCAAATTTGATGATTCTCGTCACATTTATGAGTTTCATCATGTATTGGCGCGCAGGGAAAGTAGAAACTGCGGGATGGGCAAAAGCTGCCAAAGCCCTTATGGGGGTATTGTTGGCCATTGCTGGCATTGCGGTTATCGTGCTTGGTGTCTGGGGATACTTTGTCCCGGCCATTATACGAATTAACTATTTTTCAGTGGCCCAAGTGCTCATTGTGATATTCATTATGGTTACCTTTACGCCGTTAACGGCGCTCCTAATGAAAAGTGCGAAGACCACGACGGAAATGGTGTGGGGGCAGATGCCGGTTCGAGCAGGGTATAGCTTGGTTTTAAATGCGGTCATGGTTATTTTGCTCATGTCCTTGATGGGATACGCACGATCGTCATCACGCGTCCACTGGCACATTTATGGCGTGATGCGCGATACATCCGATTATGCGTATTCACCGGCATTAGGATATGCGGCGGCCTTTATGTCGCTGAATACATTCGTCTTTTGTCTGTTAGCTGCCTTTATCTTTTGGGTCGCAACGTTAGGCGATAAAGCAAAGAATCAACCTCCGGCGGGAGGAGAGGAAGCAAAGGTCCCACCTTTGGGAAGCGCTGCGCCAGCGATGGCCGGAGGATCTCCAAGACAGGGTGAACTGTCATCCTGATAGCCAAAATTCTGAAATGTCATGAAGGTAACAATGAAAAGTGAGGCACCATGAGTGAAGTTGCATTACTACAATTAATTGGATTGATTGTTGTAGGGCTGGGTATCAGTATCCTCCTTTTCATTAAATCGAAGTTTCTTCGAGTTATAGGATTTGTGGTAATTGTGCTTGGATCATTTAGCCTTGTGGCGCTGAGTGTTCCTCAAATGGCTTCTCTTCCTCCTGCTATTGAATCGTTTGATATTGCTAGCGTGGAATCACCTGATGATCTTGCCTCTCTTGGACAAAAAATATTTTTCAGTAAAGGCCAATGCGCGCTCTGTCATTCAATTGGACCCAGTGAATCTGCTCGGTGTCCTGACCTTGCCGGGATAGGTGCGAAGCTTGCGCCAGAGTTTATTTATGAGAGTCTGACCGATCCACAGGCGTATATCTATTTGGACTTTCGGCATGATCAATTACCAGAAGAGTATCCGGCACAAATGCCGTATATCAACAAAAATCCAATTGCTCTAAGCAAACCAGAGATATACTCCGTGATTGCATTTCTGCAAAAGATGAGTGGAGAGCCGATTAGCATTAAAGTCGAAGATATTATGAGCCCTCAGTCAGAACAGGAAGAAGAGACAGTTGCCATTCATGGAACAGGCGACGCGAGTTCTTCCGTTGTCGTTGCGCAAGCCACGACCACAGGCTCCCAATAATTCTTAATTAGGAGTAGCGTTATGAAAGGCCCTCTTTTTTCTACAGCGATTCTTCTCGTAGGAGTCTATGTCTTTTTGGCGTTCCTTCTTCCGCTCGTGACGGCCCCATTGCCTGCAAGCCTCATCTACTTGTATTTGGCGATTACGCTTAGTGGCGCCATGATCTACCAGACGATGAGTGCTGGTGGCTTGGAAGCCTTTATGGGGCCAATTTATCGTTTCTTATCTGGGGAAATCGATGGACCGGCCAAATCGGCTAGATTGCTCCTCTTGATCGTGTTTCCTCTTCTTGTCGGATGGCAAACCTATACGAAGTTAGCGCCAAGTGATTTGCCGCCTGCCGAGAATCGAACCATTCATCCGGCGCCACCGGGCGAATTTGTCGGTTTAGCAAATCCCTATCCTGCGAATGAGCAAAACATTCAAGAGGGGAAAGGCATCTATGCCGCCAACTGTTCGCCGTGTCATGGTCCAAATTTCGATGGAAAAGGCACGGCTGCTCCAGGGTTCAATCCTCCACCGGCAAACTTTGCAGATCCAGGAACTATTGCGCAATTACAAGAATCATATTTGTTCTGGCGAATAAAAAAGGGCGGCGTTGGTTTGCCAATTGAAGGAATGCCTTGGAAGTCGGCTATGCCACGGTGGGAACATGAACTAACCGATGAGAAAATTTGGAAAGTGATTATTGGGGAATACGATGGAGCTGGCCAATCTCCGAGAACATGGGAAGAAGAAGAATAAAAGATTCAATTGGGTTAGGTGAACCGATGGTAGATAGGTACGAGAATATGAAACACTGGCTCACAAGTTTTCGCACAGGATTATGTCTCACTCTGATGTGTGTTCTTCCCGTGTCATTGGCAGGTTCTGTGTATGCCAGTGATCCACCTCCGGAAGGTGCGCCAGCCAGCGTTTCGGTTCGAGTGTATTTGTCGGAAGGAGCTGTGCCGATTGACGATCCTCAATCCTCAGCATGGGATTCAGTCGCCGAATCGGAGTTTAATTTATCCCCTCAGGTACACTGGCCAGATCGTCTGCAAGAAGCGACAGTCAAAAAAGTGAAAGTTCGTGGGTTGCATGATGGGCAGAACATTGCCATCCGGGTGGAGTATCAAGATCCAACTCAGGATGATGCCGATGCCGCCGCCCTCGAGTTTATGGTGGGAGACCAAAAAGCGCATTTTGCTCATGGACAAGAAATGCTTTTGGTCGAAGGTGGACCAGTGAATATTTGGTATTGGAAAAACGAAACCGGAACGGCTACCGACATGAGTGCCAAGGGTTTCAAGACCATAAAACCTCAAGCCCAACAAGATGTATCAGCAAAGGGGGTTTGGGAAAATGGCACATGGAAAGTCGTGTTTTCTCGACCGCTTGAAACCGGTGATGAACAAGATATTCAAATTAATCCCGGGATTTGGACAAGTGTAGCTTTCGCATTTTGGGATGGGAAGCTTGTAGATGGCAGCGTAAAGGAAAAGGGAAGTCAAAAAGCTGTTTCTTCGTGGTGGTCGTTCCGTGCTGAGCCGGAACCAGATAATTCTATTTTTGGCTATGTAGTATTAGGGCTGTTGATTGCCGCAGCGTTTGAATTTTTCCTTGTCAGAAAACTTCGTAAAGGACAGGCCGTATGAATCTCTCGCAGCAGTCCAGGCGTCGGTGGGTATGGCCGTTAGCGGTCAGCTTGGGTCTTTTGTTCATGACTAATGGCTGTGCCTTATTTGAAGATGAACAAACGGCAAAAGGGAAAAAGATTTATCGTCATTATTGCATGCATTGTCATGGGGAGTCAGGAAAACAAGGCGAGGGCTTTAATTGGGATAGTTTATCCAATATGGAATTTCCTCCACCGAAAGACCTTTCTGATTCATCCATGGCTGATTCGATCGCTGATGAGGACATCTTTAATGCGATTTCTCGCGATATGAAAGATACAACTGATCAAGCAGTTATCGATGATATCGATTACTTTGGTGTGGCAACAATGCCAACCTTTAAATACACATTGTCAGAAATGGAAATCTGGATGCTTGTTCGATATGTACGGTCCCTTCATGGTGGCGACTTTACCTTTGATGTGGAGGGGCGGCGTCAGCAATTGGAGTCCGAACTTGAATCAGCAACTCAAACTCTTGAGGCAGCCACGCAGGCACTTGAAGCTGCAGAGGCCAAGCGGGATGCCGAAGTGGAAGCTGCAGAGGCTGCTGCGGAAGCGGCTGGTGATGAAGATTTTGAAGCTGAAGAAATTGAACTACCTGAAGAAGAAGTTGCAACACAGGCTGCTATTAAACAAAATGAAGCAAAGCTCGCGTTTGAACGATTTGCCAAACGTCCGAAAATGACAGTTGCGCGTCCAGACTTGACGGTGTCAGATGAAGAGAGAGTGCAATTAGAAGAAACGGGCAAGCATCTGTATTTCAATAAATACGGATGTAATAGTTGTCATAGTATTGCGGGAGAGGGCGGCCTTGTTGGGCCTGTGTTAGATAGAGCAGGGTTCCGGTTAAACGCAACATGGGTGTACAAGTGGTTAATGTATCCACAAGGTATAAAAAAACATACTAAAATGCCAAACTTAGGATTTACCGATCAGGATGCTAGAGCCGTTACGGCCTATCTCGAAACACTTCGAGCTCCAAAACCTGATAAATCTATTGCCCCTGTAGTGTCAGAAGAATAGATCTTAGGCAAAACCAATCCAGAACACTATGAGTATCGCAGTTCCGACCCACACGTGTTGTTTAAACATGGAAAAGTACACGTGTGTAGGGTGTTTTTGGGTAAGCATAAAGGATTGATAGCTTAAAAATACGCTTATTCCAGCAAGTCCCGCATAAAAAGCCTGCCCTAGCGCCATCGTCCATCCTGCCATTCCGAGAAACACAATTGTCAGCGCTGAAAACGTTCCGACTCCAGCCCACACATAGGATCCAAAGAGTATGGCTGATGACTTGACTCCGATTTTCAGGTCATCTTCTTTGTCCTGTAACGCATAGATGGTGTCGTAGGCAATCGCCCAACATATTGTTGAGGCAAAGAGTAGCCACGCCGTGACATCAAGATTATTGCGTACGGCTGCCCATGCCATCACGCTTCCCCAGCCAAAGGCGACACCTAAGATGAATTGTGGGATGTGAATAAATCGTTTGGCGTAGGGGTAGATGGCGGCGAGGAGCAGGGCAATAGGACTCAATGCGATGGTCAATAGATTTAAATGCCACACCAAGACACAGGCCAACAATATGATGAGTGATGCCAAGCCTTTTGCTTGAACAAGAGTGAGTGCTCCACTGGCTAATGGGCGGTGTTTGGTGCGTTCAACTTTTTGGTCAATCGATCGGTCCGCAAGGTCATTGAAAATGACGCCGGCACTTCGCATGAAAAATGCCCCAAGTATAAAGATGGCTATGAGTATAAGATCCGGACTTCCTTCCGATGCTAAGATCAAAGCCCAAAGCGATGGAAGAACCAGTAACAAGGTTCCACTTTGATTACGGAGTCGAATCAGCCGAGCATAAGCCGAAAAGGTGGATGGCTTGTGAGCTGGTATTTTTGAGGGAGTATGTGCTGAAGGTGTGGGAAATGCATTGAGCATGTGGAAGTCCTGTCCCTTATGGGAGCCAGTGTGTTGATCGAGTATCCGTCGCAATGTAAGAAAAGGTGGGATGGTCTGGGGGCGTAGAGAGATAGCTGCTCATCGCAAGCACGTACTCATCACTATTTTACACTGAATCTTGTGATGCAGAGGACACGCTCAGGATCATGAGACGGTGCAACAACAATCATCCAATCTCCAATTGGATTGCCTCTGTGCAAGGCTTTTGAGCTCCACATTCGATATCCAGGTGATGGAGTAATTGGCAAGTTGACTTCGGCTATCGTCTCCCAGCCATCTTCCAAGTGTTGATGCCATGTGTGGCGAATGACCCCCTCTGAAGACGCGGCAATCCGTGTCCAAAAGAAGATTTTTGGCCGGACGGAAGAGTTGACGACTGGGAGGTCGGATTGCCCATTTTTATCCTTTTCACAATGTGCCGCTGGTAACACCGGACCAGACGGTTCTCGATTCCGGATAGAGCTGGTTAACGAAACATCAAGAACTTCAAAATCGGCCCACGCATGCCCGCTATAGATGATACTGGTTCCAAGAATCAATAACGAGACAAGAAGACGCACGAAGGCTACTCCTATCACTTAGATGACGGACAATACAGAATACTCGTGTTCTCAACTTAGGATATTAGGCAATGCTTGTCAATGACTATCGCGAGTCCACAGCGTCACCTTTTATCTCAGACATCGGACGTTATGTGAAACGGCTCTAGCAACAGGAAAGGGTATTGGAAAAGGTGTTTGGAGAAAGTTGACGCCTCTCCCCCAAGAACGGTATAAAATGCCTACGGTTGTCCAACAATCCTTTAATAGTCTAAGGATTTCCCAGCAATCATATTTGCCCTTCTCTCCTTGACTTGTCAACGAGCCAGGGCCGGCGTAGCTCAGTGGTAGAGCAACGGTTTCGTAAACCGTAGGTCGGTGGTTCAATCCCACTCGCCGGCTCCAGTTTTCTTTTTCGTACTTCCCTGTGGATTGCTATCTGAATGTCGCGATCAGTTGTGTCGGTAGGTATATATAAGCTGGATTGCGGGAGAGTATTCTATGAGAAAAAGAACATTCATCATGTTGAAAAAAATGTGCATAGGTTCAATGTTTGGAGTTAAACGGTGAAAGACTGAACCCATCAAAATTGATGTTAAAGCCGCTTGGATGAATTGCCGATAGAATTACACTATGGACAGGAAACACGAAAGCGTTTTTACACACCCATAGTAGGGTCACGGCATACAGCCGGTATCCTCATGAACCTTAGGAGGAGAGTTTATGTCAACCGTTAGTGAATTAGATGCGCCGACACAATCTGTCACGAGTTACGGAACCTTAGAATCACAGAAGACATTTCAGGTTCCGACTCAGCCGGTAGATGGAAAAGGTGAGGTGGTCGCCTTTATTGGTCCTGGAGTGGAATTTAAAGGAGAAATTTATTACGAAGGCAGTGTGCAGATCGATGGCAATATGGATGGGCAAATTCATACGAATGGGACCTTATTAATTGGTGAGCAGGCAGTCATCAGTGCCAAAGTCAATGCCGGATCAGTGATTAGTAAAGGGAAAGTCAATGGTGACATTGTAGCCAATAAACAGGTGCAACTTCTTTCTACCGCTATCATGGATGGATCGCTGAAGACTCCTGAATTATCGATGGAAATTGGTGTCGTATTCAATGGGGATATTTCCATGAATTCTGGCAATAGTGGTTCCAGTGACCAGTCAATGATGAAGTATAAGGAGCCAGCTCCGTATCAAAAACCCAGTGGCAATAGCGGCCACACCTTTAGCAACGGCGGAAAAAAGCAAAAAGGTTCAGAAACCTCAGCCAGCTCCTCCGAATCTACAGGAACAGAGACGGCTACCGATAAAAATTCAACAAACGGCTCTTCAACGAAACCTGAATCCGGTACGACGTTGAAGTAACACCTCCGACCCGCTCCTTTCATTGTCTGTCGAAATGGGCAGCTTCCTGGCTCGTAACACAATACGTTGTGGATCTGGAGGCTGCCCATTTTTATTTCGTCACGAGCTTTGTCCTTTGTCGACTGGCTGTGTGACCTACGAAGTCTTGCATGTATTATCTTCAGGCTACTTCTCGCGTATTCGTATAAGAGGCCAGTCACTGTTGCTTTGCCGTGCGTGTCGTCCGTTTCCTCGGATGGTTGCGTTTGGTGGGTGATTAAGGCGCGACGACACGGCATATGTTGTCAGTAAGGTGACCTGACACGGCCTGTACCTGGCTAACTCTCCGAAATTAAGAGCATTTTTAAGCGATGTCCTATGCGCTGTTTGAGGGTCGTCAGGTAGATTTACAAATTCATTTCGTTTCACCGTTCTTCCTCGCCTCAAAAAAAACCTCACGCGTTTTTTTACTTGTAAGTGCTAGGTATTCGTGTGCATTGTGTCAGTTCTATGACGAAAAACGAAATGGGCATGCCCTTTGCTCAGTTAGCCTAGGAACGCACAAATCGTAACATAGGAGAGTGAGGACAATATGAAAACATGTGATAAATGCCAGGGGTCGATGGTCATCGAACGGGCGGTCGACCTTGAAGTTGGGCTCAAAATATTTTACTACGCATGTTTAAATTGTGGTCGACGGGTGCAAGCGGAAAAGGAACCCAGGCCTTTAGTTCATTAAGAAAAGGAGACGCACAATGTTCGCATCGACAAAGCAATCAGTACGCCCACTCACTCATGACGAAAAAAAAGCTGCAGAAGCGGCCTTTCGGGGTGCTCCCTTTAATCCCAAATGGTCGGAAGCGGCGCGAAAGGTGTATCAAGGCATATCCGGAGCTATCGCGAATAGACCGAGTGCAATCTTGAGTGAATTGGCCTCGCAATCGCACAACATGAATCAGATGACGGCTACCGTAGAAAGAAAGTCTCGATCTCGAGCCAAGACAAAAATTCAATAGATGATTTTTGTGGGGGCATTCCTCTATGATGGGAATGTGCCCCACGTGACTGCAACCTCCTCACACCGTTTGCCTGCATGCTCATCAGCCTTTCAATTTGTTACATTGCCGTTCCACCGACCCGGTAGCTCCTCTCAATGATGTTGTGAAACAGAAGCTTGATGAACATGGGAAGACCGTGGTTGCCGTTGTGTGTTGATACAACTGTGAGATTCCAGCAATCGGAATAACCTGCTACACTCTCACGATTTACTCAAAACGTCTACCTGCCTCTAGTCATATATGAACGCTGAAAGTCTTTCAAAAATTATCATCACTTGGAGTTGTGAAGAGGAAGATGCTGCCGGACATTTTCTTTCGCTTCATGACCGGCAGCGTGCCGAACAACTTGCTCGTGAAGGACTTAAGGTTGCCGAGGCACCTGCGGCATCCAGTTTCCCGGAAGAACGGTTTGTCTGTGATCGTGCGGAACGTCTCTCGGCTACACTGGAAAGCCGACATGCTGTGTTCGGCCTCGCACGGGATGTGACGCAGCGACAGCTT
This sequence comes from Nitrospirales bacterium, assembly GCA_021604005.1. Classification (GTDB taxonomy): domain Bacteria; phylum Nitrospirota; class Nitrospiria; order Nitrospirales; family UBA8639; genus JAGQKC01. The sequence goes on along the minus strand of BQIV01000013.1, from coordinate 20,525 downwards.
CCGTTTGTGTTGGTTGGTGTCCTGGCCATGCTTGGAGGGGTTCTTAGCGATCCTATCGGACCGGAGGGACATATCAATCTTCTTCATTTTCCGTTGCTAGCTTTGTTACTTTGGAATATGGGGTTATATGCGTGGTTGGGCATACAGTGGGTTGTGTCCCGAGTCGGACCGCATGCTCGAGCCGAAGGAGGTGTTCATTGGATGGCCAAAGCGGGATTAGCAATTTCACAATTGAACCTGCGTGTCATTCAACGAAAACATCCAGAAGAGACGCAATGGACCATGGCGGTGTTGCGGAAGTTTTTTAGATTATGGAGTTCGCTCGTCGGACAATCCGTTCGTCTGCAGGGGGTGTCTCTGCTGCATGGGGCTGCGGCAGTCCTGGCAGTGGGAGTTGTGCTTGGGATGTATCTTCGTGGGTTTGTCTTTGAATATCGTGCGACTTGGGAGAGTACCTTTCTTGAAACCGAACAGGTTCATGGGATACTCAGCAGCATATTGTTCCCAGCATCGCTCATACTAGGCGTCGATATGCCTTCTGTTCAATTGTTGGCGGCGTTGAGGGCGCCTGGTAATGCAAATGCTGCCGTATGGATTCATTTGTGGGCGGTCACGTGTCTGCTCGTTATTGTGATGCCCCGGATTGTTCTCGCTCTTATTGCAAAGCACAAGGCGAAGAAGCAATTGGAATCGTTAGCGCTTCCGCTAGACGAACCATACTTTCAACGCATGCTGGCTCCATATCGAGGCAATGGAATATGGGTTGAAGTCTTGCCATATCAGTGCCGACTTGATCATGCTTTTGCCGAACGTCTAGAAGGATGGTGTTTGCAACTATTTGGGAATAATTCTTCCATACAGACACGACCTGCTCTTCCCTATGGAGAGGTGGAGTACCGTCTGGATGTGGCACATGGTATTCCCTTGCGGGCGCTCATCGTGTTTGATATCACAACGACACCTGAACAAGAAGTTCATGGTGCATTTCTTCAACATATTCAAGCTCACGTTCAAGACTGGCCTGCTGGGGGATCACTATTGAGTGTGGTGTTGACTGGAACATATCAACAGGGAATCGTGAAGCAGCGTCAACAGGAACGAATGGAATCCTGGCAACGGTTTATGAATATATATGGCATCATCCCCTTGTTCGTTACTTTTACAATGGACAATGATGATTTCCTCAAGCAGGCTACCGAGGCATTGTGGCCTGTGCATGCTCAAGAGGCTCTGTGAGTCAGGCTGTCTCATCGGACATTACACTCTCCATTATCTCTCACACCAATATTGGGAAAACCACATTGGTCAGGACACTGTTGCGACGTGATGTAGGGAAAGTCTTAGACCAAGCGCACGTGACCGATCAGAATGAGAAATTCACATGGTTGAAGACGCATGATGGCGCGCGATTGAATATTTGGGATACGCCGGGTTTTGGTAATTCGGTTCAACTGTTAAAGTTATTGCAGCGGCAAGAACATCCAATCGGCTGGATGGTTGCACACGTATGGGACCGTTTCAAAGATCGTCCCTTATGGTGCAGTCAGCAAGCCTTGAAGAATGTGCGGGATGAAGCCGATGTGGTGCTCTATCTTGTCAATGCGGTAGAGAATCCAAGTCTGGCTAGCGGGTATATGAAGCCGGAAATGGAACTCCTTGATTGGCTACAGAAGCCTGTGTTGGTGGTTCTAAATCAAGTCGGTTCCGAGAATGGAATGCAGGAACGAGAAGCGTGTGAACGTGACTGGCATGATTCGCTGAAGGCGTATGCCGTCGTGCAAGGCGTGGTAAGTCTTGATAGTTTTTCACGATGTTGGGTGCTTGAAGGCATGTTGTTGGAACATGTTCGAAGCTTACTCCCCGCTGGGGCTCAAGAGACGATGGGGCGTTTGACGGAAAGTTGGAAGTCTCAAAATACGGCAGTCTTTAAAAAATCGATGGACCGGTTAGCCCAAGTGTTCGTGCGTGCGATGTGCGATGGGAAGGTCGTGAGTGAGACAGGCCAACTCAGAAAAGTGAAAATCAAACACGCAGCGCAGGAATTGTGTCAACGGCTTGAAGATGACATTCGTGTGGCGATGCGTGACCTCATCGAGTGGCATGGATTGGAGGGGGAAGCGGCCATTAAAATTCAATCGCAATTACATGATTTCACCGTTCCCATAGAGTCTTCCGTTATGGAGGAGGCGTTAGGGCGTGCGGCGTTGGGAGGTTTCGGAGGGGCCGCTGCCGGCACCGCCGCCGGTGCAGCTATTGATGCGGCTACGGGTGGAATGTCATTGGGGCTCTTCGCGTTAACTGGTGCATTTCTTGGTGCATTAGGTTTGGCAGCTTGGGGGAAAGACGTTGAAATAGGCGAGATCTTGACTATTCGATGGGTGCCGGAGTTTCTGCACGCACTCACCCAAGATCTTCTTTTACGTTATATGGCCGTGGCCCACTTTGGCCGGGGCCGCGGGCATTTTCAAACTGACCAAGAGAGTCCAATCATTTGGCAAGAGGCTATACGAAAAGTCTATGAAGGTGAGCAGGCCGCATTGCAGCAAATGTGGGAGTCGGACCGTGAGTGCGAATCTCATGATCTCAACGAACGAACCCGGAATATTGCCATGCTATTTGAATCGGTGACCCGCACGGTTCTTTGTGAATTGTATCCCGCTAGCAAAGATATACATGTGTAATACAGCCAACCCTGTGTGTCCGAGGCCTGACGCAACATTCGCTTCTAGCGAATGTTCTGTGCTGTAAGAATGGGTGAGATATCCGCTGGCGAGTAGGTTGGCGGTTTGACCCATTTCCCATCTTCTCGTTTATGTCCTCCTATTTTGCTCATATTCGAGCGATGCACTTCCTGAAAAACAGGTTCCATATCAATTCCGCACGAGACCGCAGTGCCGTACACCACATATAAAAGGTCGGCAAGTTCCTTCGCGATATTCGGAAGGTCTTTGGTTTTCATGGCTTCTTGGAGTTCGTCGAATTCCTCTTTGCTATCCTTCTTCCTCACTCTTCTGTTCTAGTTTCAAGAGTACCTCGTAGAAACTTTGCTTTGTAGGGGTGTCCACATGAATATTAAGCGTTTATCGCTTGGCGACGCTCTACACTTTCCCGGAAACTCTCACGGCTGTGGAAGCTGCTGTTGCAGCAATGGCCCGACCACGGCGGAGCCTTCTTTTTCGAAGAATCGCGCTCGCGTCGCTGTCAGAGGAAAGTCTCTGTTCTAACGTGGTGGATGTTTGAGGTCGCTGTATTTTCTCATCAGGATTATTGAGATGAACAATGATTTCTGAAGATGCGATTGGGGTATCCATAGATAAACTCCTTATGCTCTATTGCGTAGGCATGGTGTTGAGACTCTCATGATTGAAGATGCAACAGCGCTGCCACTTGAGAATCTTGTCGTAAATGGATTGCGAAGAATTCTGAAAAAAGAAAAAACTCAAACAGTTAACAATGTCTCATGCGACATTTTCTGGGTGAGAATGGTACGTGTGCTCTATAAGATTGCTGATGCTATTGCATATTTCGATACACGTAAAGTCCATTCAGATACGCCTGTGCTCGTTTGGTTTTTCAGGTGTGTGTCAGAGGTGTTGACGTTGTTGGTATGGCCTTCCGACTATTGTGCTCGCCAATATTATCTCCCTCCCCCCCATATCTCCTCTATCTGCTTACCCACAGGGGAGAAAAGATTCAGCATGAGTATCTTTCGAGATACGTGCGGTATCTGTATCGATTCAATTGGCTATAAGAACATGTTGGATAATATGCTTTCTCCATCTTCACGTCATAACCGTAACTCTTTTCACCATCAAAGAAAATCATCGATCTCATGAGTCGGCTGCCTGCATGGGTATGGTTTGTGCTTGATGGATATTTTGCATACAAAAAAGGCAGATCTGCTTGATGAAATTTTTCAAACAACAATCTTACCATTTATCTTTAATAAAGATAGATGGAAATGAAAGGGGCGAGTTATGGATACGACGTATGAGTCAATGGCAAAATGGGCCGTTACCATGATGGGTGTATTAATGATCGTGAGTATAGTTGGGAGTGGGGCAGCCAATGCCGAGACGAAGACGACCACCTATCCTGGGACGATGTGCCAACCGTATAATTCTACCGCTGCGGACAATGTCCGTTACACGACGCAGGGTGTGTACAACAATAGTATGGCTCAAACATCGACAGTGAAATGTCCGATTCCGTATACCCTGTCGGGTGGAAAGTTGAGTTATGTGATTGTCGACGTGAAAGATCAAAGTGATGCCAGGACGATTTCTTGTACGGCTTATGTTCGAGGTCTGGATGGTGACTATGTCACCAGTAATTCAGCCAACAGCGATGAATTCTTTGGTGGAAATAGCGATGTATTCATCGATGGCATCAGCTACACGGATGGTGGAGGCATCTACGGCGTGTCTTGTAACTTACCGAGTAGACTGGCTGGTGTTCCTGCGTTTCAAGTCGTGTCCTATTCGGCGTATGAATCCAATGATTAAAAAGACCAGGCTTACAACCTCTTGTCGGCATGATTGCTGGCGAGAGGTTGTTGTCAATGTATGGAATCCTGTTTGATGAAGGCTGTCAGAACTATGAAGAGGGCGATCTCAGTATGGATACTACTCGCGATGCTGTTTGGTTTTTCCATTGCTGTCCATGCGGATGTGATCGTCAATGAACGAACCCTCACGGCTCATCTTACCGATGCGTCTCTCGTAGCAGTCATGGATCAGATTGCCAGGCAAACGGGCATTCGCATCGATGTGGTCGACACAACGAAGTATGTCAATTCCATGATTTCCGATACTTTTGAGGATATGCCTCTTGAGCAGGGAATCGAACGTCTCTTGAATGGATGGAATTTTGGGTTGAGCAAGGATCCTGTCTCCGGCGCCGTACGAACGTTGATGATCGTCTCACATCGAACAGGCATTGAAGAGATAGGAGCACTTGCGGTGCCTCGGCAGGTTGACCCGAATGTGCCGGAAGGATCAGACACGAGCCGGGCTTTCGAAGAAGAAGAGGCCCCTCCTAATTTTATCGATGAGGAACCGTATCGTTCGGATGATGAACTTCTGGACGCTGCTCCTCCCGAAGTGCGCGAATTGATCACGCGTATGCAGAAACGTGATGCCGTCGAGTGAAGACTTCGCTATCGATTCTCTCTCATTTGAATAGTCGAGTTTGCTGCACAGCAAGAATGGGTGAGATATCCGCTGGCGAATAGGTTGGAGGTTTGACCCATTTCCCATCTTCTCGTTTATGTCCCCCTACTTTGCTCATATTCGAGCGATGCACTTCCTGAAAAACAGGTCCCATATCAATGCCGCACGAGACTGCAGTGCCGTACACCACATAGAGAAGGTCGGCGAGTTCCTTTGCGATATTCGGAAGGTCTTTGGCTTTCATAGCTTCTTGGAGTTCGTCGAATTCTTCTTGAATAAGATGAGCGCGAAGCTTTTGCGTTGGGTCATCGGGTACTGTGGGAGTCTGTGCCACATGGATGTCAAATTGTTGATGAAATTCTAAGACCATTTGTTGGGCGTCGTTCACTATTCTCTCTACCTCCCTTTTGTCCCTCCTGACAAATGAGGGAAATTCATAAAACAGTTAGAGTGCAAGTAAGAAATACATATCGTTGACGTTGGTCCCGGTGGGCCCGGTTTTGATATGCCCACCGGCTTGTTGAAAGAACGAATAACTGTTATGGGATTTCAGGAACTTGCCGGCAGGAAGGCCGCGTGTCCTAGCTCTCATGACAGTCTGTCCGTCTACCACCGCTCCGGCCGCATCCGTGGGACCGTCAGAGCCATCTGTGCCCAACCCTGCCATAACCATGTTGGGGAGTCCAGCCATGCCAATAGCGGCAGATAGGGCACATTCTTGAGCTCGACCGCCTTTGCCCTTGCCCGTGAGGGTTACAGTCGGTTCTCCTCCCCAGATCATGCAGGCAGGACGGCGAATTGGATGTTCATTCCGATGAATACGTGTAGCAAGAGAGGCGATGACGATTCCAGCTTTTCTGGCCTCACCTTGCAAGGTGTTCGTTTGAATTACAGGGCGAAGCCCTAAGAGTTTTGCCTGCCTGGCAACTTCGCGTGTCGCCAGGTGATTATTCCCAATCAGAACATTCTGAATCCGTTTCAATCGTCGATCTTCCGGTTTGAGCGTTTCCTGAACAATGCCATCGATGCCCCGTTCAATATGACGCGTGACGGTGGACGATACACGTTTCCACAGACCATAGTGTTCTAGGATATGACCAGCCTGAAGAAAAGTGCTTGAATCCGCGGCGGTCAACCCTGAACCAATGGTGTCGAGGTTATCTCCGAGAACGTCAGAGAGAATAAGACTAATCACCGTAGCCGAAGTGGAGGCTATGAGTTGCCCGCCTTTGATTGCCGACAAATGTTTCCGTACGATATTCATTTCCTGAATAGTCGCGCCGCTTCGGAGAAGCAATTGTGTGGTACGTTGTTTGTCCTTGAGCGTCAGCCCTTCAGCCGGATCCGCCACAAGACTTGAGGCACCCCCTGAAATCAGCGCAATGAGTAAATCTTGAGCAGTCAGAGATTGCAGCAATTGTTGGAGTGCCCTGGCTGCGCGGGTGCTTCTTGAGTCTGGAGTCGGATGGCCGGCTTGGAATGTCTCGATATGTTGCATTGGCCGTTGGGGGAGATCTTTCACGACAATGATTCCACTTGCCAGCCGCTGGGCAAGAAGTTGTCTCAACGCCTTGACCATGCGAACCGAGGCTTTCCCAGCTCCGATGCAGACAATCCGATTATATCGTGTCAGGTCATACCGTCGTTGTTGGACCCATAAGGTCTCCCCTTGTCTCATGCAATGGTTGTGAATGCCTCTGCCAGGATCTGCTGCTGCCAGGCCAGCCCGGATGAGTTGTTTGAGAATGGACTTAGTGTGTCGATGAGGAAAGTCAATGGTCATGGATACATGAGTTTGCCGGGATGGGAGTGTGCCGGGCTCCTATGGTACCATCATCGCTATGTCATCTCTCAAGGTTTTACATCAAACGGTGTCTGATTGCACGTTATGTCCGCGCTTGACGAAGTACCGTCGTGAAATTGCGAAAGTCAAAGTTAAACGATTTCGGGACTGGGAATATTGGGGCCGGCCTATACCGGGGTTTGGTGATCAAGCAGCCGAGCTTTTCGTGATTGGACTGGCCCCAGCAGCGCATGGGGGAAATCGAACGGGACGAGTGTTCACTGGTGATCGAAGTGGCGATTGGTTGTATGATGCACTCTATCAATTTGGTTTTGCGAACCAACCTGATTCCACTCACGCGAAGGACGGAATGAAATTAAAGGATTGTTATATTGCCGCGGCGGTACGTTGCGCTCCACCGGCAAACAAACCTCTTCGAGAGGAGTTTGATGCCTGTCGACCGTATCTTAAAGAGGAATTGCGTGTATTAAAAGGCGTACACGTGGTCGTCGCTCTTGGAAAAATAGCTTTTGATGAATACCTCAAAACATGTCAGGAGTTAGGCCTTGTGGTTCCATCACCGAAGCCTAAATTTGGTCATGGAGTCTCATATGTCCTTCCATGGCATGTGACGTTGCTGGGGTCATATCACCCGAGTCAACAGAATACCTTCACGGGAAAGCTCACACGCCCAATGTTTTATAACGTGTTTCAACACGCGCGTTCTGTACTAAAATTAAGACGTAATGCGAAAGCCTAAGGCCTGAAACGATGCAGAGTAAGAAGAGGCGTTTCTTCACATGTAACCCGTTCTCTGCTTAAGACGTCTTGAGTATATTTTGTTCGTCCCAATCGGACCGTCGACGACGCCACAGACTTCCAGCAGGAGATCTTTACAGTCCCATCCTTCTTTTGAGACTCATGAGGGGTTCGTGGTGATGTCGTTAATAACGCCAAGGCTCGCGGTTTTGCGAATGGCTTTGATGTTGCCTGTATCGAGATAAATTTGCTTCGTGTATCCTTTTGTGTTGACGTGACTGGCGATGGTCAATGTAAGTAGGCGATGGTTGTCTACACAATTCGGAGAGTGTCATTCAGTTAGTCTGTGTTTGACGAATCTCCCTACAGGGGCTAGAATTTTACTAAACCTGCCAGGAAAGCCCCATGCTTTGCACGGGGATGAATGGCAGCCCTGGGCAAACAAAAGCAATAGTATTTTTAGGTTTTGAAGAAGCCCCGCCCTTTGGGCGGGGAGTTTCACTAAGATTGTATCTATCGTGTCTGGCAATCAATTCCTCAATTGTCAGGTGAAACGAACACAAGAGATATGCGTTGTATCATGACAAGACGGGTGATATGGGGGTGTGATGTGATTGGACGATTGGTGAGTGTGATCTTGGTGGGTTTGATGGTATCCGCGTGTGGAGGGAACCCGTATCTTGAGGCCTCATTAAACCCTGCCGAGTTTGAAGGGAAGGATAAAGCCTGGTTTGAAGAAAAATGGGGAACTCCAACCGGAAAATCTCAACGGTTTTTTGGTGGAGAAACATGGGTGTATCACCGGATGGCTGGTGGAGAAAAACATTTCCCATTTTTTAATTTCTCCCCGAACTCGTGTGAAATAACGTTAGATTTTGACAAAGACGAGAAGTTGGATTCGTATGATTACACGGATTGTTAAAGAACTCGTGATGATACACATCAGGATGGCCAATGCCTTCGGTTGTAGTGCTCGAACGTGGCTAGTCAAACCAGTATATCGACGACGTATGGCCTATGAACCTGCCGGGTGTGTCGGGTGACGCGTCTCATTCGCAAGGTCTCCTACTCTCAACAACTCTTCTCGACTGCTGCCAAGGAATTCTGCGAAATAGCTGAGAAGGCTATTGCACGATCTGGTCAGATGACGGTGGCATTGGCAGGAGGTTCAACCCCCAAGGGCCTTTATGAACTCTTAGCACAGGATCCCTATCGATCGATGGTCGACTGGAGTGCGATCCACGTCTATTGGGGCGATGAACGTCATGTTTCGCCCGACCATCAGGATAGCAATTATCGAATGGCGCAGGAGGCCTTACTGTCTTACGTTCCAGTGATTCCTGAGCACATTCACCGCATGCAAGGGGAATTGCCCAAAGCCTCAGATGCTGCGGAAGCCTATGAGAATATATTACGGCAGGAGTTTCCCCTGTCATCAGGGGATGTGCCGGTTTTTGATCTGATTCTTTTGGGCATGGGGCCAGATGGTCATACCGCCTCGTTGTTTCCCGGGACAGAGGCCGTGCATGAGTCTTCACGGTGGGTCGCCGCTCCTTGGGTTGAAAAATTTCAAACCCATCGTGTGACCTTGACTCCCGTCGTCCTGAATCAGGCGCGCCACGTCATGTTTCTGGTAAGTGGGAGGGAGAAAGCGAATGCCCTTCATGTTGTACTAGAAGGGCCTCCAGATCCAGATCAGTATCCTTCTCAGATCATTCGCCCGCTGTCAGGTCGGGTACTCTGGCTCATCGATGAACAGGCCGCGAGCCTCTTGGAAAAGACGACATTCCAAACCCAATGAAAGGGGTACATGACTATGAATGTGATGAACGCACCATTAGCATTCATTCAAGCCTTACATAAAGCCTCCGTCACATGCCGGACTCCGGAGTGCAAAGGTGCTGTTACGGTTGTTGATCGTACGCATCGCGATGATCGTGTGAAAACGTTCAGTTTTCACTGTGCTCAATGCAATTGGAAAGAAGAGATCACTGGGGAGTTGCAAGTGGATCCTCCTTGGGATGAAGCCGCATTAATTGAGATCACAGAAGAACATCTTCTACACCTTGAACCAGTGTGCCCGCATGATCAGGCTCCCGTTCATTTCCATTCCCTTCCCAATCCACGACGTCAAGCGCGATACCAGATTTCCTGCTATTATTGCGGCCGTCAAGCGGAACTCGAATGGCCCCCCGCCGAAGCCAAGTGGTAATGGCCACTTATAATTGACACATTGTGAGCAAAAGTAGGTTCTATGTAGATTGCCTATTGGTTGGCTTGCGGACAAGGAACAATCGTGGCCATTGATACCTATAATCAATATGTCATTGTGGGCCTGACCTCATAAAAGGCTGTCTGTCAGTTAGTTTGAAGACCAAAAACAACCGTAGCCATTGTTTCCAGTTTCGCCATCTGTAATCTCTATATCAGTAGGTCTCGAATTCCATCGAAAATTGCTTATGAGCTGACCTATCAAGCGGTCAACTATCGTACTCACCAAGGCCACTTATAATTGACACATTGTGAGCAAAAGTAGATTCTATGTAGATTGCCTATTGGTTTGCTTGCTGATAAGGAACAATCGTGGCCACCTAGAACACCTGTAATTCTGACGTTCGAATGCCAAGTGATTGAGTTGAATATTGGAATATCATGAGCCCATAGACCGTTGAGCGTTCGTAGTCTAGGCCACTTGTAATACAGGCATAAATGAGGTGCATGAGTTCAGGCAGAGATTTGACTAGGCGTGCCGAACTATTGTGGTCAAGTCCACCTATTGATCTACATCAGTAGGTCTCGAATGTCATCTTCGCATCCCCTATTCTCCTATTTCTCCCTCCTCGCTTTCTTTTTGACAAATAAGCCGAAAACTTTACAATAAGTCCTGCTAAAGATGGAACAGTTCGATGGCGTTATTGGCAGTTATGAGAAACGAGCCAAAAGCTCATCAAATAATATTTTCCGTAGCTTTCTATAATTTTTATGATTCAGTATTAAGGAACAATCGTCTCCGCGTGCAGAAGATGGCAGCTATGCTCAAAAAAAATGATTTTCGCTTGCTTAGCCGGAATAATAAACCTACAGGTTGGTTGGTAAGTATTTCGACGATGCTAGTTTTAGTTTTAAACATGGAGGGAGGCTACGCTCAAACTACAGAGACGAGTACTCAATTGGAAGAGGCTCTATTCCAAAGCTATGGGCCCTACGAACTGCCCATCCCCGAAGTAGCAAACGTCAAGCTCATCTTCAAAACGGACCTGGATGTTGTAATCCCGGAGTTCCAATCGTACTCAAAATCAGATCCAGCGTTATTGAAATACATGGCCTCAGGTTCGGAAGCCACCGTCGAGTATTTCAGTCTGGTGCTTGAACAGACGGGCTGGGGCCACATCGTTCCATATCTCTACGCCGCGACCTACCATTTCCTCGGAAGGATTTACTACGGTATTTCATCGTCGCCGGGTTTGGCGGATGGGACTCCGCTATTACCAAAGAAAACCCTCACTGCTGGGAAAATCTCGATTCGTGTGGTATCGGACTCGAAAGTCTGGCAGGCCTATCTTCGTCGAATCGGCCATTCTAGTGCCGTCGCCTATTGGGATCCATTACGGGCAGAAGTGGGAGTCTATGTTAACAAGTCGATGTTCCGTGAAGCCGCTTATCAAGCAAAGTGGACGGGTCGAACAACGACCGAAAATGTAGGAAGGCTTGAGTCTTATGTCGCTCGACTGGTCATTCGAGATCTCGGACACGAACTCTTTCATGCAATTCAACAACGAACACCCTCCCGCATTTATAAATTTCCTCTTTTGAGTGAAGCTTCAGCGCTCTACGCCCAGCATAATGCTTTTATGCGGGGTGAGATTGTGAAGCTGTCGAAAATGCTATTTGGGATATCTCGCCATCCTTCCTTCGATAACGAGAAATATATGAAATGTATAGGCAGTGCCTCAGAATTCTGGCGTGGTGACTACTTCACGGTAGGAGAGATTCATAGGGCTCACGAGTACGTTCACTATAGGCCAGAGTTCTCTCTGACCGAAATTCTATCAATGCAGCCAGGAAGATTCTATGGTGTAGAAAGCACCGAACTCTCATACCGCTATGCTATTGCGCACAGTATCTATTGGTTTCTGACCAGAGCTAACCGCGAGACCTTGCATGCCTGGAATCGAGTTTTATCCAGTCTCAGCGAAGAAGAACGATTAGATATGGTAGAAAAAGAGGCGACCGAGGTCGACATTCAATATAGGGCATGGTTAGAAAGGCTGGCGAACCGCTGGTGGTCTAACCCAAATGCCAGGCATCTTTTCCTAAAAGCAAAGAAGGAAACTACATATTGCCTCAACGCAATGGGGTTCGCTATCGCGTGGCAAAAAGCTGTTGAGAGCGCGGCATATATGCCGGGGAACCCCACAAGTTCGCTATATCTTGGCGACCTGTACTGGAGAATCGGGAACTACCACATTGCCTCTGAATATTACGCGATAGCGAACAAAGTCGCAGAGCCGGAACGCTTTGGGGAAGCACCTAGTCGACTGAAATCCCGGCTAGCAGACGCTGCCGAGCAACTGGGGAACATTGAATTGGCAGTGAACCTCTATAAGGAGGTTTCTGAAATGCCACTGGAACATCCAGAATATTTCCTGGTTTTCAACCGGAGTCGCCTCAAGTACGAATATTACCGACACACCAAACACAAAGGTACTTGGCTGACTGAAGAGAGTCGATTAAAGCTGAACACCTACATCCGTGAACTACAGTCTCCAGCGAACAAGCTGGGGGCACTCCAGTTCCTTGAGCGAAAAGACTGGCGTAGTTATATAGACTTACTCAGTAAGCAATACAATAAAGTCCTGTCTCGAATGTTGGTCGACCTCGGTGTTAAACGTGGCGATGCTCCATAAACTAAGTCGAATAGGGTGAAGACAAATGCTTAAGCAGGTCATGGTGTTTATTACCGCACTGCTTTTTGTTTTATTTGGACCACGAGCGATTTATGCCCAGTTGAAATCGGTTGAAGTCCCTGCCGGCTCTAGCCAAGATCTCTTTGTCAACCTGTGGTTCGAGCTTTACGAAGGCTCTTCAAGGCCATCATTCGAACCTGTTCCGCATCTTATGCCAAACACTAACTACCGGTTTGTGATGGACATCAGCGCGATAGCCTACGGCGATTCTATATCTCATCCAGCTGGTGTGCTTAGTCTTCCGATGCGAGAGGTAGAGCCGGGCCAGATATTGCAAGTTGTAGTTGTCACAGATGAGATGTACAACGCAACCGAGAGACCGCATTTCTTCCTACATAAGTATCGTGCTGATTTCGTTAGTTCTCCGGACATGCGTGGACAGCTCAACCAGTTTGACCTTATCGAGAAAATAGATGTCGTGTCCAACCCTTTTACCCTCCTCCAATTAAACGACAAGCCTGTATGGGTCATTGAACGGCATGTTTTCAAAATCGGGGTCAAGGACCGTCTCGGGGAAGCACCTCTTGCAATCGTATTTCGAGCCCCAGACGTTGAACGCGAGGTTGCCCAAGTTATCTCAACCCGATTTTGCGTGGCTTTGGACCCAAACCAATGCGGTGGTTTTCCCCGACGGAGCGAATATTTGGAGTACGAAATTGAAGGCAATCCACCGCCTCTCCCTAGTCAGAAAGAGTTCAGGGGCTGGATTCCCTTGCAGAGTGGCGGCGAACAAGACGGGAGGACTCCGACCTGGACCTGGAACAGCTGGACATATCGCACTGGAGATCCAAATCGCACACCTCTTGCTGCCCTACTTCTCGAGGAAAACGGAGTCGAAACCGAATATACGTTGCAGGTCGACGCGTCCCTATACATCTATGAAAAGATACTCCAAGGATTACCTATTGGTCATGCACCACCAGATCCGACGCTCAGCGAAATGGTAAATGTATTAATGCGCCAAGGGATTACTACGCGTGAATTCACTGTTCGCACTGAGGTGATTGGCCATGCGGTCGAGATCGCTAACCAGCAAACGCACCATATCGTACTAGATTTGACCAAGCTTGATCCGAGCACACCACAACCGAATCTTATGGGTGCGCGAAACCCTGTTCAGCTTTCGGCCATAGCTGCTGCAACAACAATTGAGATCTCCCTTGACCCGCGGGCGGTTGGTTGCGGAGCCATTGCTATTTCGATCACAGATAAATCAGGGGTTCGTCCCCTTGATCACCTCGTGCACTCACTTGAGGTCATCAGTTCACCAGATAGCCAGAAAAAGTGCTCCTCGAACGAGATCACCACAGTGCTTACCGCTGGACTACACAATCTGTTGACGCATGGTGACGCACCGCTGGTGGACGCTGCGCTTCATGTGTTCGAGCAATTCTCCCTAGATTCGGGAAAAGTTGCTGCTGCATTTCTCTATGGGGTCAGCGACGCACCCTTCTCATGGGAAATCTATCCTCCACTGACTGAATATTTGGCAGACAAACGAAATCTCGAAGGGAGGATCGAAAAAGCCCGCGAGCTTACCATCAATGGCACCAAACATGCGTATGGTAGGGTAGGAACGACATTAGCCAACGCGCTCTTCTCAGCTAAAGACCCAGCTGAGCAGAAAAAGGCTCGTGCTGCAAAGGTAGCATTGAAAGCGTTCGTAGATGGATCGGCGACCCCACCCTCTTTTCTGGTGCGATTCACGGATCGCCGTGGGGACATCGTATTCCTACCGTTCAGTCTTCTTTCCGCACCTGGTTCTGGGGGATTCCTTCGTAAACCTCTCCAGGTAATACTCCCACTTCCAAAAGAAGATTACGGTGAATCTGGTTGTTTAAACAAGTGGTCAGTTGCAATATCAGACAAACTTGATGGCGCTGTGGTGAAATTACCCGACGAAATCAAGCAGCAAAAGAACTGGCTTGGCGAGTCGTTTGAAAAGCTTAGAGACTACCTGACAAATCAAGATCAAAAGGCTCAGCAGGAAGGACTTGTGGTCGTTTCGCATCACAATGCCGGTCGGCTTTACTATAATAAGAACGATTACGAACTCCAGGTCAACGAGCTTACCAGGGAGTATGGTGAAGCAACTGCCGCATTACTTGTAATGTGCGAATCAGCTGGTGTGAATCGTGTCGACCGACTCCTATATGAGAAGCTCAACAGCTTTGGCCTTGATGCTGCGATTCTCTCTCCTTTCTCCCTTGATGCAAACTACGGTAAGGCCTTTGCTATTGAATTTACTCGGCTAGTGAATAAAGCTCTCGCTCAGGGTAAGGATTACGCATTACTTAACCTTTTTAACCAAGCAATATCGGCGACGGCTACAGCTATGAAGAATCACACTGATTTGAAGGTAAAAGGCTCAGTTGGCGACATGGGATTGGAGCTTATTTTCGTCGGAAATCCGAATTTACGCCTGTGTGCTAGTCCATGAGGAGAACAGAATGACTCTAACAGCAACATTTTTCAGAAGAACTGGCCAGATAATTCTCTGCATCATTTTCCTCTTCGCTGTCGAAGGCGTAAATTCAGCTTCGCCTCGCACGATAGTCTTTATCAGCGATCTTCACATGGGGTTGGGAAAAGATGCAAACGGATCCTGGTATAAGACGGAGGACTTTCGCTGGCCTGTAGCATTTGAGGGATTTCTCAAACACATTTCACAACCTGGCAATGCTGCAGTGGATCTTGTAATCGTAGGTGACTTCCTGGAGCTTTGGCAACCCCCTACGGGAGTTACCTGTAAGGGGCCGAACGGGGATTATGGCTGCAGTCTTGAAGAGATGACTGTTATAGCGGGGGCTGTCCTCAAAGCACATTCCCGAGAATTGGCAGCTTTGGCTGCATTCTCCCGAAAAGGGACAAACAGGACAAACTGTGTGCATGTAATTCCGGGTAATCATGATGCGGCATTGGTCCTTGACAACATCTGGGCGATGGTAGCTGACTCTCTTGAATCGGACACAAGTTGCATCAACCGAGTCAAAGATGGCACCTGGAAGTCGGAGAAGGGGCGGGTTGTAGCTGAGCACGGCCACCAGATTGGATGGGATCCGAATCGTTACGAAGAATGGCCGACAGTCTCGAAACAGGTCAACGGAGTGACATACCTCGAGCGTCCGTGGGGGGAACAGTTCGTACAGAAAATCTTTAACGACGAGGAGGAATCTTACCCGCTTATCGACAATTTGAGTCCTCTGTCAGCCGGTACGAAATATAGAATGGGTGACCGTGGCGTATTTGCGACCGTCTTTGACTTCTTTCGCTTCGTGAAGTTCAACCTACTTGAGACATCGGTGAGACAGAAGATTGCATTCTTGGGGGAGACAGACAATAACGATTTACCAAAATGGGATACTAATAAAGCACGAGACCTAGGCTCAGCATTATTTGCTGGGGCGTTTGCTAAAGATGATCCTCTGGCAGCGATGCTCTCAGTTTCCGACAAGACGAACCTGGAACAAGCTCTTAGAGGGCTTGCACAGGACCGACAAAAGCTCCCTGATAACGCGGTGTTGGCACTGTGTGACCAGATCGCAGTCCGCAAGGCAAAACCACAATGTCCGACGACCACAAGCAAAAAGCTAGGATCGGCAGTCGAGAAACTGCTCTGGTCCAGGGAGCGAGTTGTGGGACCGTATGTCAAGGGTCGATGGGAAGATCTTCCCAATATGCGAGTCTTTGTTTACGGCCACACTCACGCATTTGAAAAAGAATGGCCTGTAGAGATCAGTAGTCGCGTCAAGGTGAGCGTGCTCAACGATGGCGCATTCCAGCGCATTATCGACGACGAAAAATTCCGTGCAATCGCGCGCTCGAAAAAACTGTCTTCGTTGGGCAAGGGATTACGAATGCTGCAGCTGGAAGAGCTTCCAGCATGCTATACTTTTGTTAGTATCACAGAATCTCCGACTGGAGGCCTGAATCAGAGTCTTCAAGCCTGGTACATGGAGGAAAAGTCAGTAGGGCAAGTGGTAGATGTCTGTGATAGTCGTTGCCCTAGCGTGGGACGAGGCTGCTAATAGTAGTACCGGCCGAGTCTCATGAATTAAGTACGATGCTGGTGTTTTCTTTGGAGTACTATCTATCTGATTCTACGTCTGAAAGTCTCTAGACCTATAGCCACGACTTAACTTCTATCTCATGAGAAAAGGGGAGAAATCTCATCACGTAACGAATCCAACAAACAGTGAATTTCTAGCCTTCTTTTTAGGTTCTTCCTTTATCAACATCAAAATAACATCCTGAAAAAGTGCGTAATTTATGACTTATCGACGACGATCCCTTGTAAGTTCATTGAAACGGCTCTATGCGTTCTCGTCCTACTAAACTAGGGGGCAAGACTAGTTTTATAAACATAAGGATCAAATCTAGTTTTAATACTTTAACCACTCGAGTAAAAAACAGAATGCGTGAAAGACCTGTTGAGAAGTACTCTTTAACCTCTAGATCTACGGCATTATGGCATATGTGATCAGGAGGGTAGCGCCATTCCACATGACGGGCCAGGGCATAATGAATGCTAGGGTTCTTCTGAAACTATCTTATTTAAAGTTTCCATATCTGGACATTCTCACATAAACAGGGTGTAGGCAATAAGGTGTCAGGAACCTTTCTTGTTAAGGGACCTAACCTTTTGTGGAGTAATTATTTTGGCTGAAAGTTGGATGACTACTTTCTGGACGAAGTGGGGTTGCGGTTTTGCTCCGAAATACGTGGCTTGCACTTGTGTATTCTGTAGAGGGGGCTTTCCTCCTTGAGTAAATTTACACAATAGGAGTTTAGACTTTTTCCTCGACGGAGCGCGTCTATGGCCAACGACTTATGTAGCTCCTTGCCATCTCTGACGACAAATTTTCCTGAGTAGTTTTTCCCGGTCGTGGCTGCTGGTAGAGGCTCTGTATCCTTCTCATAAATATCTATCCACTCTTCCACCGCTTGGCAAAGCTCTTTATACACGTTTGGCCTCGTCTTTGCTGTGGATCCCGCCAAGCATGAGTCCTGGACGGGTTCCGATGTAACACTGATCTTCCTCCGACCATTCCACGATTTTCATGTATGGATCACTGACTTTCATTTTTCGAAATTTCGAATAATGTTTAGAATGGTTAAACGATGAATGACTAGACAGAGAGAAGGTAGGCACCGTTTTTTCAATGCCTTGCAAATGGATCGGGAGAAACTCAAACTATTACTATAGTACAGACTTTACGTTTTGCTATGATAATAACGAGACAATTTGATACATTCTTCCTCCTCGCTACAGCGCGGGAGTTGATGAAAAGTTAGATTCGGGGGTTGAGATGTTTAATTTTAGGGATATGACGATAGGGAAGCAAGTGGGCTTGGGGTTCGGGGTTACCACACTTATTTTAATGGGTGTGGTATTGCTCACCATTCAGCAAGTAAAAACTATGGAGATAATCACGAAGAGGGTTGTCGACCTTCGAACTCCCACGGCTCATGCCAGTCTTATGATGTTAAATGGTATCAACCACTCCCTGGCTTCGCTGCGTGGGTGGATTCTCCTGGGAGATCCAAAATACCAGACAGAACGAGCCCTTGCCTGGGCAGAACTCATCAACCCATCCCTGAAGCAGATGCATCAGCTTGCTCCCCACTGGACAGATCCGGAAAATAAGGCCCGGTTAAAAACTATCGAAAAAGAAATCGATGATTTTAAGAAGACCCAACAGAAGATCGAAGATATCGCACGAACCCCGGAAAATTCTCCTGCACAAAAAATTCTTTTCGATCAAGCGGAACCTTTGGAAAAAGCCATCGTGGCAACCGTTGATAAAATGATCAAGCAGAATGTGAAAAGCAAAATTACTCCCCAAAATCAGCAACTGGTAGAAATTCTCGCTACTATAGAGACGACAACCAGTCTGGCTTTGGAAAGAGCCGACGAGTTTTTGTTATCTGGCAAACAAGAATTTAAAAAGGAATCTTTGGAAAACTGGGGAAAAAGTGCTGCGTCTATGGAAGCATTACAGGAAAATGAACACAACTTCAGTAAAGAGCAGTTGAAGAATTTTAAATCCCTGCAAGATGAACTCAATCAGTTCGATCCTTTACTGAAAGAAATTATCCGCATTCGGTCAGGAGAAGATTGGAACCGGGCTAATTATTTGACGAAAACTGAGGCTGCCCCTTTAGCATTTCGAATCAAGGAACTCTTGAATGAAATGACTGCGGTTCAGGAGCAATTGCTGGAAAATGATGTTGAAGAGATTTCCAGCAGAACGCATTTTTTAATTGTACTTTTAGTGGCATTGTTTTTTACGGCGGCACTGATCAGCGGCGTGTTGGGGGCAAACATCACTCGCTCAATCAGCGAACCCATCCTGGATGTTTGCAAACTGGCAGATGAGCTTGCGCATGGAAATTACAAGGGAAAACGCCTCCCAGTTCATTCCCGAAATGAATTGGGCACCCTGAGCCAAAGTTTCAATCAACTTTTGGATCGATTGCAGAAAGAGAAATCACAAGATAAAGACTGACTTGTTGCGAACAATTCAATGGTCGCATGCGCGCAAGGTATCATGTCTTTTGCAGTTGGAATTCCCCAAAACTCCCCTCCCACCAGGGTGGTTTTATCACGCGTACACGCTACGATATTCGAATCACTCATCGAGTGATGTCATTCTGGCTCGCACTGACAACTCAAGACCGTTTTCTCTGAATTTCCTTATCCACTCGTCAATCTTAGACATGATCCTACGGTCCACAAGTTTCGTTTCTGTCATATCCACGGTGACACGCTTCCCTTCCAGAAAAAAACGATCAAGGTGTTTTCTTAGAGGAATCCATGAACTGAAAATGATGGAACCTCGTAAAAAAATCGTGACAGACTGATCCCGTTCATGAATGATCTTGGCGTTCAATCTGAAGATGGACCCCCCACGAATGAAATGCATGACAATGCTGACTCCAATTCCAATCGCTAATCCTTTTAAAAGGTCAGTAGCGAGTACACCCAATATGGTAGAGACAAAAATAATGAACTGGTCTTTTCCCTCACGATACACAGACACAAACTCATTGGGAGAAGCCAGACGAGATCCTGTGATGACCAATAACGCTGCCAAGGCAGCGAGGGGAATTTGATTTATAACCCCTGGAATCAATGCAACACATATCAGTAAAAACATTCCGTGGTAAAAATTAGCAAACCGGGTTCTTGCCCCATTATCAATGTTGGCTTTACTTCGAACAATTTCAGAAATCATGGGCAATCCACCAATGAAAGCCGACAAGGTGTTCGCTGTACCGGTGGCCAACAAGTCTCGATCCAGATTTGTTTTTCGACCCCACGGATCGATCCCATCAATAGCCTTGGCACTGAGAATGCTCTCCAAACTTCCAATGATCGCAAAAAGAACCGTATACTTAATTCCAGTCTCCGTGGTTATTCCTGAAAAATCCGGGAAAGTTATGGCATGCAGCAAATT
Source organism: Nitrospirales bacterium (assembly GCA_021604005.1). Lineage (GTDB taxonomy): Bacteria > Nitrospirota > Nitrospiria > Nitrospirales > UBA8639 > JAGQKC01. The sequence goes on along the minus strand of BQIV01000013.1, from coordinate 385 downwards.
ACCTGGAACATTGACTAAAAACTTTTCGCCGAGTTCGTAAATTTGATTATTGAACGTATACGACCCCTTCTCCCCAATTCCTAAAAATATGGCTATTGGAACAGTGATCATTAACATCAACATGGGTGCGGGAATGACCTTCAATTTGGGATTTTTTATATAGCTATAACCCACCACAATCGTAAGACCCATCATTCCAATTAACGCAACTTTCGGGTTCATGTTCATAACAAAGGAAGGGATACCAGCGAGTAACTCTAGAGGAGCCCCCTGTGGATTCAATCCCATCAATACAGGAAATTGTTTTGCGATGATGATGACTCCAATGGAAGCCAGCAAACCGTGAATCGCCGCTTTCGGAAAAAGCTTTACAAGGATTCCTACG
>BQIV01000012.1 GCA_021604005.1 Nitrospirales bacterium | reverse complement strand
CCCGATGAGCGATGCTGACAAGCCGCAAAACGAGGAGCAAGGAAGAATGAAACAAGAGAGCGAGACACACAGGCCTCCTCAAAAAGACGACCCGAAAGAGAAGACCGACAACTCAGCTAACTTTTGCAGAGGGTTCTATAGAAGGACGAACATGTCACTATCTCACTCTGAACTTGATCACTTGACTAACATTGCGATTGAAGCTGCACAACTTGGTGGCTCAATCCTGACAGACTATGCAAAGAAAGGATTTGAAATTCACAAAAAATCGCAAATTAACCTCGTCACCGAAGCTGACCTCGCATCAGAAAAAACTATTATTGGAATCATCAATCGAACCTTTCCATCTCACCAAATTTTAGCCGAAGAAGAAGGACTCCAGACACAAGACCAGAGTCCTTACAAGTGGATTATCGATCCACTTGATGGGACGACGAATTTTGCGCATGGCTTTCCGATGTACAATGTATCGATTGGAGTTGAATACGAAGGGGATGTTCACGTAGGCGTAGTCCTTGACCCAACCAGAAACGAACTATTCGTCGCCCAAAAGGGAAAAGGTGCCTGGCTCAACAATACACCAATCCACGTGTCCGCCACGCCAAAACTCGGGGATGCGCTGCTCGTCACAGGCTTCGCATATGATGTCCACACCGTGGCCGATAATAACCTCAAAGAGTTTTGCGCTTTCTCTTTACGTGCGCGTGGGATGCGACGAACGGGAACCGCAGCTATCGATCTTTGCTATGTTGCTTGTGGCCGATTCGATGGGTTTTGGGAATTGAAACTCAATCCATGGGATACCGCAGCCGGAACACTCATCGTGGAAGAAGCCGGTGGGAAAGTCACCAACTACACAGGAAAACCCTTTTCCATCTATGGACAAGACATCATTGCCAGCAATGGCATGATTCATCATGAGATGGTGCGCGTGCTAGAGGATATGAGAGCTGATTGAGACGACATACACATTCAGAAGTCGAAAACTATTCGATATATCGTAAATTTTCACCCTGCCTGCGGTTCATTCCAATTCTCACAAAGCTAAACATCACCCCTTGCGAGATCATGCGTAAAGGGGTATGGTGAGTCTTTCATTATCATATTTATGTGAACATATTGATAGATAGCTGACGATACGACTGTCTGATCACAATCGTTTATTTGATCTATTGAAACATAAATCCCTTATGCATCCCCCTCTATTTCCCAAAAATTCATCTGCTTTTTTCATCACACGACTTCACACGCGTACGCGTTCTCTACCAAAATTTAACCAACCTGAGAACTCGCGTTCATTTACTATCCACGGTCCTGTCACGCAAGACATATCGTCCATCCATCATCAACGTATTCATACAGTCTTCCCGTGTGTTTAGTCATCGATTGGGTAAATACACATTGGATGTCAGAGCATAGACATGCATACATCGTGTTTGTAAGGACAACCACATTGCCATGAAAACTCTCATCGTCGATGACAAGAGAGAGTCCCTCTATCTCTTGGAGCAAATGTTGACGACAAGTGGTTACGACGTGACGACCGCGACCAATGGTGCTGAAGCGCTTGAAAAACTTTCCGCTCAAGAATGTGGGTTAATCATTTCAGATATTCTCATGCCAGTGATGGATGGATTTCAATTCTGTAAGAAAATCAAGGAAGACCCTCGCCAACGATCCATTCCATTCATTTTCTATACGGCAACCTATACTGATGCGAAAGATGAACAATTCGCCTTGTCATTAGGCGCAGATCGCTTCATCAGAAAACCTTCGGAACCGGATGAGTTCCTACGTCACGTCAAAGAGGTTACACAGAGTATACAGACCGACCCGCCACGGAAGACGGATCGGCCGGCATGCACATTGGAAGAAACAGAAGTGTTGCAACTCTACAATGAGCGACTCGTCAATCGTCTTGAGAAAAAGCTTGTCGAATTGGAGCACGAAACACATACACGCAAGAAAGGGGAAGCGCGACAATCCGAGTTGTTACAAATGCTGGAAGCTTCGCTCAATGAACTCTATATTTTTGACTTCGACACACTCACTTTCATCGAAGTCAATTCCGGCGCACGTGACAATCTTGGGTATTCGAATGAAGAATTGTCTGGCCTTACCCCCTTAGATCTTATGGTTGAATTTTCATCCGATTCGTTTAACAGGCTTGTACGGCCAATCCGAACCGGTGAAGAACAACGTATTCAATTCACCACCATGCATCGCCGGAAAAATGGGACATTGTATCCAGTCGAAGTATATCTCGAACGTTCAACCTCGGCCTCGCTCCCGGTCTTCATGGCTATTGTTCTGGATATTACCGAACGGAAGCATGCGGAAGACGCGTTTCGGCAAACGGAACAAAAACTTCACCAACTACAGAAAATGGAAGCCCTTGGCACCTTATCGGCCGGTATTGCTCACGATTTCAATAATATTCTTGGAGCAATTCTCGGGTACACGGAACTTGCTTTGATCAAAACATTCCCAAACGGAGAGATCTATCAGAATCTGCAACATGTCTTAAAAGCCGGCCATCGCGCCAAAGAATTAGTTGCTCACATTTTGACGTTCAGTCGCCAAGTTGACCAACAACGAATTCCAATCGAACTCCATTTAGTGGTCAAGGAAGCACTTGACCTCTTACGGGCAACGCTCCCCTCAACCATTACCATTGAGCAACATCTTCCCTCAAGATTAGGAGTTGTCCTGGCCGATCCGACGCAAATCCATCAGGTCTTGATGAATCTTTGCACCAATGCCGAACATGCCATGCGCGAACACGGCGGGACATTAACGGTCTCACTCGACCACATGGATGTCTCAAACCCACAGGACTCTCTCCCCCATGAACTCAACCCAGGTACGTACATTCGCCTCTCCATTAGCGATACGGGGAACGGCATTCCTCCAAACATTCAAAATCGAATTTTTGAACCGTTCTTTACTACAAAGCGTTTGGGAGAAGGCACGGGCATGGGACTCTCCGTCGTTCATGGCATCATTGCCAATCATGAAGGAGCCATCACCGTTGAGAGCACGCTCGGGGAAGGCACGAGGTTTGATATTTTTTTACCGCGAACCGATGCGGTGATCGAATCTGAAATGCACGAGAGTCTGCCCGTTCATCACAAACAAGGCTGCATTCTGTTTGTGGATGATGAAGAGCCGCTTACGCAACTGGGACAAAAAATGTTGCAGCAACTCGGATATGAAGCTGTGGTTCGGACCAGTAGCCTTGAAGCCCTCCGTGTCTTTCGTCATGACCCGTTTCATTATGACGCCGTCATCACAGACCAAACCATGCCTCATTTAACTGGCGATGCGCTGGCCAGGGAATTACTCAGCATTCGTCCAGAACTTCCCATTATTCTCTGCACAGGATTCAGCTACACGATGACTCCTGAAAAAGCCAGAGCATTGGGAATCCGGGCATTTTTAATGAAGCCGATCTTAAGCCATGAACTGGCGCAGACGATTCATCGAGTGCTGGAATAACAATGTGGGACATGACTAGCGAGATCGAGATGCAGGCTGAACGAGCGGGAGACGGATGTGAAATGTCGTACCGAGCCCAATGTGACTGTCGACATGAATCTGTCCTCCATGTGCATCAACAACATCTTTAACGATTTTGGTTCCAAGTCCGGTCCCCCCGACCTTTCGGCTGATTGTTCGATTGGTAAAGAGACTCTCACGAACTTCTTGGGACATCCCACGGCCGGTATCGGCTACCGATAAACAAATGGCGTTGTCATCCGGCTCAAGCGAACCCGTGATGGTAATAGCCCCGCCACTCGCAACCTCATCAAGTGCATTATTAATCAGATTATACAATGCATTGAAGACACGACGTTCATCAGCCTCTATCGTAGGTAACAGATTCAGATTTTCCTTCTGCAGGGAAATACCACGCTCCTCAGCCAGCGGCTGTAACGTGCCCAACACCATGGTCACGACATCGAGAAGCTGGCAAGGACCAAACTGAGGGGGACCGCTGAGTCCCTTGATCGTATCCGCGACTTCTTTGACACGATCTTGAATCAGACGGGCATTACACTTAATCATTGAAAGAATTTTTTCACTCGACTCCTGATTGGCTTTGACGTGTTCCGCGGCATTCGGAGCCACATGACCTACGAGATCGTGCAGCTTCTTTTCAAGAATCCACGCGCCATAGGTAATCGGCATCATCATGTTTTTGATATCATGACTGATATCTCCCAATACATGCGCCACCTCACTCAATTTGACTTGCTCAAATAAACGGGCTTCCTCAATCGAAATCGCTGTAAAGGCAGAAATGATGGTCAAGATCGCCACATCATCATGATCAAGTCGTCCGACCTGTTTATTCATGACTTCAAGTACGCCAATGGGAGGACCCTCCCAGCGCTTTAACGGCAACGCGATTAAATCCTGGGTGACGTGTCCAAACGTTTGATCAATCCCCATAAAATGGCGTTGATCGTGTTGCACATCACCAACCACAATGGCTTCGGCACGCTGGAACGCCACTCCGGCAATCCCCTCATCCCAAGAAAAGGTCGTGCCAATCGGTGGAGATTTTTCCCCTTTGGCATGGATAAACTCCAATTCTTGCGATTCTGGGTTTGCAAAAAGAATACAGCCAGCCTCTGCCTCGACAACATCCAGGGCAATATGCAGCGCTTCCTCTAAGACATCTTCGAGGCGAAGACGTTGAAAGAGCGCCTCGCTAATTCGACGGGCAGCTTCTAATTCACGCTCTCGACGACTCAGCCGGTCCTGAAGGTGCAAACGAACGCTCCCGGACGGTGCGTCCGAATTGTGGGCACAACCACTCATAGCTTCCCTGCTCCGCCTGTAACCCCTGCGTAGTGAAAGGATCCTAGCACCCTTAGAGTGTTTTTGCTAGATACCTTGTGCACGCTATAGACGCGATATCGTTTGACCCACTCACTCCCGATTTCTCGCATCGCCGATGCAGAAAGGCGCCTTAGATCGCATCGCGTCACACAAAGAAATCAAGAGTCTCCAGCAAAGATAACGGAACACGTACACTTGTCAGTAGCCAAAAAAACGTCAATAATGCGTATAACAATCCTCGATAGGCCGCGAAACGCACCGTGTCGCATTCCCTGTATAGTTGGGACGCTTGACGAGCGTCTACAGGGGGTACCTGCGCACAGCAAGAGTATTCACAGATACCGTTTGTACCGAAAAGCCAAACCGATCTACGATCGATCGCAGAAATAGAGACATGACTTCATTCGCCAGCTTTCTCATGCGACCCCGATCTATGGGACTTGCGATTCTCGCAATCTTACTGATCGTACGGATCTGGGACCCTATTCCGGTCAAAGTACTCCGGCTTCAAGTTTTTGACTATTTTCAAAAGATTCAACCCCGACTCCCAACACACAATCAGGTAGTGATTATCGACTTAGATGAGAAAAGCCTGGCCACGTACGGTCAGTGGCCATGGCCGCGAACGATGATTGCTCAATTAATTACACACCTGTCTCGCGCACACGTTAAAGCCATCGGGTTTGATATCATCTTTGCCGAACCAGATCGGCTATCACCAACGGAATTTGTCAAGACACTTGACGGCCTCAACCCCCGCACACGAGAACAGCTACTCAACCTCCCCGACAATGATCGTGTATTGGCCGAGGCCATACGACAGCAACCGATTGTCGTTTCACAAGCGGCATTACCCACTGCCAATCCGGCAAATCATACGTTACCACCGAGAACGCCGACACTCATGGAGATCGGGCCGGACCCGAAACCACACCTGTTCTCCTATCCAGGATTGCTTCGTAATATTCCAGCAATAGAGACCGCAGCAGCAGGGCATGGAGTCATTACACTCAACCCAGAACCCGATGGCGTCGTCCGAAGAGTGCCGATGTTACTACGCGTAGGCCCCAACATTCTTCCGACTCTCAGCCTTGAACTCATTCGGGTGGCAACACAGGAGTCTACACTCTCAGTTAATACGGATTTCGCCGGCATTCAACACGTCGCAGTAGGACAGGTGCATATCCCAACCGACGACACCGGCCGAATGTGGATCCACTTCGCCAAACGGAACCCAGAACGGTATATTTCAGCCATGGATATTCTGACCGACTCCATCCCGCCTGAACAATTGTCGGGGCAACTGGTGCTCATCGGGTCATCCGCAGCAGGACTCGGAGATGACAAAGTCACGCCAATCGAAGGCACATTACCAGGGGTAGAAATCCATGCCCAAATTCTCGACATGTTGCTCACCCAGTCATTCTTAACCCGTTCAAATATCGCGCTTGCGCAAGAACTGATTATGATCCTCATATTGGGACTCTTCATCATTTTCCTTGTTCCATTCTTTGGCGCGCTTCACACCCTGCTGTTGGGAACCTGCATTACTATTGGGATGGTCGCCGCATCATGGTACTGGCATGCGGCCCATGGCGTGTTAATTGATGTGTCCTATGGAGCTGTGGGAATTCTCGGCCTCTATAGTCTCTTGAGCTACCTCAACTATGTCCGCGAAGAGTTTTCCCGTCGACAAATCCGAAACACGTTCAGTCGGTATGTCTCACCCGCACTTGTCGAACAATTGTCGCACAACTCCGGACAGGTGCACCTTGGAGGTGAAACCAAAACCATGACGGTGCTGTTCTGTGATGTCCGTGATTTCACCAGTATCTCGGAACAGTACCAAGCAGACCCGCAAGGGTTAACCCAACTGATCAACCAACTACTCACCCCACTGACGAAGGCGATCCTGTCTCACCACGGTACAATCGACAAGTATCTCGGTGATGGCATTATGGCGTTTTGGAATGCCCCGCTAGATGACCCCCACCATGCCGTACATGCGTGCAATGCCGCCTTGGATATCCTGCACCAAGTAGAAATCTTTAATCAAACACGGATCAATGAGGCGACACCTGTCGGGCAGACCTTTCCACCCATCAAAATCGGAATCGGGATCAACACCGGCCCATGTGTCGTTGGGAATGTCGGCTCCGAACAACGATTTGATTACTCAGTCCTTGGTGATACGGTAAATATTGCCTCTCGTCTTGAGGGACTGTCGAAGACCTATGACCTAGGCATCGTGATTGGACCAGACACAGCCGAACTCGTTCACACACGGTTGGCCATCCTTGAGATTGACCTTTTAACCTTAAAAGGCAAAAAAGAAGCGGCAAGGACCTTTACGGTGATCGGGGACGACCTGCTACATATGGACCCTCGTTTTCAGGCCTTAATGCAATTACATGCTGACATGTTAGAGGCCTTTCGAAGCCGAGCGTGGAACCGGGTTCATCGAATCCTGCAAGATCTCGAGCACAATCCCCATATGCCGCTCCCCCTGCATACATTATATAGCGAATGTCTTCTCCACTACCAAACACACCCTCCCCCGAAAGACTGGACGGGAACTTTTATATCACGGCTCACGTAGGAACACGTCACAACTACGGAGCATGCACATCGCTGCCCGTCCCACAGCAAAATTGAATGGGCATGTTGTTTTTAACAAAATGTTGTATCATAATCTCCCAGCTATGATTCATAAAAAATGGAACATGGAGACGGCATGATACGACCGTGGGTTCAGTAAGTATGTCCCGCATCCTTTTCTTTGTCTGTTATAAGAAAGGGGAATATTTGTGATTGTCAACGCTGTCCTTACTCGACGATATCTCCTCGCTGGCCTTCTGCTTGTCGGATTATGCAGTCACACGTCCATAGCCTTGGCAGAGCAACCTGTCATCGGAACCGTAAAAACGGTGAATGCCCACGCGTTCATTATCAGAGGAAAGGACCGAATTCAATGCCATGTAGGCGATGCCATTTTTCAACGTGATGTCCTTGAAACGGATGAGACAGGTTCATTAGGCGTCACGCTGAAAGACAACACAAGGCTTTCGCTTGGCCCCACGAGCCATCTCACGGTTCATGAGTTCATCTTTAACCCTCAACACGAACACTACTCGCTTGTGACAGAAATGATCAGAGGTACGCTGGTCTACCTCTCCGGAATTATCGCCAAACTCTCACCAGAATCCGTTTCGATTAGAACACCAACCGCAACTGTCGGAATTCGAGGGACACGATTCGTCATTCGCATAGATCATGAAGAAGACCAAACAAACCAGGAAGGGTAGGGCTCTTCGCCTCGCTACCATCTCACATCGTTATCAGGATCTGTCTGTGCGTACAACACATACAGCACGGACATTCCGTCAGGCCATAGGAGGCCTATGCCTTTTCCTGTTTCTTCTGACGAGCTGCGCCACTCCTCCCAAGCCTCTCGACGCTCCCTGGATACGTCCTGCCGTATGGGAGAATGGAACAACCATTTCCGGCACAGGAATTCCACACGCACAGATCTACATCTGGCAGAAAGGACTTCCAATCGCCAAAGGGGTTGTGTCATCTGAAGGAACATATGAACTGACAATTCCGGAATTGAAAAAAGGACAAGTGCTCACAGCAACTCAGACCCTTAATAGACACACAAGCCAGACATCCGTGCCAATCAGCGTACAGGAAGTCACACTTTCGGAAATAGAGATTCACCCTGTCATCGCAACCATGCTTGAAGAAGGGCAATCGCTCCCCTATATGGCAAGGGGGATTTTCTCCAACGGCAAGATGGAAGCCCCACTCGCTGAAGTTACCTGGTCAACCACCCAACCAACCGTGGCCACCATTAACCCAGACGGGATCGTCACCGGGCAAAAAGTCGGAAGCACAATCGTCCAAGCTACCCGAGAAGGCATTCAATCCGCTGAGGCATTCGTGACAGTCAAGCCCCGCCCGCCGATCATGACGTCTTCACTCAACGCCGGGGACACGTTTGTATCCGGGAAGGCCATACCGTCAGCCAACATCAAAATCATGATCAATGGCGTCCCACTTCACACACCGGTCCTTGCTAACACTGAGGGGCACTGGCAAGCGGAGACTCTCTCTCCACTCAAGGCACATGATCAGATTTCCAGCGCTCAAATCGTGAACCATATAGAAAGTGCCGATTCGATACCAGTCGTCGTTGCCCCGACCATCCTGACGCACATCACGCTCAATCCCGGTCCCACAACCGTCACTACACTGGAGCTAGGCCAAACACAACGCTTCACGGCGTCCGGCATCTATTCTAATGGGAAAATAGAATCCCCGATGTCAGAGATCACCTGGGCCATACTACCTCAGAGAGTCGCCAACATCGATGCCAATGGAATAGTTACGGGACTGGAAGCCGGGACGGCAACGGTTCAAGCCATGCGCGAAGGTGTGCAATCCACTCAGGCTCACGTGACCGTCAAACCCCATCCACCCGTCGTTACACCATCACTCAATGCCGGTGACACGCGCGTGTCTGGGATGGCCGCACCATCGGCCAGGATCAAAGTCATGGTGAATGGAGTCCCGCTTCATACACCGGTTTATGCTGATGCCGAAGGCCAATGGCAAGCGGTCACACGCTCTCCGCTTCACGAGCATGATCGCGTCACGAGCTCGCAACTCGTGAAGCATATTCAGAGCGATGCCTCAATTCCAGTCGTCGTCGCACCTCCAAAACTCATGCACATCACGCTCGCCGCTGACCCTACCGACGTAACCACGATAGAGCTAGGACAATCTCAACGCTTCACGGCCTCCGGCCTTTTCTCAAATGGCAGAACGGAAACCCCTATGCCAACAGTCACATGGGAAAGTAGCCCTCCAACAATCGCGACCATTGACTCTGATGGCGTTGTCACTGGGATAGATTCAGGAACCGTGACAATACGGGCACGCTGGCAAGAGGTTCAGTCGGCACCAGTGCAATTGACGGTAAAGCCTCGCCCTCCCGTCGTACTCGCGCCCCTGAAAGCCGGCGATACGATTATCGCTGGGTCGGCCCATTCGTTAGCCAATATTCAGCTGCTAAAAAATGGGATTCCTCTTGACAAGCAAATCCGGGCTGACGAGCAAGGTCAGTGGCAAGCCAGGAACCTCTCACCTCTTCACGAAAACGATCGGATCTCCAGTATTCAAATCGTTAACAATGCACACAGCAAACCGGCAACAGCGATCAACGTCTTACCAAACCAACCGCCGAAACTTACCTCTATTGGCGATCAGACGGTTGCCGTAGGAGAAACATTACAGATCGCTCCTCATGCTCTCGATCCAGAAGGGGATGCATTAACATTTGAAGTCATCAAACGGCCGTTACCGGAAAACAGCCATATGGACGAAAAGGCTGGACTCTTTACCTTCACTCCAACCGCGGAACAAGTCGGGAAATCTACACTGACCTTTTCAGTCAGCGACGGAAACTCCGCTCAAGAGGAAACGATCACGCTCACCATTACATTACCCAAAAGTCTTGTGGTACTCCTTGAAAGCCCAGATGGCACAGTCGGCAGTATTCAAGTCTCAAATAAGCAAGGAAGCCAAAACCTGAACAAAGCCGGAGAAGCGATCAGTATTGGAAATGCCGACCAGGCACTTCCTGAACCATTTATCTTGGATGAAAAAGATATATTGGAAGCGTTTAAAGATGCCCTGCAAGCCAAACCAGAAGACCCAGTTTCTTATACACTTCATTTTGAAAATGACACAAAACTGTCCCAAGCATCACAACTGCTTCTACCGGAAATTTTTTCGGTTATTGCTGAACGCACGTCCCCCGATATTAGTGTTATCGGCCATTCCGACCGTGCCGGGTCCGATGAATATAATTATCAGTTATCGTTACGTCGAGCGACGAGCGTGTTTGATCTCTTTGTCGCAACAGGCATCAACCCGCAAAGCATCGAAGTCACCAGCCATGGAGAAAACAACCCCATCATCAAGACTCCAGACGGGGTCAGTGAACCGTTAAATCGTCGAGTGGAAATTATTATCCGATAACAGAAAACCACGCATTGCATCAAAGATGAATCACTGCACGCCCTAAGGTCTCATAACGAAATACGAGACGTTCTTCCCATTCACCCCCCTCAAGGCCTTCATAACGTCTTTCAAGGAAGTCAGAAAAACAACTGTCGAGAGCGATTCGCCTATCTCAAGCAGTTGGTGTTCTAGATTAGATTCACAGCAAATTTTTTGGTCCGCGGCGAGCACCACCGGACGTTACGTTGATCAATGAACACAATGAAATTGAATGGCGATTGTAATCATAAGGAATTCGATGATGTTAGCAGTGCGATATTATGATGTCTAAACATCTAGAGAGCGTTTTGAGGCCACCAATGTTACAAAATCACCTCCACAGTCCTAAAATATTCTACAAAATACACTTTATATTGTATATTAGTGTAGTAAATGCTAAATTACAATAATGATCCGGCGCTCTCTAGACGATCGCCTCACAAAGGCCTTGAAAACAATGCCCGTCGTGGCTCTTTTAGGGCCACGACAGGTTGGCAAGACAACCCTGGCTTTAGAAATCGAAAAATCTACCAGGAAAGAAACTTCATACCTGGACCTTGAGCTAGATACCGATCAAGCCAAGCTAAGCGATCCCGAAGCCTACTTACGACGCTTCTCGAACACCTTGCTCATTATCGATGAAGTCCAACGCATACCTGGATTATTTCGTCTACTCAGAGGATTAGTCGATATTCGGAAACGGGCTGGAGAAAACACCGGACAGTTTCTACTCTTAGTATCCGCGTCTCGTGATCTGATTCAGCATTCTTCAGAAACCCTGGCCGGCCGTGTTCGATTCCTCGAACTCAGTCCATTTTCCGTCTTGGAACTGTCGCAAGCCGACCCCTTAGGCTTTAATTTTGAAAAGTTGTGGTTTCGTGGAGGATTCCCGCAAAGCTATCTGGCGAATAGTGATGACGAGAGTTGGGATTGGAGATCGGACTTTATCTCGTCTTACGTTGAACGAGATATTCCGTTGATGGGACCGCAAGTGTCAGCCGTGACCATGCGTCGGCTTTGGTCCATGCTCGCACATCATCATGCGCAACAAGTCAATCTCTCTCAACTCAGTGAGAGTCTTGGCGTCAACTATAAGACCGTCAAAAACTATATCGATATCCTGTCTGACTTTTACATGCTTCGCCAGATTCAGCCTTGGGCTGGGAACACCAAGAAACGCTTGGTGAAAGCCCCCAAAATTTATCTTCGCGACACAGGCTTGATGCATCGACTTCTAAACATTGCCGACTTTGAGACACTACTAGGCCATCCGTCCGTTGGCCCAAGTTGGGAAGGATTTATCATCGAAAATATTATCTGTCACCTCTCCGATAAATGGCGCTATAGCTATTACCGGACAAGTGCCCAAGCAGAAATTGATTTGGTGTTGGAAGGCCCTCGACATGAGGTCTGGGCGGTTGAAGTGAAGCGATCAATAGCCCCGCGAGTGCGAAAGGGATTTCATTTGGCGAGCCAAGACGTTCAAGCCACCAAACGATTTGTCATTTACCCGGGATCAGAGCATTTTCCCCTCTCAAAGAATATCGAAGCGCTGGGCATTGTCCAATTCCTTCGGTTGCTCGAAGCCTAGAGTTGGAGCCCATGTCGCATATATCACCGCATGACCGAGTCACATGAGCACGGTGTGCAAATTTCAAGGTGCATGTACCGACGAGAGCCGGAGTAACGGTTAACCCATCTCTAACAGCGCATGGTCCGAATTGCGCTCCCTGGCAAAGTTTTTGGACCACGGCGAGCGGAAGAGCACCACAGGGCGTTCGCGTTGATCTGTTACGACTAAGGCATCCGAAGGTGCCTTAAACGTTTTCACCTCGCCTTCCAGCCATGCGCTGGATTCGTACGCCAAGATATCCAGTTGTGTCTCGACGCGATATTCACTGCGTAAGCGAAAGGCCAAGACATCGAACTGCAGTTTGCCTACCGCTCCCACGAAAAACTCCAGGCCGTCGAGACTCTTGAAGATTTGAATGGCGCCCTCCAAGGCTAATTGCTCGATGCCTTTATCGAAGGCTTTTCGTTTCGTCGTATCAGTCGGTCGCACACGGGCAAAGACTTCCGACTGAAACTGCGGGAGCGGTTTGTAGTTAAATCCATCTGTCAGGGAAATGGTATCGCCAATCTGAAACACGCCGGGATTGATGATTCCAATCACATCTCCAGGATACGCGACGTCCAACGTATTCCGGTCTTTGGCAACCATGCTATGTGGCCGGGAGAGCCGCACGTCACTCTTGACTCGATGATGCTTGACGACCATGTCACGCTCGAATCTCCCTGAACAGACACGAAGAAAGGCCGTGCTATCCCGGTGTCGGGGATTCATATTGGCTTGCAATTTAAACACATAGGCACTGAACGGCACCTCAACCGGATCGATGGTGATTTCGGTCCCATCATTGGCATCTGCCGAACGGGCTTCAGCTGAAGGGGCAAAATCGACAAACGCATCAAAAAACACTTCGACACCAAAGTTGGTTAATGCTGACCCAAAAAACGCAGGCGTCACATTCCCTGCTTGAAACTCCTCACGTGAAAATGGATTTCCTGCCACATCCAACAGTTCAAGATCATGTTCAAGCTCCTCGCGAAGATGATGAGGAATCTCCTCGACATATCCAGAGTCATCTAATCCGATTTCCGTGACCATTGGCTTAGCCGCACCAGCCGAAGCCATCTTCGTATATCGCAACAACCGTCGTTTTTCACGTTCCACCACGCCTAAAAATTCACTGCCCGACCCGACTGGCCAATTCATTGCACTCGCATGAATGCCTAACACATCTTCAACTTCAGACAAAAGATCCAAAGGCAGACGACCTGGCAAGTCCATTTTATTGATAAACGTCAAGACCGGAATCTTTCGCAGCCGGCACACTTCAAACAACTTTCGCGTTTGCGTTTCCACGCCCTTGGCCGCATCGATCACCATGATCGCGCTATCCGCTGCCGTGAGCGTGCGATACGTATCTTCGCAAAAGTCTTGATGGCCTGGCGTATCCAAGACATTAATGATTGTCTCTTTATACGGAAACTGCATGGCCGACGCCGTGATGGAAATCCCGCGCTCCTGTTCCATTTCCATCCAGTCCGAGGCGGCCAACTTTCCGCTCTTGCGCGCTCCGACCATGCCTGCCGTTCGCAGCAGGCCTGAATACAACAAGAGCTTCTCCGTCAGCGTCGTCTTCCCGGCATCGGGATGACTAATAATGGCAAAGGTTCGACGCTTACTCGCGGCGGCACGAATTTCTTGTTTCATTTGAGTCGTCAACATGACCATATCTTTCTTCTCATGGACCTATAAAAATTTCCAGGGCACCTCTAAAAACCGACGTTTTACAGGGATTGCGGATCAACTGCAGATAGACGTAAACCGTTGTCAGGGGTATCGGCGATTTACAAGTCGTGCAGGCGGCCTTGTGCTCGTGCGAGATTAACGCGAGCCGCATTGAACGTGAACAAGGCTTCAATGAGATTGTCTCGCGCTTGGGCCACCGATGTTTGTGCATTGGTCACTTCAATGTTCGTGGCGACGCCAACGGCAAAACGTTCACGCGCAAGCTCGAGCTCCTTAAGCGACAACTTCAAGCCGAGTTGGGCGACGTCGACTTGCTGTTGTGCAGACTCGATGGTCAGCAAGGCATCGCGAACCTCCAGCGTCACTTGGTAGGTCAAATCTTGCGTTCGCAAAGACTCCTGACGAACAAGGCTACGATTTTCAGAAATACGCCCCTCTCGCTGCCCTCCGTCAAAAATCGGGACGGTGAGTAATACCTGGACATTATCCGTAGTGAGCGCATCCGGCACTTGATTACCAATCAGACCGACATCGCCGGACGCTTCCAAATTCGGAATACGTTCACTCACCACAGAGCTCAGGGTGAGTGCGGCGAGACGCTCGCGACGCTTTTGCGCCTGCAGCTCGACCCGATTCTCCTGGGCCAAGAGTAACGCTTCCTCTGGACTCTGCACCGGCACGTGCACTAACTCAAGTTCATCGGTGAGGACAAGCCGCACGTCGAACGACAGGCCAATGGCGCGAATAAGATTGAGCTTGGCTCGATTATAGTCATTGCGGGCCACGAGAAGCCGTTGTCGTTCATTCTCTAATTGTACACGAGCCCGGGTCACATCCAGACTTGTGGCCATTCCTGCAGACTTCCTCTCGGTTGCCAAACGAAGCAACTCTTTATTCAATTTCACGTCAGCTTGCCGAGCCTGAACAGCCTTTTGTGCGCGCAGAGCCTCGAGATAGACCAAGCCGGCCGTCGCCATCGTATCTCGCTCACTGACTTCAGAGTCCAAGTTGGCGATCTCAACCCCGGTGCGAGCCGCACGCCAGCGTTGGATCAAACTCAGGCTAAAAATATTCTGCGTCAGTGACGCTCTGGCTTCGTAGAAGTCGATGGGCTTCGACACCGAAGGGCTCCCACCAAAGGATCCAAAGAAAAATCGCCGTCTGGCACCACTCAAACGACCGGAGATATTCGGCAAGAGCGCTCCCAGTCGAGTATCGGCCACATGTTCCGCTTGTGCAATCTGCTCCTTGAATATTTGCACCGTAGGATTTTGATCCACGGCGGCCTTCATGGCATCTCGCAAACTCAGCCGAAGCTCCGGACGTGTTTCGCTCGCAAGTCCGGAAGGATGCCGATCTGAAGACGCATACGTTGTGTTCATGACATCCCCGATGATCCCCACAACTATGAGGGCAACACAGAACATTCGGGGTCCGAACCGGCTTTCACGACTCTGATTAACGTCACGTTTCATACACGATAGTTCTTTCTATGAATCGATCATGAGACATACATGCATTTACGCTTTGGCTTCTGCAACAAAAGCCGCAGCCGCCCGCTGTTGCCGTTTCAGTTTCAACTCCATCACGATGCTGAATAACGCCGGAACCACCATCAAGGTAAACATGGTAGACATCACGAGTCCACCTAAGACCACACTGCCTATCCCACGATAGAGTTCAGAGCCCGCGCCGGACGAAAGAACCAAAGGCAATAAACCAAAGGTCGTCGTCAACATGCTCATCATAATCGGTCGCACACGAGATCGGACGGATTCGCGAATGGCCTCTTGCACTGAAAGGCCGCGAATGGCTGCTGCTCCGGAAGAATCCTCGTCCTGTGTATCAGGTGGTTTCATGAAATTCAAGGCTTGGTGGACGACAAGAATCGCATTATTGACCACGACCCCGATCAGAATGATGAACCCCAGCATCGTCAGAACATCGAGCGGTTGATAGGCAACAAATACGTTCACCAAGAACAACCCCGCAAACCCTCCGGCTGCCGCAAGCGGAACGCTAAAGATAATCACGAAGGGATAGAGAAAGCTTTCAAACAAGGCCGCCATGAGCAAATACGTAATCACGAGGGCGAGGATAAAGTTCCACTTCAACGCATCGTAAGTTTTGGTTAGGTCATCGGCTGTGCCCGACAAGTGAATATTATACAACCTTCCTAATCGACCGCTTTCCATCAACGGCGAAATGACCTGTTTCCGTATGAGACTCATGGCCGTTTCAAGCGGCATCTCTGAATCCGGAATGACTTGAATCACGATCGACCGTTCTCGCTCGATATGATTAATTTGTTCAGGGCCTGAGACTAACTCAATGTCGGCGATCGCCCCGAGCGTCGTGAGTTGCCCACCACGCGTGTAAATGGGAAGCGACTCCAAGTCTTGTGTGCGATTTGCATATTGATCTTCTCCTCTGACCGTCAAGTCGATTTCATCGCCTTCAAATTGGTAGTCACTCGACTTGGCGCCATCGACCAGGGCATTGACCGTAAAACCAACCTCTCGATTCGTCATCTGGACATCAGCCGCACGATCGCGCTTGACCGTGACATGAACCTCGGGACTTCCCAAATCGAGACTTGGTTTCGGTCGAATCTGGGCATTCGGAAGAAGCTTCATGGTCTGGCCGAAGATCTGCCCGCCTAAGGCAATTAAGGTCTCGAGCTCAGGCCCCGTAATTTCGATGTCAATGTTGCGGCCTTCACCAAGCCCTCGCTGGAACAAATTTCGTTGTGTCACGATGCTGAACACACCAGGCAAGTCGGCGGTCGCCCGTCGAAAAAGCGGAATAAGTTCTTTCACGCGCTCATCTTGATTGGTTCGTGCCCCCATGAACACTGATCGACCAGTGGCCACGTAAAAAAAGTTGCGGATGCTCGGGCCATCGAGCGCCGCCTCTTCAGGCGACCCGGGCTTGGCATCCCAATGAGGACTCAACACGGCTTCGATGGTATGCCCCATGGTTAAATACTCTTCCGTGTTATAACCGGGAGGAGGAAGAAGAATGCCAATCACTAAATTTCGATTCCCGTTTGGAAGATATTCGGCCTTAGGAAGGAGCGCCAATGTGAGCCCAACGGCCAAGAGCATGAGTGCGCCAACGGTGAAGATTCGCCTGTGTTGATTCTCGCACAACCAATGGATGAAATTCGCGAATCGTTCAGAACTAATGCCTGTGCGCTGCAAGAAGCGGTCGGTTTTTCTCAAGACCTTGTCGACTCCGGAGCGGGAGACTGCTTGATCGACTCGCGCCTCATTCTTTTTTTTCGCCGTCGTCAAGATACGGGCGGAAAGACTCGGGATCACGGTAATTGAAACGAACAGACTGAGCCCAACTCCAGCGCTAATCGCAATCGCAATGTCCTGAAACAATTCACCCGCCTGTTCCTTGACGAACACGATCGGAATAAACACCGCAATGGTCGTGAGGGTACTCGCGAGGACTGCCCCCCATACCTCTACCGCGCCATCATACGCCGCTTGAAATAAGGCTTTCCCCATCTCACGATGACGGTAGATGTTTTCGAGAACCACGATAGAATTGTCGACCAACATCCCCGCCGCAAAGGTCATCCCTGCGAGACTGATCACGTTCAGATTTCGACCCAGCATCCAGAGCGTGATGAATGTGCCCATAATACTGATGGGAATCGCCAATCCGATCACCAGCGTGGTACTGCCGGTGCGAAGGAACAAAAATAAAATAGTAATCGCCAACAAGCTTCCAACGATCAGATTTTGCTGAACGAGAGAAAGCGAACTGTAGATATAATCCGTCTCATCATACACTTGATACAGTGTAAAACCTCGCGGCCCCAAGAGTTCTTCATTCAAGTCTTTAACGGCCTTTCGGAGTCCGGCCATGGTCTCTAAGACATTGGCTCCCGTCTCGCGAATGGCGTTCACCGCGATACAGGGACGCCCTGATTGCCGCACGACGTGTTCTGCGTCTTTATACGCAATTCGGACTGACGCGACGTCCCGAACATAGACGGGCACGCCATCCCGTCTTGCGATAATGACATCTTCGATTTCTTCCGGGTTTTGATATTCTCCCACCGTCCGAACCACGTACCTTCGCTTCCCTTCATCAAAATCACCCGCACTAAAATCTCGATTTTCTTCATCCAAAGCCCGGGATAAATCCAACAACGTTAACGACCGGGCCGCCAGCTTGTGTGGGGAAACCAAGACTTGCACTTCCCGCTCTCGTCCTCCAAATACGTTAGACGCCGCTACACCCGGGATCCTTTCGAAACGGGCCTTAATGACATCTTCAGCGAAATTTCGCATCGTATCGATGTCGATGGGATTGCCCTCCACGGTTTGAAAAATAAACCACCCAATCGCGGAGCCCGCCGTATCTGCACTACTGATGACCGGTTCATCAACTTCAATTGGATATTCTTTGACTTGATTGAGCCGGTTCGAGGCCCGCAAGAGCGAGCTATCGATATTCGTTCCGGCCGGGAAACGTAAAATGATTTTACCGTTCCCGTTGGAACTTTCCGAAAACATTTTCTCCAGGCCTTCCACGCCTTTGAGTTGCTCTTCCTGTTCATCGATGATTTCTCGTTCGACTTCGTTTGGGCTGGCCCCTTCCCAGCGCGTGTCAATCGTGATTTCGGTTTTACTCACGTCAGGCGTCAACTGGACTGGCAACTGATTGAGGGCCACCAGCCCAAACAGGACCATCAGGAGCACTCCCACGGTCGTGGTCACAGGATTACGAATGGCAAATTGCACAAGGGGCATCGTTTACCCTTCAGACTCCAAAATTCGAACAGGTTGCCCAGGGCGTAACCGCTCGTTCCCTTCCACAACGACGGCCATGCCAGACTGAAGCTCTCCCGTCACTTGAACCACTTCATCTAAATGCAAAACCGGAGTCACCGGAATCTGTGACACCTGCCCTTCGTTGACTAAATAGACAAACTCTCGTCCACCCCGCAAGACGAGTGCATCTTTTGGAATGACCAACGCCTCATAGGGTACCCCGACTCGTAACGTCACGCGAGAGACCATGCCGCTCTTGATCGTCAAGTTGGGATTGCTCAGCTCCACGTTAATCGGGAATGTGCGAGCGGCCCGGTCGGCTTGCGCCACGACGGAAAACACCCGTCCTTGCGCCTCAAGGTCTGGCAAGCCATCAAACACCGCGGTGATCGGGTCATTCACTCGCACGTCTTTCACGTATCGCTCCGGCAATGGAACCTGCACTTGCACACGGGACAGATCCACCATCTCGACCACTTGCCCTCCAGCAGAGAGCCATTGCCCCACCTCCGTAAACTCTCGGGTGATCCAACCGTCGAACGGCGCGACAATACGCGACTTCTTCAGCTCATCACGAACCTGTTGGATCTCCGTTTGTAATTGAATGAATCGCTGCCGTAATGCGCCTTCCTCCGTGATCGCATCATCGTATTCTTTCTGAGTGACCAGTTCTTTTTTGAATAACACCTTGACCCGTTGAAGATCTTTGCTTGCCTGCCGGTGACGTGTCCATGCCTCGCGATGAGATGCTTCGGCAGCGTTCAACCTGATGACTAACGTATCGGTCCGGAGACGGGCCAAGACCTGCCCACGCTTCACGGCCATACCCTCCTCCACGGGAAAAGCCTGAACAAGCCCGGCGATTTCACTGGCGACGACGCTCCGTCGCCAGGGCTCCACGGTACCTATCAGTGTGACGGATCGTTGCACTTCTTGCATCACCACCGTCGCGACACGGACCGGTGAGGGAGGGCGACCCTGTGGTGGCGGGGCTGCTTGTTGTTCGCTACAGGCGGCCAGCAGAGTCATAGCCAGCAAGAAAATCATGTATCGTGGGATAGATGTAATCAAGAGAAGCCACTCACTTTTTTTTCATTGGTTTTTCAATGCCATTGAGGAATAAATTCGCCAGAAGCTTGCCTTTGCTCTCGAGCGACTCCTTGGGACTGGACTGGAGAATCCACACATACATAGTGGAATTCAGCATGCCATGAAACGCCAAGGACGTAGCCTCGGGATCAACCCGCTGAAACTCGCCACGGCGGACTCCTTCCCGTACGAGATCGGCTACCAACGTGATTTGCGCCAGATAGCGTTTCCAAATACGGTCGCCGAAGGCGCTCTTGACGGTCCACTCAAACCCGCTCCACTCTGAAACGTAAATACGAAAGAAGTCTCGATTACGATCAGCGAAAGCGAGTTTGACCAGAATCACAGCCCGAATTTTCTCTATGGCACTATCGGCCTGTGCGATATGTTCCTCCAACAACCCCATCAATTCTTCAACCTTAGCTTCCATGAGGGAGATATAAATCTCTTCCTTACTCGTAAAAATACGGTAGACCGTCCCCATGGCAAACTGAGCCGCACTCGCGATTTCAGCCATACTGGTCTTGAAAAATCCATGCTTCGAAAACAGACGTTCGGCGGCACAGAGAATCTCGTCCCTTCGAGCTTCGGCTTCTCGTTGTTTTCGTTGTGAACGTTGATCCATAACAATATACCAGAATTATAATTCTATTATATGAGTACCTATTCTACAATATAGAATACATATTCACATAAATCTGATCGGTGAGCATAGCAGCCTAACTTGAGAATACATTAAAGGCCCACTATATATGGTAGGGCATGAGGCTATTCACGTATCAGAAACTTGTGAAAATAATGGGATAATCTGTATTCAGACGAATGAGGATGACTCTATACCTGGGAGGGAAACCGAACACGACGAACTCGCAAAGCGCAAAATTGGCATGTGGCCGTTTCAGCTCACCTAACTTAGGCCTTCCAACAGTAATTTACACGGATGGGGAGCCTTCCATTTGGGGACCGCCGGAAACACCGCCCGAGACGATGAACGCCATAACGTCTGAACTGTCGGCTTCTAACGGGCGGACCTGATCTTTTGGAAACACCAACAGGTTTCCCGCAAAGTTATAGGATTGCGGAAAATACACGGCCACATGATCAAAGAGCCCAAGAAACTCCATATTGCTCCGCGTGACAAAACCTACAGCCTCCGCATATCCATCAGGCGTCAACGTCACGATCACAGGCTGATCGAACCGGCGCTTCTCTCCCATGAACGCGGCAATAAGGTCTTTAATAGACGTATAGAGTAATTTCACGAATGGAGCTTTGGTAAGCATTTGTTCCACAAAGTCGAAAATCTTTTGCACAAACACATTCGAGGCAAATCGACCAGTTAAGGCTATCAAGCCAATCGTGACCAAGAATCCGACTCCTGGAACGGGGATATTCAACCACCCATCAATGGTCTCGAAGACAAAGTAGACGACTGACGTCGTGACCACTAAGGGAACGAGAATGAGAAGGCCTTCAAAAAAGTTTCTCGCTAAATCATTCATCGTGATATTTTTCCAAAATGCCGGCCTATCCCATTTCATAAGTCTTCATCCTCCACACAGAGTTGGTAATGCCACAACTACTATTCTGAAAATAAATGAAAATTGGAACCTTAACCATTCTGGGTACACGCATCCCATCATGACAAACTTTAACGAACGTATCTACCCGACACAAGCCGCATGGCAGGCCCTTTTCATGCGTTACACTTGAGAGGTTACAGGGAGGGAAGGGATGCGATACAATTGTACACGCAGGTGACGCATGTAAAAGTGATTGACTGTAATGTACAGAAGAAGGGAAATGGTTATGGCAACGAGCGGAACAGGTCCTGGGCAATCGGCATCGCAATCAAATGATCCTACGGCAGAGACGGAAATATTAAATGTCGTCGTGGAACGAGACGGACAAAAAGTTAGTACCAAATGGGGTCTTCACCCTAATTTAAAAGATGAGCTCAAACCCGAGGAGTGGAAAGAACTCACGGAAATCATGGGAAAAGTAACGACGATTGTGGGAACTCGATTTTCGAAAGTCTTAGGTGATGCTGAAGAACGAACTGCTGGAACAGCCTAAACCAAATACGTCGCTCGTCTCTCGTTATTCGTGTCTTGATGACAGTGTATCTTTATTCGACGTAGTTTCCTCAATCACGTTCCTAAAAGAGACGACGTTCAGTCAGCGAAGCAGAATGAAGAACATCCGACTAATCAGAGGCTCTCAATAACGAAATAGCTTGAGTCAGACCGGTTGATAAGTCCTGATAAGAACCAACCATAGACTTCCCATCCTCGGACACTAGAGCCTGTGACCGGCCGTTCGTGCCAAGAATCGTGGTATAGAAGACATTCACCCTATTGCCCTCGAGCTGGCCCTCTCCCTGGGCCGTCACTGAAGCCCCAAAAAGATTTGCGGTGATTTCCTGCATCGTCACATGAGAACCCGACTGGACAAAGACATACGATAACGTCGGGTTTTCAGGGTCTTTCCACGTACCAGTAATGTTCAAGCCACCGCCTTTGTGAAGCGTAGCGGTCAAGGTACGCGACTCTCCAGGATAGACTTCGATGCTCTCAGTCCACGGGGCAAACCCTTTTTTACGGACGACAATGTCATATTCGCCAGGATCCACGTTATTGAGAGTCAACGACCCATTTGCTGTTGTACCCATGAGATGATCATCCAGCAACACCTGCGCGCCTGAGGGTGTACTATGAATGACGAGCGACGCCGCGCCGGACGGAGGAGAAGGCACGGGCACGGCATGAGGGTCTTCCTTCTGCGCAGGGGGCCACCGAGGAAGAATGCCCCAGTTTTTCGCCAACCTGCCCACTCGCGCTCCAGGCACGGCATAGCTAAAGGAGCGTTGGTTTTCCATCACCACACCAACCACTTCGCCGTTCAAAAAAATCGGTCCACCAGAATTGCCTTCGTCAATCGTTCCCGACAAGGTCAAATATTCACCCTTCCATCCTGATATCCGCCCGCTCGTAATGGCCCATGGAGTCTCCGCGATCCGAGGAAACCCTATCAGATCGATAGATTCTCCTCCATCGAGCACATCACTCGTGCCCCACCGCAAGGCCACAATCCCCGAAGGCAGATTGCCGGTCACTCGTAGCGCGGCAACCCCACGAGGATTCTTATCAATCGACTGAATGTTGTTGATTTCAGCCGGCATGGCTCGTAATTTGTCCGGATAGAAGGTGACGTGTATCTTGGGGCGCGGAGAATCTTTGTCATCGACGACGTGCGAGGCCGTTACCACATAGGCCTCGTCCTGACCAAGGCGAATGACGAATCCTGTTCCGTGCTTACTCTTCCCATTTTCAAATTCTGCCGTAATTTTGACGACCCCGGCCTTGAGCGTTTCATAGTTCGTGGCAAAGCTTACGCTTGGCACTCCAAAGATATATACGACGAGAAAACATCGAACAGCACGCACCCACAGATTTACGTCTTGCATCTCATCTCCCACGTTGTGGTAAGCGCTCATCGTCTCATCACTCATCATCTGGCATTCAGTATCCTCTCCATGTCATGATTTTTCGTGATCTCGGGCACAGCGAAACCCGGTTTGATCATCGGAATCTTCCGGAGCTTGATGCGCTCGTATTTTTAATTCCTGATACGCATACCACGACCCCCCACGCTTCACTTTTTCATCTCCCGCAGCAGGACCAGGAGGATTGCGTTGAGAACTTTCCTGGTAATATCTGGGATCGTACCAATCATTCGTCCATTCCCAGACGTTGCCGGCTATATCATAGAGCCCCCAAGGATTTGCCTTACTGGTACCAACCAACGCCAATCGCGCCTCGCCATCATCGAACGATTCAAATTCAGTCTCTTTTTTAAAAGCGGCCTGATAGACCGCATCGGGAAGGTTTCCAACCTGTTCATCGGGAATCTGCTCGCCCCACCAGTGTTTCGTCGTGGTTCCAGCCCGTGCCGCATACTCCCATTCAGCTTCACGTGGTAGCCGTTTGCCCGCCCATTTGCAGTAGGCATTGGCATCAAACCACGAAACTTGTACGACCGGATGATTAGGCAACGCGTCTGTCGGATCCTGGGATTTTCCTAACGGTCGCTGCCAGTCTGCTTCCTCTACCGTCTCTACTTCCCACGACGTTCCAAAAATAAAGGTGGAGGTTTCGACCACGGCCATTTGCCGCCCTTTCGTCGCAACCGTACTGCTGTATCCCGTCTCCTCTATAAATTTCGTAAACCGTTCCTTCGTGACTTCATGAATATCTAAATAAAATGCGTCGAGAGCCACCTCATGCTCAGGCGCATAGTCGGCATTCCTTGCCTGAACACAAAATTCAACCTTCACGATGGAATCCCATTCGCATACATCATCGGGGCGAGTCCCCATCATAAACTGCCCCGCAGGGATTAACGCCATAGTGGAGACATCCTTCCCGTCAATCGTACCTCGATCATCCTCGATTGCCTGTTCATTCGAAGGCGGGAAACTGAGAGTCGTCTCCTTTTCAGATTCAATTGTGCGTGTGGACGATTCCGTTGCAATATCCGCGGGCGATTCCGCCATCGGAGCTTCTACACGCGGCATCCCCGCTTTTTTTTCCAGTGAAATTCCCCAACCACGCAATGCCACCTTTGCAATGACGACAGGCACAGCATACACAAATCCATCCGTCACTTCGGTCACGACACCGATCACACGATCATCTTGAATCACCGGCCCTCCGGAATTCCCTTCGCTGGCCTTCCCGGAAAGAATCAAGTCCTGCCCCACTTGCCCGGTCACCACTCCACGCGTCACGGCCCATGGGACGGGGGGAAGACGAGGAAAACCGATCAATGTCACATCTTCTCCGGCGTGAGACCCAATTGCCTGATCAAATAGCAACGGTTGCACTCCAGTCGGCAAAGCCGGGGCCTGAACCATTAACACGGCTAACCCCTTTGGATTCCGGGAATCCAACCCAATAATTTCACCAGGAAATTTTCGGTTCGGTTTGCCATGAAACGATATCTGCGGAGCCGGATCGCCTTCAATGACATGCGATACCGTAACAATATAGGCCACCTTCCCATCCGTCTTCACAATAACCCCTGAACCTACGCGACTCCGTCCATCCAGCGTCGACGTAATTTTCACGACGCCATCTTTCAATCCATTTAAGTCGTCAGCCAAGACCTCCCCCGTTTCAGGAACAACGAACAGCAACCCAATCAATCCGAGACGAACCACCAGGTGACAGTATCGTTGCCATACTGTATTGACGCTGATCATAGACAGCAACGTATTCACGCCAACGAGATGCCACACCCTACACTTCTTCCACGAACTTGCACGTTTCATGACGTACCACCTTTCAACAATCGCCAACCAGCGAATGTCGTCGGCACCATCCAGACAACGACACCGAGTAATGCCAGCACGTACGGCTGCCCGGAGATATAGTCGAATGCCGTGATTCGATGATCCACGTTGCGTGTTGCCGTCCCAGTTTTCAGTTTATGCGCCAATCCATCAAAACGTACATGCATGACCTGCGAGACTCCATCAAACGTCAGCGATTTTATTTCAAACACATCTTCGTCACCAAACGACAAGTAATCCGGAGCAGCAAACTCGATCGGCTCAAATTCATCACCTTGAATATCATAGTTGATCGTCCCACGTAGACTTTCAGGGCTCACTGGATTTCCGTTTTTCCCTTGTTTGAGAAAGTCCATTCCACGAATCAACAGAGTTCCGGTGGAAAAGAGTTTCACATCACGGTCTGCAGGAAATCCCAAAATAAGCAGGACTCCCGTCTCAATACCTTGAATTTCAAATGATGGGGCATTCGCTCGCAATGACACTCGTGCCGTCAGGGAATCTTCTGTCTCAGCAAACGCCGGAAGTTGCGCGCCTCCGAACGCAACATGATCTAAGACGAGCTGCGTCGTACCGTCAGGAGTGAACGTCAGTTGAGTGGTGGGGCTTGTGATACGGATAGCCAATGACGCATCTTGCCCATCACCAACAGACATTTCCAGCATGGAATCGGAAGGAACACGCACCGCATCAATCGTGCCGATAGTCGTAGATGTCCGGGCAACGTCTTCGAATGTTACATCACTATCAGACGACTGACTGTTTACTAACGTCACCATGCTCTCACGTTTCGTCAGATCGCGCCAAGCGCTTTCCAGAAAGCGATCTGTTTCAAAATCATATTCAGACGGATCAGCGACTGTGAACATGTTGGGACCAAAACGAATAGAAGAAAACTGCTGTAGCGTCATCCACTTGGGCTTGAGATCATCGGTAAGGTACTGCGCGCCCTTCATATCACTGGTTGTGAACATCAAGCGATTAGTCGTGAGGTCGACATGGACAGACGTTGGAATACGCCAACTCATGCTTGCCGCTGCAACTGCAACAACGACAACAGTCGGCAGCAACAGCCAAAAGATTCCCGTACTCCATTTCTTGGAAGGTGCAAGAGCGGCCTCCACACGCGCTTTCTCCGGCTGTCCCAACATCCTCGCAATACCCTGCACCAAGCGCGCAAAGCCATCATGAGGTTCCGTCACATCCCAATCGATGAGTGAAACCGTCTGGACACGACGAAAGGCTAATGGGATTTCAACGGATTCGAATAAGACCGGAATCAAGTTTTTCCGTTTTCGACCTTCAGCAGCCTCGTTCCGCACCCAATCGGAATCCACCGATGTTTTCGTCCACACGACGATGATACATTTTGCATCGTTCAATGCGCCTTCAATGACTTTATCCCACGTCGTTCCTGGAGGAATATGATGATCCCACCAGACAGAAAAACCTTGAGCCTCAAGTGCGCGAGCCAAGGTCTTCACGTGTGGACGGTCTTGACTTGAGTAACTGAGGAAAATGTCACTCATCAATGAACATTCGCGTAACGTTATCGAATTGGCGGCGTGGGCTGATGATAAAATCGAATGGTCTGAGCCTTAATACCTTCGTTTGTGTTCAGGAAAAATCCCGTAATGACTAATCGATAGTCCCCTGGCGCTGCCTGCGTCGCATCCCACGTTATGGTAAACGGACGCCCTCCACGTTTTCGGCGAAACACTTGCGTATCGATGGGTTCGTCATCACCCTCCTTGAAGATTTTGCAAAAGAGTCTCGCATCCCCTCCGGTTTTCAACGTGAAACGGTAGCCATTGATAATGTTAGGAAGTTGAGAATGAAAAAGTATGGCTGGAAGAATGCGTTCCGTTGCCGAGGGCGTCTCTCGATCGAGACGTGCCACAACACCAAGGTCATACAATCTGAATGAATCGCTGAGTTGCCGCAACACTGTCCCAGTCTCCCATTCAAAACTATTGTATGTTCCAGCTTTCCAAGAAGCCATTTCGAGGTTCACACGATCCAGCCAATAGAAATACCGGTAATCCAACTCTCGCACGGTGAGAAAAACGTCTGCGGCTTGCGGGGTGTAAAATCGGAGTTTCACTTTTGCAGGAAACGTATCGCTCATCTCCTGATAGTCAACAAGAACGGAAATCAATTCGATGTCATACCCGGAAACAGGCTTGGGTTTAATCCCTTCATACCAGCTCCCACGGTTTTGATATTGCAGCTCGACCTGAGCAAACAGGTTACTGAATCCAAAGAGAATGAGAATACTGCTCAACAGCCCTATTCCCAAGAACCGGTACTTGCTAATGTTGAGTGCATGACACACGGCCCCACCCCTCATTGCGCTTACTATAAGAACACCTTTTTCAATATCTTGCCGAGAACGAATGGTTGCCCGCATAGCATCCACCAAAACAATTTCCTTATATATTCTTACTAGAAAGAACAGTGTTCGCTTCAATCTGCCTGAATAGACGCAGTCTACCGCGTATACACAAATGAATCCAGAGGGTTACAGCAAATCGAGATATGCGCCAGGTGATCCAACGCTTGGATACAATCGTACAGAAAACCAGCACCAAGTGATACATCATCTACATTTATATTGTCGATTTTTTCACATTGAAATCAGCATAAGAGGCATCCAAGTAATCTCGCAATCATGCACTTAAAAAATTTCGAAGCTTATACCCGCATGAATTATAGCGAATCCAAATACGTTCCAGCTGAGGTCGATCAACTAACCCTGCGCAATAACTCACTTCAAGCATGTGGAAGTTATTTGAAACGGCTATAGCGGAAGTTCATTGAATCGGCCAGTCGGAAATTCAAAATGCGGAATAAGAAGTGCCGAATGCACAGAGGACTATTGGGAAGAAAAAATGATGACTGTGGAGTGAAAAATGAAAAACGAGAAATACAAAAAGACGGCTACAGAGTGATAAATGTAAGATTATTTATGGTTTGCTCAAGGAATCTGAAGAGTAAAAACAGCAAATAACTCCCGTTCGGATTCAATGTTTTGTTCGGGATTGTCCGTAATCCCCTTCGGCTATTCCTCTGAACGAAAGGTCTTCGTCCAAATCTGGCCAATGGATACCGAATGGTGAAAGTTCAATATGGTTTAACTGTTTGGAGTTTCCCTTTGCCAGTCGAGGGCTCTCAGACACCGGAAATCGTAACTCTGCACCGCTCTCCATCACAATGACAATTTCACCATCTTTGAAACAAGCTGTGCGAGGGATATCAATCAAGGTGCTCATACCACTTGTCCTTAATAAGTTGTTGATGTTCTTCTGCTAATTCCTGGGCACGTGTAAGTGATTTAACTTTGAGGCCATGCGATTCTCGTAGCTCCACAACATCTTCGACTGTGAAGACCGCTTCACCGCCCCCGTAACGAACATGTACATGAATTGGCTTGTGTTCATTGCTGTAGAAGAAGAATTGATAACCATCTTTTTCAAAGATCTTTGGCATTCGTTAGAATATTTTCTATTTTTTTTGTTTATATCCCTTGTTGATTTCTTTTTCGTTTCAACTGTTGTACTCACTATTTTACCACAGGGAGCCATTCAGGTGAATCACTCCATCATTCCTACAGAACCAATCTTCTGTTCAATATATGTACAGATGAATGCTGAATGATAAGTGCGGAATCTATAAAGAAGTGATGCATGCAGGGATACATACAAAAAGATAAACTCTGCAAACCGACGAAAAATGCAGACATAGAAATAGGATAGGAAGCCTTCCAAACACCTCGCTCATCAATGAGTACTCTGCATTATTTTTTTAACATGTAGCAATCCACATTTCACGATGTTGTTAGCATTCCGCATTCATCATTGCCGTTCCGCGTCCTTTGCACAGCGAATGCCATGTGCGGCATTTCGTGATGTTGGGTGATTGAAAATTCGTACTCCCGTACCAAGAAATTCAGGAGACGTGGACCATGAACCACCGCGAAGAACCTTAAAGTGTCCGCTCGAAGGTCCTTGAGGGTTCCTCTCTGAACTCTGAGCATAATATCCTTCAGCATACCAGTCGCTTACCCACTCCCAGGCATTCCCAATCATGTCATACAGACCCCAGGCGTTCGGGGGAAATTTCCCTACAGGTGCCGTTCGGACATACTGATCATCGTACGACTCAAGAATCGGCCATGGTCGGTCTGGAAATTCATGTTTGTGCGTGGTATCAGCCACATTTCCAACACCATGCGATGCAGATTGCGGTGTCCCCCACCACACGTTCTTGGTCGAACCAGCGCGAGCGGCATACTCCCATTCCGCTTCAGTGGGTAAGCGTTTCCCCACGCTCTCACAATACTGCTTGGCATCTAACCAGGAGACAGTCACAACAGGATGACTTCCCCGTCGAGACGCAAAGACGCTGTCCTGGCCTTCCGGCTTTCGCCACCAGGCTCCAGGCACTTCCGTCCATCGATTCCCTTCGACATAAGCCCAAGCCTTTCCTTGCTTCTCTGCGGTAGTCTTATACCTATGCAATTTCACAAATTTTCGAAACTGCCGATTCGTCACTTCATAGGTATCTAGAAAAAACGCATCCAAAGAGACGCTATGTTGTGGATATTCATCAGCACTCCCCTTCGCATTCGGCGAGCCCATCTCGAACACCCCAGCCGGAATCAACACCATATTGGAGGGAGTCACATGTTGCGAAGAGAGATCTCGGCTCTCTTGCTCTGCAAACACCTCAACCGCTGCCAAAAAGAGATTCAGGGACACGAAGGTAAAGATCAGCAGCATAGTGATTACACGGCAGAGCGTGGTTGTGTGGCGAATCATTGAGGACTCATCGCTTTGCACTCGTCACGTTCAATGTATCCACACTCTCCCATCCTCCCCCGACGGCCTTATAAAGGGCAACCATCTCGGTGAGACGAGCACGTTCCGTTGCAACTAATGATTGTTCGGCATTCAAGACACTGCGTTGCGCATCCAAAACATCAAGAAACGTCACCAGCCCTTTTCGATACCGAATCTCAGCCAGCTCACGCGCTTCATTGGCCGCAGCAACTTGGATGCCTTGATACTGTAATTGTTCGCTACGGGTTTGCAGAGCGACAAGAAGATCGGCCACTTCTCGAAAGGCATTCAGGATCGTGTGATGATAGTGCTCTAACATTCGTTCATAACGAACTTCCGCGATTTCTAAACGCGCCACATTCGTTTTTCCCAGAAAAATAGGAAGCGTGACGGAAGGCCCAATGCTCATCGACCGGCTCGCCCAGTTAAACCATTGATCAAACTCGCTAGTTTGAAAACCCCCATTGCCCGTGATACTCAAGGAAGGGAAAAAATACGCCCGAGCTTCGCCAATTCTTGCATTCGCCGCAATGAGAGACTGTTCAACTTGGACAATATCGGGGCGACGTTTCAAGAGATCAGAAGGCAGTCCCACAGGAATTCGAGGTTGCGTCAATACATTCCGAAGCGGATTGTTTTTAATCACAAGTGAATTTGGCTGAGAACCTGTGAGGACTTCAAGGTGATGGGCTTGAACGGCTCGCAGTCGATGAAGTTCAGGAATTTGCGCGGCACTCTCAGCTACAAGAATTTCCGCCCGCTTCACATCAAGATCTGAAATCAATCCCGCATCGGCTCGGGTTCTCAGTAAATTCAAAGAATCTTGGCGAAGCAGAAGGTTTTTTTGTGCAATGTCAATTTGTTCATCCAACTCACACAGTCGAAAATACGATTCGCCCACATCACTTATGAGCGAAAGCACAATACCTCGACGTTCCATCTCCAAGGCTTCGGCATCGGCTTCGACAGCCTCTAGGCCCCGGCGAATCCTCCCCCATAAATCTAATTCCCAACGCAGATCGAGCAGGGCATTCCACACATCAAAGTTTGCGCCAGGCGGTGCAAAGCCTTCGGGTGCCCCACTGGTGGGATTCACCAGAATCGTTTCAGAACGGCGGTTTCGACTGTACGCGCCATTGACATTCACGTGCGGAAAGAGTCCAGCTCCAGCGGCAGTCGTCAACGCGCGACCTTCCATGACACGAAAGCTTGCCTCTTGAATGTTATGATTATTGGTCAATGCAAGATCGATCAGTCTAGACAGCTCGTCGCTTTGAAACGCCTCCCACCAATTGGCTTCGGGAATATCAGAAGACGTTGCCATTGAAATCTCACCAATACCTCTATCCTGAAACGTGAGGGACGACCAGTCATTTGGAATATCAATTGTTGGCTGTTGGTATTCAGGACCCACAAGACAGCCAGTGAGGCTGAGAAGTACGAGAGCGAGAATCATTCGTACGACAAGAGACGGAGGATGGGAAACATAAGGCGTGAAATGTGAAACGTGAAACGTGAAGCAAAAAAGAGGATTCATTTCGATGTTTCCTGAACTACGTTCTTCGAAGCTTGAGAACGTTCGATAAAGACATCGACTTGCTGTCCTACATACACCGGGAACGCTGGCTTTTCGAATTGATAGATCACCTGCAACACACGCGTATCGACTCGCTCCTGATTATCTCCCGTGAGCGATCGCTTCGGAACTATGTACGGTTCAATACGAACAAATGTGAGAGGAATTGACCGCTCAGTTGAACCTTTGAGATAGGCAACGGCTGAACTATTTGGCTGAACCAAGGGGGCATTGACCTCATCAATATCGGCACGGACCTGCAAGCTATCGGTGTCGCCCAGCAGAATATAAGGGTCCTGCGCTCCAACCATCGCATATTCACCCGCTCGAATATTCACCTGCAGAATCGTTCCGGCTCTCGGAGCACGGACCGTTAACCGTTCCAATAAAATTTTAACTTCATCCCGCTGAGTTCTTGCCAGACGGACATCAGCCTTGGCTCGAATGAGCGCACGCTTCGCTCCTTCGACTTCATGCCATTTTCGTTGAATATCATCTTGACTGACCGCACGGCGATCTTCGACCGCCTGCAATCGTCCCAATTGATCCATCAGATCTTTCAAGCGAATTTTTTGTTCCTCGATGCGAGCGATGGTCGATGGTATTGAGTCCTGTCGAGTCTGAAGTTGTGCACGCAACTCACGATCATCAAGTTGGAATAAGGATTGGCTCTGCGTTACATGATCACCAACTTGGACATGAACCTTGGTCACCAGCCCAGACACAGGAGGCGCAATTCGGACATTTTCATTCACCGCTTCAATAATCCCCGATGCGGCAACCGTTGATGCATACGGATTTCGCGGCGGCTCTTCTAAAGGCGGGGGCGCAGGAGGGGTATCACGTGCCCCCCATAACGTCGTCACCGTCAAGATGATGCCGCCGATCGCAATCCAAACACTCAATCGCCTAAGAATCATCACGTAGGTTCACCATTCACATGTTGCACTTGATCAATCTGCCCATCTTCCATATGCACGATACGGTCTCCAAATTCAAAAATTCGTGAATCATGCGTGACGATAATCACGGCACGATTCGAGCGCTTCCCAATATGCTGAAGCTGCTCTACGACTTTATGACCCGTCTCTCCGTCCAAGCTTGCCGTCGGCTCATCGCAAAGCAGCAAGCGCGGGTCTCCGACGAGAGCTCGCGCAATCGCCACCCGCTGCTGTTCACCACCAGACAATTTGGATGGCAATGACTGCAGACGTTCACCCATTCCAAGCTCCGCAAGTATCTCCGCTGCCGTCTCCAGAGCCATTTTTTTCGGGACGCCCCGGATAAACAACGGGACAGCCGCATTTTCTGCAGCGGTCAGTGTGGGTAATAAATTATACTGTTGAAACACAAAACTTAAATAATCTCGACGAAATTGCGTTTTCGCCGCAGCCGAAAAATTCGTGATAGATTGCTCAAGAATGGAGAGTTCTCCCTCATCGGCATCGAGAATACCGGCGATAACTGAAAGTAATGTGGTTTTCCCGCTTCCGGACGGTCCGACTAGCAACAACACTTCCCCCATGAACACATCTAGATCGACGCCTTTCAGTACGGAGATTCGTGCGTTTCCCTCGCCAAAGCTCTTGGTCAATCCACGCGCCGTGACAAGGCTGGTCGAGATTCCATCGGGTGGCTTGGGTATCGTCTGAGTCATCATCAACCCCGAAAGACAATAGCTGGCTCCAATTTGGCTAATTTGCGAATGCTAATGGCACTCGACAAACTACAAATTCCCAATAGCGCCACGAATACTCCACCTAATAAGGGCCACGTCTCGACAAACGGCAACTGCTCATTACTTGCCGCGGTCAGCCCAAAAATGGTCGCTAACCCAACACCCATTCCATACCCAATGAACCCGACCAAAAAACTTTGCAGGAGAATCATGCGGGCCAGCATCCCCGTGCTCGCACCAATCGCTTTAAGTGCGCCAAATTGTTTTAAGTTTTCTACGGTAAAAAGGTAAAACGTCTGCCCGGAAATGGCCATACCCACGATGAACCCTAACAACACCGTCGTGCCGAAGTTGACTCCTATGCCGGTATTCTTTAAGACCCAGCGTATGGTTTTCCATGAAAACTCTTCGTCCGTATACGCACCCAACGCCGTTTCAGCTTCGATTCGTCTTGCCAGGGATTCCGGCGACACACCCGGAATAGGCTTGGCGATGACATACGACAATTTTCGTCGCTCCGGCGGCGAATAACTCAGGGCGCGTTCATAGGTTGTGTAGACAAACGGTATGTTTTGAAAGCTTTTTTGGGTATCGGCAATGCCAACAACCCGGGCTTTACGGTCATTAATCTCAAACACCGTCCCTAATTTGATCACATCCGGTCCACCTAACCGCTCTACGGCCCATTGATCCAAGACCACCGTATCCGGTGAGCGAAGTTCTTCAATGGCCCCTTCGAAAACCGTATGAGGGCGTCCCAATAATGTCGCGGTATCTAACCCCACCAAAGAAATTTGCTGGTAATTCCCGTCCGCAAGCCTCGCGCGTTGTACACCTTTATACAACGGAACAGCCCATTCAACTCCAGGCACGCTTCGGACAACCGTCACAGCCGTATCCGCCAAGGGCTTCACTTCGTCCACTTGATTGATATTAGGATCGGTCACCCACACGGGCGCATTGATGTTGCTAATGCCGGATTGGGAATACATCATGAGGCCCCAAAAGATCGAGCCTTGCTGCACAATGAGCATGGTCGAAAAGGTGAGCCCGGCCAACAACATTAAATATTTGGCCCGGTCACCGAACAACATTTTGAGTGCAACAAAATTCATGTGCGTGTGCGTCGGTTGGGTGATTGTTTCAGGTACAGAGCGTCTGCAGTCAAAGCAGGCTTGTGTATCGTGCCAGCTCGCAGTCCATCTAAAAAAATCGAAACGAAGGTTTCCTCGATCTCCTGCGGCTTGACTGCCACGGGCATCTGAAACAATTGGCTTAAGAGACGATGATAGATCAACATGCCCATGAACGCCCGAGCCGCCAACAACGGATCAACCGGACGAAATGCTCCATCTCGAATTCGTCGATCAATATAGCCGGACAGAAAATCATAAAACACTCGGACATGATTCTGAAAAAACATATGTGACAGTTCATGTTCTTCCAGCGCGCTAAATAATAGTAAACGCATCAACTGCATATCAGGAGCCTTGCGAACAATTGTTTCGGCGATATACGTAAAGACACGTTCATCGTCTTGTTGATCGGCGACCGATTTGAGCTCCGGTAGAATGCCGGGTACTGGCGACTCTTTTGCTAAAATTGCGGCATACAAATCATGCTTGGAGGGAAAGTGTTTGAACATCAACGCCTCACTCACTCCCGCATGCTCCGCAATGGCTTTCGTCTTTGTTCCGGTAAATCCTCGAGACGCAAATAGTGCAGCGGCTGAATCGATAATACTGGCCTTTCGCTTTACGCCTGAAATCCTTGAAGATTTCTTTTTCGATGAGCATTTCATGATTAGGGAAATAAGTGAGTATTTACTTACCAATAAATTTTAAAACCGTGCTCCAACCATTGTCAATAATACAGAATCCAAGGCGTCGCCTAGTCTGAGTGTCCTCGACAAGACCTACATTCAAACATCTCCCATCCTGCGTTCAACTCAAGAGACAAGCCACAAGTCCTAGCCAATGTTACAATACGGTCATCCATTCGCCTACTGAGGTTGGGCCGGAACTTCCCGATGAACGTGATACCAAAACTCACTCATCTATTGGCCTGCCCTTTGACATCCGAAGGAGAAGAACCATGTCGAAATTAGCTGATGTGATGATCACAAACCTGAAAACCATCTCCTGTACCGCCTCTGTCCTTGACGCGGCAAAACGGATGAGAACAGAAGGCATCGGTTCGTTGCTCGTTGAACGAACGGGAACCTTACTCCGCGATCCAGCTTCAACAATAATCGGCCTGGTCTCTGAGACGGATATTATCCGTAAAGTTGTCGCCGGCGATAAAAATGTCCACAACACGAATGTTGAGTCTATCATCACTTCACCAATGATCACGGTCGAATCAACGTGGCCGATTGAGGAAGCGTATGACATGATGAAAGGACAGGGTGTCCGTTATCTCTTGGTTACAGAGTCCCAAAAGGTCGTCGGCCTCATCTCGTTACGAGATATTCTCGTACACTTGAAAGAACAATAATCTGACATTCGTAGCCATGACACATGTTTTTACGTTGATTGCTCCAAAGATCTATAGATGTTGATTTCTAGCGAGACGTCGGCAAGGGTTGACTCTCTGTCATTCATGACTATCTAGGTCAAGGTAAAATCACAGCGATGGACGACAACCACACACAGGCAAGGCTGGCAAGGAACCTACCAAGGAGCACACGATGAGCGATGACGATACCATCACCAGCCTACCCGTTGTTCCAGTAAAACGAACGGTGTTGTTTCCGGAAACACTGGTCCCCTTTACCATTGGCCGTCCTCGATCTATTGCCGCGGTTGAAGCAGCCATGAACAGCGAAGACAAAGCTCTTCTGTTTTCAGCTCAGCGCGACTTCGAACAAGAAGACCCAAAGTTTGAAGATTTATATCAGATCGGCACGAAAGCTCTCATTAAACAAATGGTCAAAACTGCTGAGGGTCACCTGAACATTCTCGTGCAAGGCATAGACCGGATGGTGCTCTTGAAAATGGAAGAGAGCGATCCCTACCTCATCGCGCGGGCACGCCAGTTAGGCATTCCGTCAGATTCCAGTCACGAAATCGAAGCCCTGCATCGCGCCCTGCTCGATCTTGTTGGTGAACTCACCAATCTCATGACGAATGAAGGCGTCTCGGAAATCGTGAGCGTCTTGCGTGCGGAAAAGAACCCTCTCTCGGTCGCCTATCGATTAGTGCCATTGCTCAACATGAGCGTCGAACAATTACAGGCCTTATTAGAGGAATCGCAACTGACGGATATACTTCGAAAGGTCTATGCGGCCTTATCGCACGAACTCCAGATCCTCAAACTTCGTCACCAAATAGCCAGCCAAGCTCAGGCTGAAATTGGAAAATCGCAACGAGAATATTTTTTGCGTCAACAACTCAAAGAAATTCAGCAGGAATTAGGGGAAATCGAGGGTGACCACGAAGAAGGCGACGTCGCCCACCTAAAAAAACGTATCGAAGAAGCCGAGCTACCCGAAGCCGTCAAAACAGAAGCAACCCGTGAAGTCAAACGCTTGGCCAAGCTCCCGCCAACGGCCCCTGACCACCAAGTTATTCGCAGTTACTTAGAACTCGTCCTTGAACTTCCCTGGACAACGACCACTGAAGATAGCCTTGAATTGTCGCACGTTCGAACAGTCCTGGATGAAGATCATTATGGCATTCCAGATGTAAAAGAACGTATTCTTGAGCATTTAGCCGTCCTGAAACTCAACCCATCAGCTAAAGCTCCGATTGTCTGCCTGGTCGGGCCACCCGGAGTTGGAAAAACAAGCTTAGGGCAATCAATTGCGCGCGCACTCAATCGAAAATTTGAACGCATCAGCCTAGGTGGCCTTCACGATGAAGCGGAGTTGCGTGGACATCGACGCACGTATGTCGGGGCCATGCCTGGTCGAATTATTCAAGCCCTTCGACGCGCTGGGTCCAACAACCCCGTAGTCATGCTCGATGAAGTGGATAAGGTCGGAAGAGATTTTCGTGGTGATCCGGCATCCGCACTGTTAGAAATTCTGGACCCGTCGCAAAACCATACATTCCGGGATAATTATCTCGACCTTCCATTTGATCTCTCGAAGGTGATGTTTATTACGACGGCCAACACGCTGGATTCCATCTCAAGACCGTTGTTGGATCGCATGGAGGTCATTCGATTGCCTGGATACAGCCAACAGGAAAAACTGGAGATTGCGATTCGGTATCTCTGGCCTCGACAACAGAAAGAGGCCGGATTGACTGATACAGAAGTGGCCTTAGACAAAGACGTGCTTCCGCATATCATCAATCGCTATACGAGAGAAGCCGGCGTTCGGCAACTCGAGCAGCAACTCGCAAGGCTGACACGGAAAGTCGCACTTCGACTCGCGGAACGATCCCCTGACCAGGAGCCAGAACCAATCCGTATTCCCAAAACCGAGCTTTCTGAAATGCTGGGAGTGGAACGCTTTATGCCTGAAGAAGGCCGAAAAGAACTTCCCGTGGGTGTTGCCACTGGGCTAGCCTGGACCGAGGCCGGCGGCGACGTCCTATATGTTGAAAGCACACTACTTCCAGGCGGGAGCGACTTGACCATTACAGGTCAAATTGGCGATGTCATGCAAGAGTCCGCTCGAGCGGCTCGAAGTTATTTGTGGTCCAGAGCTGAGACCATGGGACTTGCCATCTCCTTATTCAAACGAAATGGCCTCCATATCCATGTTCCCGAAGGGGCGATACCCAAAGATGGTCCTTCAGCAGGGGTGACCATGGCAAGCGCGCTCGCCTCAATATTCTTGCGCATTCCTGTTCGACAAGATACAGCGATGACCGGAGAGATCAATCTCAGCGGTCTGGTATTACCTGTAGGTGGAATTAAAGAGAAAATTCTTGCGGCTCACCGCGTTGGGCTTCGACGCATTCTGTTACCAAAAGCCAACGAAAAAGACCTCAAGGATGTTCCTGAGCCGGTCAAACAAGACATCAACGTCGTATTCGTGGAAACGATTGACGAAGTCCTCCGCGAAGTTCTCTTGACGGCCCCACCCGTCAAGCAGGCGGTCTCAACGACTAGTGCAACAGCTAAGACCGCGCCAATCCAACATTAGCAGAATTGTGAATGGGATGTTCAGGAATGTATGTCGTAGAAGATGAGTGCGTTTCGACTCGTTTGGCTTTCCAATATTTTTTCGACCAATAGACATCATCTAAACTTGATATCATGACTCCACGGCTTTTTGAGGCATGGATAAATTGTCGCCCTTCAACATAAATTCCCACATGCCTAGTACTGCGTCCCGTTTTGAAAAAGACTAAATCGCCAGGTCGCAGTTGATGTTGGGCAACTGGTCGTCCGACATGAGACTGCTGCGCAGTGGTCCGTGGCAACCTGACGCCAAAGTGAGACTGGTAGGTAAGAAACACAAATCCCGAACAATCGACACCGTCCTTGCTCAACCCGCCATAGTCATACTCCACATCGTTCCACTCCTCTAATTGCGCATACAATGACCGCTTGACCGCGTTCTCGTTCGACAGCGTGACCGTCGTTGTTGAGGCATGGATACCGACAATGGGATTCGTCGCATGCCGCGGAGCACTCTGACACCCAACGACATACAATACCATCAGAACATTCACGAGGTTCATTTTCACGATTGTGTTCATTTGCAACTCTTGTTTTTTCTAGGGCACCTCTAAAAACCAGGTTTTTTTCGTGAGGGCAAGGAAGCCGCGCGCGCAAAACCGCAGTGTATAGAGGCATACATGAGGATTTGAGCACGCGGCTGACGCCGCCATCACGGAAAGGGACGGTTTTTTAGGGGTACCCTCTATTTCGTCTCAACAGAACGCCGTGTGAGAGTAAACGTTCCCCCTGGGTTCAAGGGATTATGCACCTGTTCAATACGAGTATACCACCAACGCCCCGTGGCCATGACACCATCGTGGCTTAATTGAATTTCAAAGCCACCTTCCCGGTCATTTTCTCGCTGAGACCATGTGCCTTTCCATGTTCGACCTTCTATGCTCGTCGTCGTAAATCGTCCATCCTTCCATTCATAGGTCCCGTTGCCATTCTCATCGAATGTGAGTGGATAGACAACGTTTCTCTCTTCATATTCCCACACCCCCGCCAAATCACTTACCTGAATTGGTGCACGGTCTTTCGGATGAGACAGACTCCTCATCTCCTGAGATGTTGAAGACAAAGGCACACACCCCCATATTCCGGCAAGCAGGACGAGCACCAGCACTCCCCTATGCCACCAACAGTTAGCTATTTCCACGTTCAAATGTCTCACCATTGTCATTCATCGGCATTATCCACCTCATAACTTATACCTACGATATTGCTACATACCAATATCGTTTGTCTTCTGCTGAGGAGTCCTCCTCAAACAATCACGCGGCATGTCTCCGTTTATTTAGGTTTTCGCTTGTTTTTGCCGATACCCCGTTAGATTCAAACATGTCTACACACTTGTGAGCAATCATATATTACCGTACGCCACGTTGACGCAAAGACAAGGAACATCGATATGGATGGGATAACGGAACTGACTTGCCCGGAATGCGGTGAACGTCAAGCCCAGACGGATGAATGCATTTCATGTGGAGCTGGGCTCCTCAGCCTGGAGGAAGATGCCCCGGTCATAACAGGCGGGAAAACAACCTCAACCCCTTGGACATCATCATCGTCTACCACAACCTCTTCGCCTCAGGTAACAGCATCGACGAAACCGGTTTTCGCGACCCGTTCTCCAGAAAGCCCTCTCACGACATCACCGGAGACCAGCGCTCAAGCCCTAGAAAAAACACAGGTCGCCACCCAAGCATCGCCCATAGCCGACGGACAACCACTCACGATTCACAATGAGACTCCATCCATCGCACATTCCCCAACATCTTCAGGAGATGGACCATCAAAGCCAGGCCCCATCAGTTCGCAGGCCTTTATGAACGTCGAGGCTCCAGCGAATGCGGTGGCACAAACCGCGTCAGAAAATAGACCACCAGAACATGACCCCATTCACTCACAAGCCTTACTCACGCTTGAAGAGGCAGAATCTTCCCAAGAATCCGACTCAAACCTTGTTGCTGAAGAGGGACACGTCGATCCGCCACCCCCCATCGCCCTCGAACACGAACGTCCACTGTCATCAGATCGAGTTCGATACCCCATATTCTGGGGAAATGGACGATCGCTCTTTGGCATTTTTATCATGAATAGCTTTCTCACCATCATCACGCTCGGAATCTATTCATTCTGGGGACGTGTACGCGTTCGAGCATTTCTGAACAGCCAAACCAGCTTTGCGAGTACAAGATTCGCGTATCATGGCACAGGCACAGAACTCTTTACGGGATGGGTGAAAGCCATGCTTGTCTTTGGCGTTCCCTACCTGTCGATAAGTGCGCTTCCGTATTTCTGGCAACAAGTGCCTCCGTATATTCCGCAGAGTATCGCCGGGTTGCTCTTTCTGTGTTTCATCCCGGTTGCCGTCGTCGGGGCTCACCGATATCGCATGAGTCGAACATCCTTACGGAATATTCGCTTTTCATTCCGCGGCACCGTCTCGGATTATACCAAGCTCTGGCTCAAGGGCGCTGTACTCACCACGCTCACGCTCGGCCTCTATTATCCATTCTTTGAAAATGCCCGCAGACACTACCTGGTCACACAGTCGCAATTTGGAAACCACTCCTTCGGCTATGATGGAACCGGCAAAGATCTCTTCGCGATCTACACCAAATCTGCCGTGCTCTATCTCATGACCATCACCCTCGCTAGCAGTATCACCTTGGCCGTAGTCACCGTGTACCTGTCGATGCCACTGTCTGACATGGCAACAATCATGTTTGCGTCAAGCGCACTTCCTTTTATCGCCGGAATCGGGCTTATCGTCCCATGGTTGTACCTACAAGCTGCACGGCAATGTTTTTTTTGGAATCATACAAGACTCGGCGAGGCTCGATTCTTTTCAACCGTGACGGCGTGGAAAATATTTGAACTACGAATTGGCCACCTCTTTCTTCTGGTTAGCACATTAGGATTAGCGTGGCCATGGGTTCAAGTTCGAAACCTGCAATTCTTCTATTACTATACAGGCCTCGACGGACCTCTTGACCTTCATCTCATCGAACAAGATGCGAGGGATGCGTCTCCAACCGGAGAAGAGTTAGCTGGATTTTTCGATACCGGATTCGATCTCGGCTAGGAACATGCAAGACGTATCGCGTTGTTCGTGAAGCGTACCTCGCTCAAACTATGACAAAAAGAATAGGCTAGCCAATCAATTCATTGCAGTCTCTCAATAACCCGTGAGTTCCACCATACGCAAAACAGAATGGAGCGGCATCTATTACGATGGCGTATCCGCCGTCCCGCACCGCGTCACAGTTCAAATACAGCCTTCTGGCATACAAATCATTGCCCAATCTGGTAGCCAATTATCCTGGCGCTATCGCGATATCAGGCAAACGCAGGGGAAATATTCAGGAGAAGAGGTTCGATTTGAACGGGGAAGTGGGATATGTGAGATTCTCACAGTATCTGACATTGCTATCTTACAGAGTCTTCATGCTCTTGCCCCGGATCTGGTCACCCACTTTCATAACCCCGCACGTCGTCAGCACCGGCTCTTACTGACGATCCTCGCCGGTCTCGTCAGCCTTCCGCTTTTGTGGGTGGCTTTTACGTGGGGCATACCCTGGCTCTCGGGTCCCATCACGACGCTCATTCCAATGGCCTGGGAACAAGAGTTGGGCCAATTCATGGCTACAGAACTGGCTCCACCGGAGAAACGCTGTGCTGACCCGCAAGTTGTTCAAGCACTCGATACCATGGTGAACACCTTACGTCGTCACGTGGAAGCAACCCCATATACATTTCATGTCCATGTCGTACACAGTGCCGCCATCAATGCGCTTGCGGCGCCAGGCGGACAGATTCTTGTATTTCGAGGATTACTCGAACGCACTGAGACTGAGGAAGAGCTTGCCGGCGTACTTGCGCATGAAATGCAACACATTGTACAACGTCATAGCATGCGTCTCTTAGTCCAACAAGCGTCAATGGGAGTCGTGATCGGAGCCTTAAGTGGAGACGTCAGCGGGATCATGACATTCGGCCTACAAGCCGCGCATATACTTCAGACCTTGTCGTACAATCGAGATGTAGAAGAGCAAGCGGATGAGGAAGGAGTACTGCTGTTACTTCGCGCAGGAATCGACCCACAAGGCATGCTGAACTTTTTTCGTACGATCAATGAAAAGCTTGGCGAGAAGGGAAAAACGCCCCAACATATTACACAATATCTACGAACTCACCCCTCGACGAATGAACGCATTCAACGCTTGCAAAAGCTTATACCTCCCACGTTCAACCCGACAAATCCGTTGT
The DNA here is from genome assembly GCA_021604005.1 of Nitrospirales bacterium. Taxonomy (GTDB): domain Bacteria; phylum Nitrospirota; class Nitrospiria; order Nitrospirales; family UBA8639; genus JAGQKC01. The sequence continues at coordinate 72,802 of BQIV01000012.1, read as the reverse complement.
TGCCAAAGACACACTGGGCTCAGATTCGAGAGCTGTGTGGTTCTACACAAAACTAACAGGAATGAGTTGACGCAGACAATGAATTCAAGTTGTTCAACTTGAGCGTCCAGTCCAATAACCATTAATTTTTACCTGATAGCGCATCGAAAAATTCCGTTGTTACGAATGAAAATGAAATCTTTCAACTCTTCTGCAATGATGATCTATCCCTCATTCCATAGATATACGATATATCTCATCTGTATAATCAATTGACTCTGCCATGCTCAGCTAGGTCGTCTGATTATCAGCGTCATGCGAATGAAGTGAAGCTGGCAATAAGAGGTAAGAAAGTTTAACTTCTTTTCTCTTCACTGCACTATTAGCTTTTATTTGATTGCATTTCCTACAAAGAATTTGAAGATTTTCAAATGACGTTTGGCCTCCGTGATCTCGGGCAACTATATGGTCAAAGGTCAAATCTTCGCTAGAGAAGGATTTTGGGCATGCAGCACATCCATCAGAATTCTCTGCAAACATTACCTCTCTCATCCATTTTGGAGGTCTTTTCCCCTCTATGATGGGTACGTTATATAGTTCCGATGGTGTTACACATTCCAAGTAAAAATACCCGGGTTGATCCCTTAGTCGAAATTGGAGGCAGCAACCTTGGCAGAAAGGACCATGCCAGGTGCCAGCCTCAATTGCACCGTTCGCTTCCACTATTTTGTCTTGAGCAATCCCAAGGCTAATATATTCATCTTCCCAATTCTGAAATGACACCTTTTTCAAACGTATATCCGTTCTGAGTTTTTGACAAGCAGTCTTCCTGCAGCTTTCGCACACAGGAACGTTAATCCAAATATTGACATGTGTTTGATGATCAAACGCGCTTCTCAAATCTTGAATTATTTCTAGAACCTGTGGATCATAAATATCGCGTCTAACATCTGCCACAACGCTCTGCTTTGGTGGCTGGAGTAATAATTCTAGATATTGTTTTCTATTCAAAATTTTTGGCCCTTTGAACATCCAATTTCAAAGTCATACAACTGAGCTGCAGCAATATTCTGCTTTATTGACTAGGTTCGGCACACACGACTGTTTTCCCAACCATTATTTTGTAGATACACATACCTTAAAATTCATTTCTTTGCGAAACTAATATGATTCTTATACTCTTGGATTGCTGCAGCGAGTGGTTTGCCTCCAAGCGGAATATTAGCTTCGAGCGTGTCTTCAATGTCTTCATCATCAATTTCACTTCATACTGTTCTCGTCATGAGAAAAAATCTGGCCATATGAGTCTCCCTGTATCTATAAATTCTATTGCCCTTACACTAACCTCTTCTCTTTGCTTTATCACCACTATCCTTCAATAAGGATTCCTATACCATCCATATTGAATGTAGACTTTAATATGGAATTCCAGTAAAGTCTTATGAAGGGCAGCCTTCTATAAGGAAATAACTGTTGAAGAACAAAGAACGCTCTGGGAAGTATATTCGACAGATTTCTGGATATTCCGCCTTTTTCCCTGCCTCACTCCCACCTGATCCCGCCCTTCAGATGGATGACGAAACACTGGCGCTCATCTCGCAAGCAGACCGCGCATTGGGACGCCTCGACGGCTCGATTCAAACCCTCCCTGATTCGAACCTATTTGTCTTCATGTATATCCGTAAAGAGGCGGTGTTTTCTAGCCAAATCGAAGGGACCCAAAGTTCACTTGATGATGTATTGGAGGCTGAGGCCCGTGTGTTTAATCCTCAAAGACCTGGCGATGTCAATGAAGTCCTTAACTATATAAATGCATTGCGGTTCGGCCTTGAACGTCTTATCGAACTCCCTGTATCAGTCCGATTAATTCGTGAAATCCACACGCGATTACTAGAAAACACTCGGGGTATGGAGCGGAATCCAGGCGAGCTTCGCACAACGCAAAATTGGATTGGCCCAGGAGGATCGACCCTTAATGAAGCTACATTTGTTCCACCACCACCTGAGGTAGTACCGCAGGCACTTAGCCAACTAGAACAATTCCTCCATCAAACTGATCCAATGCCAAGTCTCGTTAAAGTTGGGTTGGCCCATGCTCAATTCGAAACAATTCATCCTTTTCTCGACGGCAATGGACGAATGGGACGACTACTCATCACATTTCTCTTATGTGAACGCAAGATTCTTCAACAGCCCGTCCTCTATCTTTCGCATTACTTGAAACTCCATCGTAATCAGTATTACAGCATGCTTCAGGATATTCGTGATAATGGGAATTGGGAAGAGTGGATAAAGTTTTTTCTTACGGCAGTCACAGAAGTGTCACAGGAAGCCACACAGACAGCCAGAGACATTGTTAATCTTCGCGAAACACATCGACTAATCATTACAGAACATTTTGGCCGAACGGCAGCAAATGGACTCAAAGTATTGGAACGACTCTTCTCTCAACCGATCATATCTGTCAACGAGTTGGCCAAGCAGACTAATGTGAGCTTTACGTCAGCTAACCAACTTATGAGCAGATTCATTGAACATCATATACTCACCGAAATGACAGGGCATACTCGTAATCGTCAATTCCGCTACGGTCTTTACATCGATCTCTTTGCCAACCGTTGACATATCTTAAGAGAAAGCCGTGAGAATCAAAAAATATATAGAACAATCCGGAACAGTCTATTTTTACTGTTGATACTCTTACCCTAAATATCAGCCTCTTTAGAATTTCGAGTGGGTACGATAGCCAGGGAACAAGGCGGAAGTTCCCCTCCTTTGTAAGGAGGGGCAAGGAGGTAGAAATGTCAAGTTGCTGCAGTCTTTGCATTTACGTCAGCCAGGGTTCGCGCGTGGTAAGACTCTACCCCACCTAAATCCTCCCCTTCCAAAGGGGAGGAACAGGATAAAAGTTTATATACCCACTCGAAATTCAAAAGAGCCAAATATCATTTTCGTCTAAAACTAATATGGCTCTTATACTCCTGGATTGCTGCAGCGAGTGATTGACTCCCAAGTGGAATATTGGCTTCGAGGGTGTCTTCAATGTCTTCATCATCGATAATTACTTCATACCGTTCCTGCACGTTTGTCAGCACCGCACCTTGCGTGACCTGTCGCGGCATATAGATTTCCTTCCACACTTCTTTTTCGACAAGACAGACATCTTTAAACCGTTCATACAACAGTACCAGTTTTTCTGGATCCGTTTCTTTTTGACGTTCATCCGACATGAGACTTGCTCCTTATCTATTGTGTCATATTGGAAAATTTTGCATTTTATCTTTTAATAATTTTCACTTTGACTTCCATATCCTCCCCCCCCTGGGGTTTCAATTCTGAGAATATCACCCGATTGGACATCAATGCGACATTTCCCCGGTAATTCCTGAAGCTCTCCGCTGCGCTGCAACTGATTTCGCCCTGAGTGCCCTGGCTGTCCACCCGCCAACCCATACGGACTGTACGAACGCCGCTCAGAGAGAATGGTCACATGAGCCTGTTGTAAAAATTCATACGAACGGCAAATGCCATCGCCTCCAGCAAAACTTCCCTGTCCTCCAGACCCTTCCCGCACAGTATATTGCCTAACCCGAAAGGGATAGGCATATTCCAATGCCTCGACAGGTGTGTTCAAGGTATTCGTCATGTGGGAATGGATCGCACTTGCACCATTGCCGGTTGGCCGAGCCCCCATACCTCCACCGATGGTTTCATAATACGTAAAGGGCTGTTGACGCCCACGATCCCATCCTCCAATCGCAACATTATTCATCGTCCCTTGACTAGCAGCCGGAATACGTTCGTGACAGGCTTGCGCCAATGCCCCTAACACGACGTCAACAATTCGTTGCGAAGTCTCAACATTCCCCCCAGCCACAGCCGCAGGAAATCGTGCATTCACAACTGTCCCTTCCGGTGCAATAAGATGAATGGGCTTCATACACCCACTATTTGCAGGAATATCAAGCCCAAGCAGACAGCGAAACACATAGACGACGGCAGACAGCGTGATGGGATACACGGCGTTAATACTTCCTGTTCGTTGAGAGTCCGTCCCGGTAAAATCGATCGTCACTTCGTCTCCGGCGATTGCAACGGAAACGGCAATCGTGACCGGCTCAGTCGTAATGCCATCGTCATCAAGCCGATCCTCAAAACGATAGAGACCATCTGGCAACTCTGCAATAAGCTGGCGCGTCATGCGTTCCCCATAGTCGATCATGGCGTCCATGTCTCGGCTGATTTGCACAGAGCCGTATCGCTGCATGAAACCCTGCATACGTTCAATCCCGATCCGATTGGCCGCCAGTTGCGCATGAAGATCTCCAGCTCGCTCTCTGGGTGTGCGTACATTGGCTAAAAACAAGTTCCAGACATCTTGATGAATCTCTCCACTGCACACCAATTTGATGGGAGGAATAATCATGCCTTCCTGAAAAATTTCTTCAGAGAGCGGCATCGACCCCGCCGACATCCCACCCACGTCGGCATGGTGCGCACGATTGGCCACGAACCCCATAAGCCGTCCATTGCTTTCTCGGGGGGCATAAAACGGCGACACCATTGTAATGTCTGGAAGATGCGTCCCGCCTTGATATGGGTCATTCACCATCGCGACATCGCCCGGAGCGAATGTAAGAGCCTGCACACAGGCCTGCACGGAAAGGGGCATGGCACCCAGGTGAACGGGGATATGTGCGGCCTGCGCAACCAGCTGCCCGCTGGCATCGAACACGGCGCAGGAAAAATCCCGACGCTCTTTAATATTTGGAGAGTAAGCCGATCGTTGTAACCGTACACCCATCTCCTCCGCCACCGATACAAAGAGATGTTTCATAATTTCAATACGAATGGGATCATCCATGCTTATACTCCAACCTCGATCACAAAGTTTCGATACTGGTCGACAACAGCCAAATCGGTGGCTCCGACATACAGAGTCGTATCCTCCTGCACGATAATTGCCGGACCTTCGACACGATGCCCTGTCTGCAAGCGTGAGCCATGGTAATGCATCACCTCTTCAATCTGCCCCTGAAGTACCACCGGTCGCCGGCACCAGATCGCCTCTTTCACATCGGAATGTGCAGCATGATGTACAGGCAAAACCGGCGGTGCAACCGCCCCTATCGCACGAACACGAATATTCACGATCTCAACTTGCGCATCATGATGACACAATCCATAGCGTCGTTCATGAAACGCATCAAACTGCGCTCGAAAGTCTGGAGTGAGTGACACACTCAATTCAAATGATTGTCCCCGGTATCGCATATCGACTTCCCTGACCACCTCAATGGAATCCGCATCCAATCCCTGACGTCGCAGATCGTGTACACCTTGTGCCACAAGTGGGTGCGCGTGCTTCTCAAGTTCCTCAAAGGACACGTCCCCCTCGATCATTAACGTTTGCACATAGTCGATGTGTGCATCGGCCGAAAGCATACCCAGGGCAGAAAGTGTCGCGGCCTTTGGAGAAATCACCACGCGCGGAATACACAATTGCCTTGCAACATCACAGGCATGCAGTCCACCTGCCCCCCCAAAAGACACCAACGTACAATCCCGAGAATCATACCCTCTCTCCACGGAAATAACCCGCATGGCCCGCTCCATATGAGCGTTGACTACCTGCACAATACCGAATGCGACAGCTTGGGGCCGGTCGAGTGTCGTTGACGCACATACTGACAGATTGTTCGCCAACAAATTCAGATGCTCAACCGCCTGTGTATAATCGAGTGGCATCGTTCCGTTTAAAAATCCGTCGTGCGGAAGACGGCCGAGAAGGACGTTGGCATCTGTTACCGTTGGCTGCTGACCTCCACGCCCATAACATACTGGGCCGGGATCCGCTCCCGCGCTTTGCGGACCGACACGCAGACCGCCGCCGGTATCTCGATACGCAATCGATCCACCACCGGAACCGACCGTGTGAATATCGAGAACGGGTACACGGATTGGTAATCCCCCAACCGTCGCCTCATTGGTCACATGCAGATGGTCGGTGACCAAAGACACATCGGTTGAGGTTCCACCCATGTCAAATGTCATGAGATTCTCGTAGCCGGCAAGTTTGGCGATATACCTTGCACCCACAACTCCGCCTGCCGGACCTGACAGAATAGAACGCACACCCTGCCCGCGTGCTTGCTCAACAGACAGTCTTCCGCCATTGGACTGTAATATATGAAACTCTGCCGGCTGCATTGTCTGTTGGACTTGAGCAAGGTATCGATCCAACACTGGAGACACATAGGAATTAATGGTCGTCGTACTCGTACGTTCATACTCACGAAATTCCGGAATCAGCTCATGCGATGCCGTCACGAAAAATCCAACATCGCGAAGGCGGCCAGCAACCACACGTTCATGATCTGGAAACAGAAAGGAAAATAAAAAACTGATCGCCACGGATTCGACATGTTGATCCTGTAAAGATTGAATGATGTGATCAACCTCAGTCAGGTCAAGCGGCGTCACGACGGTACCTTGATAATCGACACGCTCCGTCACTTCGAAGCATCGTTCCGGCGGAATCAATGGAATAATCGGCTCAGGCACTAAATTATATAACTGCTCGCGGGTTTGCCGGCCAATCAGCAGCATATCCCGAAACCCTCTGGTCGTCACTAAGGCCGTTGCTGATCCCTTTCGTTCCAAAAGCGCATTCGTCGCCACCGTCGACCCGTGCACCACGACTCTGGAGTCAACGACCGGTATCGTCGTTAACCCTTCAAGAACCGCGATCTCCGGAGAAGCTGGAGTCGAAAGACGCTTAAAACTTCGCACCCTTCCATCGGTGTCATCATGAACAACGAAGTCCGTAAAAGTCCCCCCAATGTCTATACCTATTCGTTGCATTAGGCTACCTGTAATTGAGACATCAGTACGTTATGACCACCAATTTTATAATCTACATCAGGAGCAGTTTTAACTCACAACCATCGTAGCCTAGGCCACCTATAATTCCCCACATCAGACGGTCATGAATCCCAACAAAAGACAAATAATCATTGACTACATGAGTACAGAACAATCGTAATTTAGGGACACCTATAAACCAATCATTCTGACAGGAATGGCTTTCTGGAACGAAGGAGTTGCATCATCTGCTGAAGGGCTTTACCGTACCGTGTTCTAAGCTACCTGTAATCGATATATCAAACACATGTTATTGCTTCAACGTAAGAGACCCATCATCCACACTCACCCCACAGAACCATCGTAGCCTCTAGGACACCTGTAATCCAATCATTTCGACAGGAACACCTTTCTCGAACGAAGGAGTTTCATCATCTACTGACGAACGTACTCATACCGTGTCCTAGGTCACCTGTCATTGTAAAGACACTATCTAATTTACCGAGAATGATCGAGAGAAAAATCCTGCGAGGAATGACAAGCCGTCGCTTTGAATGAATAGAGCCCGCTTATCCTTTGAATATGCCTTTCAGCACAACAATTCGTGGACTGCCACTGCTATTATCCAATACTCGAATCAACGCTGTATGACTCCCGTTCGAAACCGGCGTAAAGACAATCTGCATTGTGCAGGAAGTCCCGGCTCGTAACTCGGCTTCCGCACATTGATTGTCCGTGAGTGCAAATGCTTCCGGATTTTTACCCACTAATTCGATATTCGAAACATGAAGGGGACCAAGCCCAATATTGGAAAGTCTGACGGTTTTTTTTCGAGACTTCGCTTGAGCATCTTCGGCTTCAAATGTGACGGAGTCGGTACTCATGCTGGCCAGCGGAATCGCTCCTCCACCACTCAACAACACGGAAATGGCGTCGGAATCGCTATCGGCTGAGACCAGATCCGGTAATCCATCTAAATCAAAATCTTCCGCAACTACAGCCGATGGGACCGCCCCCACCCCAAAGTTCCCAGCTTTGTGAAATGTTGCCACTCCGTCGCCGATAAGGACGGAGATGCTATTGGAATCCCGGTTCGTGACCACAAGATCTAATTCGTCATCGCCATCTAAATCACGGATAACGACCGCTACAGGACTAAACCCCACCTTCATTGATCCTCGATTGACAAATTGTCCTGTTTTGTCTTGAAACAGGACGATCACGCTATCGGAAAACACACTTGTCGTCACCAAATCCCCACGCCCATCACCATTCAAATCGGCACCCGTAATGGCGCTCAAGGACAAGCCCGCCTTGATTTCATCTTTCAGAGCGAACGTTCCATCGCCTTGATTCGCCAGCAATGAAATGACCCCGTTCGGCGTACGCCAACTCGCTTGACTCCACGTGACAGCCACATCCACGTGCCCATCTCCCGTCAAATCATGCACATATACTCCAGTAGGAAACATCCCATTCCGCCCATCTGTTTCATAGAATGTCGGTTTGCCGAATACCCCCGCCCCCTGGTTCAACAGCACGGACACGCTAAATGGAGGATAATACCCAAACCGTCCACTGTTGGCCGTGACGATATCGGCACTGCCATTACCATCAACGTCCTGCAACACGATAAATGTCGTTCCCTTTCCGGACGGATAACTCCCACCTAATGCAAATACTCCAGTCCCGTTGCCGAAAAACACGGCGATTTGATCGCTCCCGCTCGTTGCAACCACCAAATCTAACGTGTCGTCACCATTGAGATCGCTGGCTGCTATGGCCATAGGAATTTTGCCAACGCCAAAGGACACTGCGGAGCGAAAGGTTCCATTCCCATTACTCAAAAGGATAGAGACATCGTCGGAGGTGCTGTTCACCGTTGCAATATCGAGCCGTCCATCACGATTAAAATCGCCCGTGGCCATTGCTTGAGGCGTACGCCCCACGGATGTACTCGCAATCGGCGTGTATACAAGATTTTGTGCAAACACTGATGGCGCCAACAACATGACCACAACACTCCAGATGTGTATTCTTGTGAAAAATAGGGAGAAGACCTTCATAAGCAACCTCAGGGATTAATAGGTTTGGTGTAATCTTTGGTTAACGCAATTTCAATAGCCTCCGTTGGAGCAATTCCACGATTGCGCACGCGAGCAGCCCACGAAGGATATTTTCTCAACGTAGTAAAAATAGACTTGACGACATCCGGCATGACTCGCGACTCCCAATCGTGAAGCCAGGCTTGCTCATCTTCATCGCCTTCATAGTCATCAGGAAAATGTGCTTCTAAACTAAAGGATAGGGTAAACGTCTTGTCTTCATGATACATAACTTCATCCCCTTTATTCGAACACTCAGAGATTGAACCGAACTCACGTCCTGTCTATTGTCAGGTACCGAGAGCCTTACTTATACTGTCCTTTACCATTACACAAGAAAGGAGGCCTAGAGCCTATGCCAATATTTTCATATATTTGCCAAGAATGTTCCCATCATTTCGACTCGCTTGTCCAGGGAGCAATGATTCCTGAATGTCCTGAGTGCCAGGCCACCAATTTGGAAAAACAATTAACGGCCTTTGCCGTTGGCGGGGGTGATGGAGGATATGCTGTGGGAAGTGATCCAGGAGCATGCGATTCATGCGGTGACCCGCGCGGACCAGGGTCGTGCTCGCTCAATTAAATACCGTCGTTCGTGCCTACGCACTGTAGCGCTCCGGCGCACAAGCGTGAATCGTATTTCGTTAAAGAAACACGTCAGAACGTATTATTGTGCGAGATACCAAATAACACAACACGGATCCCGAACGATGAAATATTTACCGCACATATATAAAGGAGGATTTATACCATGTCTGCTACTCAAATTGGACAAGAACTTGTCGGGCTTTGCAAACAAGGAAAGAACATGGAAGCCATTGAAAAGTTTTATAGCCAAAATATTGTCAGCATTGAAGCTTGTGCGATGCCGGGCATGGAACAAACACAAACGGGACTCGAAGCCATTAAAGGCAAGAATGTCTGGTGGGTGGAAAACCACGAAGTCCATAGTGGTGATGTGACCGGTCCCTTTCCAAACGGAAATCGTTTCGCCGTGCTATTTAGATTTGACGTAACCCCCAAACACACAGGAAAACGCATAACCATAGAAGAAATCGGTCTCTATACCGTGGAAGGAGACAAAATCGTTAAAGAAGAATTTTTCTACGCAGCACAGTAGGACGGGGCACCAGATAGTCACTAGAATCTGAATCGCAAGTGATTGCCCCTAGAACCACTATGAATCGACAATTTGCTGTTCGTTGCCCCTTCCCCCTTTGACTGAGTCCGTCGGCCCACAAACAGGAATCACTCCTTCAGAGACACACGTGCATCTGCAGAAACGACAACACCCTTATGTCGAAGCATCCGATCGTGCACTACAGTCCCTACCCTGAAATGCAGTGCGTCTACCGCTTTCCTCTCTAAATCCACCTCGAGCATCAGCGTACACAACACTTCCGTATTCATATTGACAAATTAATCGTTCTGGGTTGTGATACTGATGCCCACAAGATTCTACATGGTCTGGAACGCCATGCTGAGTGATGCAAGGAAACATATGCTAGCGTTTTCATCTTCATACATATTCGCGTGTTCGAGTATTCATACGTTCCTAACAAACGGCTGGAGGAGAATAATCATGCTATTTCTCGACATGCTTGAAACTTCCATCCCGCCGTTATGCAGGGGGGGGAAACATCATGATTCCTTTATCTACCATCATGTTTTTTATCGGTCTCGTCATAGGTCTCATCACTCCAACCCACTCCACGGCTACGGAATTGAGTACTGCGGCAAACAACTTGTCCCCAGGAAAATGGGCGAAGTTATCCAGTCCACCAGCGAGCTTCTTCCGCCAAAATAGCAGCCTGACAACTCTTGACGCGATGGGAGAGGGTACGTGGGACCCCATTACCCGCCGTGTCTATTTCTTAGCAGCCGCTCGTTTTGGGACCAACAAACTCCATGTATACGATGACGCAACGAACTCGTGGCGAGAAGGAGGACGCATACCAGGATATCCTGGAGTCAACTGGGGTCACGGGTATTATCATAATGCAATCGACGCAGGAAGCGGGACACTCGGATATATTAACTTAAAGCCCTCGGTTACGAAGCTCTACCAATTTTCTATCCGTCAAACCATCAGTACGGCGAACACCTGGCAACTAGTCAGCACCACGTCTAACAGCGGGAATGTTGCCGAGGCATTGGTCTATTTCCCGGAACGCGGCACATGGGTTATCGCGGATGGCACGACTGGCAATATTCGCGAGTACAATCCAGATACTGACAAATGGGGCGTGATCACAAGAAAATCCAGCTGCTTCGGCCCAAAATCTGGCGCCTATCATACCTTTGCCGTCTATCTACCGTTACGAGGCGAGCTGGCCTTTGGAGGTGGAAATACTTCATCGGGCCCTCTCCATAGCCGGTGGTGTACCGTAGACGATTCGGGAACGGCCGTACAACGACCCGACGCCCCATCGCCACTTCATGTGAATGCGGGCCACCAAACAGGCACCATCATCGCCGCCGACCCAGGATCAGGAGATCTACTTGTTCTGACAAACAAGGGGAAATTCCATGCATTTGACTTTTTGACAAACCGCTGGGGTACGGTCAACGATGTAGGGCGACCAGGCAAATTTAATAATTCTTCGAAGAACATCGCGAACTCTGTCGTGATTCCTATTAGTACCTATGGCGTGGTCATGTACATAAAAGCCGTCACGAGTAATCCGGAAGTCTGGATTTACAAGCATAGTCAGGGCGGGTCGGTCCCGGCTCCGCCAAGTCCGCCCCCGGCTCCGCCAAGTCCGCCCCCGGCTCCACCAAGTCCGCCCCCGGCTCCACCAAGTCCGCTGCCCCCTGGCGATCAAACCGTCGCCATCAACTTTCAACCTTTGTCCGCAAAAACACCAGCGGGCTTCTTAAAAGATGATGGCTCCGTCTTCAATGCCACCCGCGGTTACGGGTGGTCAACGCGCGTGAATACCCGAAACCGGAATCGTTCGAACGATCAGGCACTCGATACCTTAATCCACTTCGACAAAGGCGCTTCCGTCACTTGGCAATACACCCTTCCCAACGGTCAATACCATGTATCGCTCGCCAGCGGAGATCCCTCTTGGCCACAAGGGCCTCATCACGTCCAAGTCGAGGGCATCACGGTCATAAATAATGTCTCAACCAAGGTCAATGAATTTGTACAGATTTCCAATCATCTCACCACTATCACAGATGGGCAATTAACCATTCGTCTCACGCGTCCAAATGGCACGAGCAAAAAAACCATCCTCAACTTCATCCGCATTGCCCCTGTCGGTTCGACCCCGCCACCACAACCCCCTCCGCCACCACCAGGCCGGGCAATCGCCATTAACTTTCAACCTGCCTCTGCGGCCGTCCCATCAGGATTCATCAAGGATGATGGGTCCGTCTTTAACGCGTCTCGCGGCTATGGTTGGTCGACACGGGTCAACACCCGTGATCGGAATTACCTTAACAATCAGTCCCAGGACACCTTCATTCATTTTGATACTGGCAATGCTGTGACTTGGCAGTATACGCTCGCAAATGGTCAGTATCTCGTCTCACTAGCTAGCGGCGACCCAAGTTACGTTCAAGGACCGCATCATATCGTCGTCGAAGGACAAACGGTCATTAACAATATGACGACACAGGTCAATGAATTCCTGACTATCACCGATTTCCCTGTAACGGTGAGCGATGGAAGCTTAACCATTCAACTTACCCGCAACGGAGGAAAGACCAAAACCATTCTCAATTTTGTCCGAATATCCCCGGTGGGAGGGTAATATGGAACGGAATGCGACGATGGCACTGGAGGTCGACGAAAGCACTGCACTCCCAGACAAATGAGATGGGTGACGTAGAAGAAAATGTATTGGCCCGTTTGAATACTTGGATGTTCGCGGAAAGCAACGGGGATGAGTTGGCACAGCCTTCTCATCCCCGCAACTCACTGACAGACATTCACTATCCAGCTAACGAGACGGAATGCTCATTGCCATTGAGGCCATCTTCTTCCGGATCAATCCAAGATTTTCTGGGAAACCCAAGCGAATCAGTACCCTCGCCATAATATAGCGCATGAGATTTCAACAGATAGGTGATCGGACCAATAGTTCCGTCCGTTTCCATAACCTTAAATTTAGGATCGCGTAACTCTGGAAGTGACGGATGACGGCCAGGCAATACCCGTAGCACACGATGGATCGTAATATGGGTTCGTCGCTCACCGGCTGAGTCACTATAGACCACAACCATCATGCCATTCGGCAGAAGCTTACTCTCAGATGGAAGGTCGACTTGAAACTCTTCGGGGTTGGGAACATCCAGGCAGGCAACACTTACAAACGGCACGATCATCAAGAGGAACATGATTCCTCCTAATACGACAGACCTTTTAATAAAAGGAAGGGAGCCTCTCATACGGCACCTCCTTTGCTAAAGGTTGGTCAAAACTTTTACCCGTATAGTTCTTTTCGGTCAGTTCTTGGAAAAACTGTAGCGATAGGAAGTGTTCATGCCGCGTTGGACGAAGATATTGACTGAAGAGAGCGAGTCTCAACCCATCATATTTATGATGTGTATGTGATTGACACAGACGGAGAGGATTACGACGACGTTGATTCAGAAGTCAGAAGAATGTGTAACGGGAAGGAAAAGAGCGAGCGCTATTCCGAACTACCAAGCATATCATCGATTAACGGACGGTTAATATCTTCGCATCCCGGGCAGATCAAATCAAAAAACGTTTCATGATCTTCGACGTAGTTTTTTTCATCCACAAGCTTTTCCTCATGAACCGACTCGAAGCATGTCGGGCAGAGCATCATGATACCCCGCATGACTTTCACTGTTTTTCGTCCAACACTTCCAGACATTTCAATTCGTCTTTCGTATCTCGTCGTTCGTATTTCGTATTACTTGAGAAGATTTTGTTACTTTTTTGGTCGTTTCACGCTTCACGAAATACGCTTTGCGCTTACGACCATCCGCGTTGTTGAGCGAGCAAAAAGTCTTCCTGCTCAAGATCAATCCCACACTGCGGACATTCATAGGGTTCATCAGGTGGTGGAACCGACAATTCCTTCTCCTGGATCCTCCCCTGACAGACATGGTAAAAGTGACCAGCAGAATGCTCTTCGTCTAACACATCATTTTCGTATTTAAGAATCATCGACTACAGTATCTCATAAAGTGAAAACACACGCCAACAGTTGAAAGATGGCAAGAACTGATAGAGTCCCTTTTATACCAAGGGAACCATTCGGTTCGCAATCCTGGAGGTTCGACCATGACACGAAATCCACTCCACAGACAACGATACATACACATAGTCATCTTGCTTATCCTCATGCAGATTCCGGGGGCCTCTGCCGCCAGAGCACTGTCCGCAGCCCCCGAACCTACGGCCTCGCCATTTGCCTTAACGCCTCTCATCTCGGGCAATCTTCATAAACCAATTTTCTTAACTCACACACAAGAAGACGATGGTCGACTGTTTGTGGTCGAACAAGATGGAAAAGTGCTCATTGTAAAAAACGGGCAGCTTCTCCCAACACCATTTCTCGATATTTCCAACACGGTATCGACTGGGGGAGAACGAGGGTTACTGGGTTTGGCCTTTCACCCACATTACAGAAAAAATGGACGATTTTTCATTAACTATACCCGTAAAGCGGATCAAGCTACGGTCATTGCCGAATATCGCCGGGCAGCAAATCCCGATCAAGCCGAATCTGAAAAAAAGGTCCTTCTCGTTATGGCCCAACCATATGGAAACCACAATGGCGGGATGGTGGCGTTTGGACATGATGGATATCTCTATATTGGCATGGGGGATGGGGGAGCGGGAGGCGACCCGGAAAATCGGGCACAAAACCCTAATACATTACTTGGGAAAATACTTCGCATCGATATTGATCAGGGAGATCGCTATAGCATTCCCGCCGATAATCCATTTGTCAAACATGGGGGAAGACCGGAGATATATGCGACGGGATTGCGAAATCCATGGAGATTTTCCTTTGATCGACAAACGGGAGAACTATGGGCTGGCGATGTCGGGCAAAACGCGTGGGAAGAGGTCACCAAGATCAAGAAAGGCGAAAACCATGGCTGGCGATTGATGGAAGGACAGCATTGCTTTCAACCACGGCAAGGGTGTCAGCATTCACAACAACTGACATTGCCGGTTCTGGACTATCCCAACGGCGAGAATGGCCGCTGCTCCGTCACTGGTGGCTACGTGTATCGAGGAAAAGCCATCCCCGCACTCCAGGGCACCTACCTCTTCGCTGACTTCTGTAGCGGAGAAATTTTTAGATATGCAAACGGATCATTCAACGTTCTTCTCGACACGGACTTGCAGATTCCGTCATTTGGAGAAGATGAATCGGGAGAGCTGTATGTTCTTGGCTACGCAGGATCCGTACAGAAACTCACGCCTGTACGGCATTTACCTTAACTAGGCCTTAACAGTGAGACTTTCTTAAAGAGGTCTCCTTCATCGAGAACTTTCCCGACACCCAGAACGACCGAGGTTAATGGATCTTCCACAGTGATAATCGGCAGGTTGGTTTCTTCCTGAAACCGCGTCGCTAACCCCGGCAACATCGACCCGCCACCCGTGATGACCACCCCTCGATCAATAATATCCCCGGCCAACTCCGGTGGAGTATTTTCCAAGGAGGTCCGCAGAGCGTTCACAATGGAATGAATGGGTTCTTCCAACGCTTCCCGAATCTCCGCATCGTTCACCACAACGGTACGGGGAATCCCTGAAATCATATCGCGCCCTTTGACCATCATCGTTTTTTGCTGTTCCAACGGATAGGCCGACCCGACTTCTATTTTAATTTTCTCAGCCATATGCTCGCCAATCAGTAAATTATAGCGGCGCTTTATATAGCTCATGATCGCATCATCCATCTGATCCCCGGCGACCTTGACCGATTCGCTACACACGATTCCGCCTAATGAAATCACGGCAATATCGGTGGTGCCCCCGCCAATATCCACAACCATATTGCCTGATGGCTCGGTAATCGGCAGCCCGGCTCCAATCGCGGCAGCCACGGGCTCTTCGATCAAATAGACTTCTCGTGCCCCGGCATGCGTGGCGGATTCGCGGACCGCCCGTTGCTCGACTTCGGTAATCCGGGACGGAACCCCGATAATACATCGCGGACGGACAAAGGCGTTTCGGTTATGCGCTTTGGTAATAAAATAGTGCAACATGCGCTCGGTCATAGCAAAATCTGCAATGACGCCCTCCTTGATCGGTCGAATGGCAATGATATTGCCAGGTGTCCGACCAACCATTTTCTTCGCTTCAGCACCCACGGCCAACACGGAATTACTTTGCTTTTCAATTGCCACCACCGAGGGCTCACTGAGCATAATGCCTTTGCCACGTACATAGACCAATGAGGTGGCCGTCCCTAGATCAATGGCCAGATCACTTGAAAACCATCCGAGAAAGTCCCCTGCTAATCCCACGGCATCTCCTTCCTGAGAATGTCAATCCACATCATCGGTTGTCTACATCCATTCCTCGGAATGTCCCACAACTCACACAATTGTCCCTGTACTATCATCATCGGTCGGAAATTGAAAAAATGAAGACGAAATAGAAAATAACCGAGAGACGGTCAGGAGAAACGAGTGGATCAGCTCATCCATGAGATCCGATTTCATTCAAGCAACAGTATGAAGGCACTTTTAAAAACCAGGATTTTTTCGTAAATGCAAGAAAGTCGCACGCGCAAAACCACCGTGTATAGACGCATACATGAGGATTTGAGCACGCGGCTGACGCCGCATTTACGGAAAAAGACAGTTTTTAGAGGTGTCCATAAATGAATGTGACGAGATTGCAACCCCAGCGATTACTCGCGTACCCCACATGTATTCTATGATGGTCTCGGTGATGAGTCCATCCCTATTCCAACCAAGCGGTTGCACAGGCTATGACATCATTGCACTGGTGTCAAGAGGGAAGCAGGGAAAACACGAGAGTACCCCGTGATAACCAACAAGCTGAGAAAAAATCTAGTCCTCACCTTGCTCTCTACCCTTCATATGGTATAAGTAAATAAAGGAAAGTATAGCCGTTCCAATATATCTCCAACATTCTGCTCGTCACAATTGGGTTTTGCTATATTTCTTCAGGTCTCCCTCCCAACATTTATATAACAACACAGGAGTTATGGCATCCGCGTGTCGAAAAAATTTCTCGTTTTCCTCATTGCCCTCATACTGATTACGACCTACCTGGTCATCGTTGGCATATCGCGATGGGGAGATATCACCCCCCCAGAGATCGTCATCACCCAACCGTTTGATCAGGTCGGTCCGGCCACCCCGCTTTCTATTCGCATTTCCGACCCCGATACCGGGTTACGCAATATTTCCATTCGCATTGTCCATAACCTGAAAACATACGTGCTTGATATGCAGTCGTTTCCTTCGCACGGATTGCTCTCAGCCGAAGGTGGCACCCGGCACGACTACGAACTCACCGTAACGCCCTATCAAGACGAGACTATTCCCCGAAAACCGGGAGACGCAAAACTACTCATCACGGCTCGCGACTATTCCTGGCGCAACCTCCTCGAGGGCAATAGACATCGCATCACACAAGACTTTACCCCGAAGTTTAGCCCGCCACGCTTGGAATTGCTTGCTCCTCCCAACTCCATTGCGCAAGGAGGCTCAGGCGTGGTCCGGTACCGCGCCTCACCAGATGCCGTCACGCACGGCGTGCAAATCCAGTCGGCCTTTTTCCCCGGCTACCCTATGCCTGACGACTCAGGCATGTTTGCCCTCATTGCCATGCCGTACAATGCCAAGCCCAGCACACCGATTCAACTGACCGCCCAAGATGCCGTCGGCAATACCGCGATCTACAATATGGACATTCGAGTAAAGAAAAAAAGGTGGAGAACCCGCCGCATTGGCATTTCCGATAGGTTTATTGAAAAGGCCGTCTTGCCAATCATTGCACAAACACCGGAGCTGACCGACCAAGGGACAAACCTGGCAAACTTTGTCATAGTGAATAACCAGCTTCGACAATTGAATAATGAGACCATCCGTGAGTTTTCACAACACAGCGAAGCGGCATTTCTCTGGACAAAAGCCTTTCGCCAATTACCGGGGTCAAAAGTGGAAGCTGCCTTTGCCGATCATCGAAAGTATGTGTATAAAAACAAGATCGTCGACACCCAAGATCATCTCGGCTTCGATTTGGCCGTTACCAAACGATATCCTGTGCAAGCCTCCAACGACGGAGTCGTCATATTTGCCGACTACCTGGGTATATATGGAAACACCATCATTATCGACCATGGCTACGGACTGCAGTCCCTGTATGCTCACCTTTCTTCATTTTCGGTCCAAACGGGAGACTCCGTCGCTATTGGACAAGTCATTGCACGTTCAGGTACAACGGGCCTCGCCGCCGGTGATCATTTGCACTTCAGTTTGATTTTGCATGGAGAACAAGTGAACCCAACGGAATGGTGGGATCCCAACTGGATACAAACACGGATTCGAGATCAACTCAGCCTCGAAGCCCCACCTGAGATCATTCTTGAACCGGAGCAACCAGATACTAATACTGACCTTGGCCCAACCCTTACGCCCGCAATCCCGTAACCAGTACACCTCAGCCAATTGCGTTCGAGTACGATGATTCCCTTCCAGACTTGTAGATAACACCACAATGGCCAAAACGAAATCAAAGAAAACCAAACCAAACCCTCGCGTCGATGAAAGCATTACATCCGTCCCGCTAGATGAAACAACACGACAGCGATACCTTAACTACGCCCTCTCGGTCATTACCTCTCGCGCCCTTCCAGACGTGCGCGACGGCTTGAAACCCGTGCAACGACGCATTCTCTTTTCGATGTATCACAACCATCGCTTAACGCCTGACCGGCCGCCGATCAAAAGCGCCAAAGTGGTGGGTTCCGTCATTGGAGAATGGCATCCCCATGGTGATTCGGCTGTCTACGATGCCATGGCCCGCATGGCGCAAGCCTGGTCTTTGCGGCTACCTCTCGTTGATGGACATGGAAACTTTGGCAGCCTTGATGGTGATCCTCCAGCCGCCTACCGGTATACCGAAGCGCGATTAGCGCCAGCGGCGTTAGACCTGCTGTCCGAACTCAACAAAGACACCGTCGATCTGCAACCCAATTACGATGGGAAAGCCGAAGAACCCCTCGTTCTGCCAGCACGATTTCCCAACTTGCTGGTCAACGGTTCTACAGGCATTGCCGTTGGCATGGCCACGAATATTCCTCCGCATAATCTCGGGGAAGTCATCGACGCGGCTGTAACCCTCATCAATAATCGCAACTGCTCGATTACCGATCTGCTCAAACACGTCAAAGGCCCTGACTTTCCAACAGGTGGAGAAATCCTCAACAATCGTTCAGACATTCGCGAAATTTACGAGAAAGGGCAAGGATCCGTCCGGCTACGTGGTGAGTACACCGTCGATCAATCAAGGCCTGGACAATCGGAAATCATCATCACCTCCATTCCATTTGCCGTTGACAAATCAACGATTGTCGAACGAATAGGCGAACTCATTGGTGCACGAAAAATCCCTCAACTTCTGGACGTTCGTGATGAATCCACCACCGATGTGCGCATTGCTCTTGAGGTTCAAAAAGGCGCCGACCCCGATGTCGCCATGGCGTATCTCTTTAAGAACACTCCATTACAGAATAATTTCTCCGTCAATCTCACGTGCTTAGTTCCAATGCCAGACGCTTCAGCGTCACGACCCGACTGCCTGAACCTCAAGCACATACTCGAACTGTTTATCGATTTTCGATTCGAGACGGTTAAACGGCGGTACGAATTTGATTTGCGGGTGCTGGAACGCCGTATTCACATTCTCAATGGATTTAAAATTATTTTTGATGCACTCGATCAAGTGCTCAAAATCATACGACAAAGCGACGGTAAAGCTGATTCCGCACAGAAACTTCAGCAACGGTTCGATCTGGACGCCATACAAACTGAGGCCATTCTCGAAACGGCGATCTATAAATTGTCACGCACAGAAATCAAGAAAATGTTGGATGAACTCACCGACAAGCGCCGACAGGCGAAAGAACTCAAAGCCCTCCTCGCCTCCAAGCCACGACTCTGGACCGTAGTCAAAAACGAACTGACGGAAGTTTCTAATACCTTTTCAAACAAGCGTCGCACCAAAATTGGCCGGCGCCAAACTAATGAAGTGCAGTTTGACCCGGAAGCCTACATGGTGAAAGAGGATGCGATTCTCACCGTCTCAACCGATGGATGGATTCGACGAGTTGGTCTCATCAAAGACTTATCAAAAACCCGGCTTCGAGAAGGCGACCGGCTCATGCTCGCACTTGTCGGCAGCACCGTCGACAATGTCGTGTTTTTCTCGAACTACGGCAGCGCCTACACCATACGCATCGGCGATATTCCTCCAGCCCGCAGCGGATACGGTGATCCTGCACAAAAATTGTTCAAATTTAAAGATGGCGAACGTATCATTGCCGCCTTGAGCTTAGATCCACGTATCCGACCAGTCGAGCCCGTCAAGTCGAAAGGGAAAGCCTCAAAATCCCTTCCATTATTTGCTCAATCAGCCAAAGACGGGGCATCCTCGATAGGGCAAGCCATTGCCGTGAGTTCAACCGGCATGGGTGTGCGAATTGAATTACGTACGTTTCAAGAGCCGTCAACCCGATTAGGTCGAAAATTCATCAAACTAAAAGACGGCGAAGAAGTCGTGAGTCTTGGGTTTCTCGAAGAAACACTCGCCACATCAACCGTCGCGGTAGCCTCCCAACGCGGTCGCTTGTTACTCTGTCAGGCTGAAGACATTCCCCTCCTGTCTGGACCGGGACGAGGCGTGATTGTGATTAAATTAGACCAACACGATCATGTTGTGGCCTTCGGTCTCCTGAAAGACAAGCAGGAACAAGTCATCCTGCTTAAACAGGATGGGACAAAATTGCCGGTGTCTTCCAAAAAATATCAAGCCGTCAGCCGTGGAGGAAAAGGCCATCCGCTTTTTCGTCGAGGAAGCCTCAGTGGGGCTGAAATTCAGGAAGCGATCTTACCGGAATTCCCAACAGAGCCGACCAATTAAATGCATCGTCAACGTTCCACCAACGACACGAGATACCCAAAGAGTTAGCACATGGCAAAAAAATATGACGCGAGCGACATTGTTGTTTTAGAAGGTATCGAACCTGTTCGACGCCGTCCTGCCATGTATATCGGTGGGACCGACAAAACCGGGCTCCATCATCTCGTGTGGGAAATTTTAGACAATGCCATTGATGAGGTGATCAATGGTCACGCCACCACAATTCTGGTTGAACTCGATAAAGCTCGCAGCGGCATCCAGATCACGGATAACGGACGCGGCATTCCGGTTGAAAAACATCCCAAATTCAAAAAATCCGCACTGGAAATTATCATGACAACCCTCCATGCCGGCGGTAAATTTGAAACCGGCAGTTACATTCATTCAGGCGGATTACATGGCGTTGGCGCATCTGTCGTGAATGCCTTGTCACGTCATCTCGAAGTGCGAGTCAAACGCGACGGCCAAGAATGGGCGCAAACGTACCAAGCTGGAAAAGCTCAAAGCCCAGTCAAACGAATTGGGCAGGCTCGTGGCACAGGCACATCAGTCTACTTTCGACCAGACTCAGCTATTTTCGGAAAGACAACACTCTTTGATCCAGTCTTGCTGAAAGACACGTTGGAAGCCAAAGCCTATCTCCACAAAGGACTCAAACTCACCTTTAAGGATGGAAGCTCTGGCGAAACTCACCACTTCGTGCACGAACAAGGCATTCAAGAGTATCTGGTCAAACTCGTCACAGATCGAGGACGAAAACCTTCGGCTGATTTCGTCTTTTACTTAGATCGAAAATTGAAGCCGACCGGAGATCAAGCGGCAAATGGCAACGGATTCGGCATGGAAGTCGCTCTGCAATGGACCGACGAACCAGCAGAATTTATTCGAAGCTATGTGAACGGAGTCCCAACACCCAACGGTGGCACCCATGAAATCGGTCTCCGCGCCGGAATCGTCAAAGCCGTTCGAAATTATATCGAAACGCATAACCTGACTCCCAAAGGCGTCAGCCTCCAAGCCGAAGACATTCGTGAAGGCCTGGCAGCTGTGCTCAGCGTGCTGATTTTGAATCCACAGTTTCAGGGGCAAACCAAAGAACGGCTCAATAATCCTGAAGTGCAAGGACTGACGGATAGTGCTATTCGTCCTGCGTTAGAAACATTTCTGAATGAAAATCAATCTATTGCCGAATCGTTAGTTGGACGAATGGTGCTCGCCGCCCGTGCTCGGGAAGCCTCACGGGAAGCTTCCAAAGCCGTGATGCGCAAATCTGCCGTCAGTCATCGCTTGAATCTTCCCGGAAAATTGGCCGATTGCCAAAGCACCGATCCTGCCCTCAGTGAACTCTTTATCGTCGAGGGCGACTCAGCCGGAGGAACCGCCAAACAGGGACGAGATTTAAAAACGCAAGCGATCTTGCCCATTCGTGGAAAAGTCCTGAACACTGAGGACTTGACCCTGGCAAAAGTGGTGGAAAATAAAGAACTGGCCGATCTGGTGAAAGCGCTCGGCTGCGGAATCGGGAAAGACTTCGACTTGAAGAAACTGCGTTATCATAAAATTATTCTGCTCATGGATGCCGATATCGACGGGTACCATATCAGCACGCTCCTTTTGACGTTTTTCTTTCGACACTTACCTGAACTCATCAAACGAGGACATGTCTTTATCGGCCAGCCACCGCTCTATCGCATCGAGATCGGCAAAGAAGTGCATTGGGCTGGAACCGACGAGGAGAAAGAACGCATCTTAGAGCAAGCTCGGAGCAATGCCAAGCCCACTATTAGCCGCTTCAAAGGGTTGGGAGAAATGTTTCCGCAACAACTCCGTGAGACGACATTGCAGACCGCGACGCGGCGGCTCTTAAAAGTTGAGCTGTTCGATGAACTAAATACCGACCGGATCTTCCACGACCTCATGGGCAAGAAAACCGAAGCCCGCTACGAATTCCTCATGGCCAATGCCGGCCAGGCCGATAATTTAGATGTGTGAAGATACAAGGAGTGAAAAGTGAAGCCAAAACCGTCCATTTATTCCTGAATCCTCATTTCCTCTTTTCTAAAAAATGCATGCGGTGAGACGATTAAAATTCCTTCATAAGATCTGACATGAAGGAGGTGTGAATCTCCACTGATCACGTACTTGGCTTTAGCTGCGCAGGCACAGGCAAGGACCGCATCATCGGCAATATCTTCGAGGATGGTTGGGGGTATGGGTTTGGGAAGGACAAGATGAGCTAACCTCACATAACCAGCTACCAGATTATCTGAAATCACACGCAGAGCTTGCAAGCGTGCTGAAAATTTAGGCCGACGTAGAACCTCAGCTAATTCTTGTACCAGGGGAGGTGATGTGTAGAGTTGAATGTTGCCTTCTTCAGCAAATTCTAGAATCCGGTGAGGCAGTCCAACCCATAACAGTGCCGATATCAGCACATTGGTATCGGCAACAACTCTCACCGATTTTGCTTAGCTTTTCGGTAGGCACGAACTTCTTGAACGATTTCTCCCATTGACATTGATCGGGACTTGGACCGTTTAGCGAGAGACGACAACCTCGGCCCTTCGACTTTTTTGATGACGACGGTATCATCGTCAGTGAAAAGGATTACTTTGTCTGTAGGTTTAAAGAGGCGTCTGGGAAGACGAATCGTGCCGTCTTTTGAGACCTGAATCATTTCCATGAGTGTTCTCTCAACAATGAACTCGTCACTTCCTTTCCACTGTTATCAGTATAAAAGAGAAGTCAAAACGGGTCAATCGATTCAATTTTCTATTTATCAGACTTCATAAAAACCGACGTCTGCTACGAATTCCTCATAGCCAATGCCGGCCAGGCCGATAATTTGGATGTGTGAAGACGGGAGATGAAAAACGGGAAAAGTGAAACACTAAAGAGAAGAGTCTTTTGTCGTCTATCATCTGACATCTCCCTTTTTACGTTTTTCGACACATTCCTGCCTTCATGCTCCTGCCTCCGGCATTCCGTCACTCGTTGTTCCTAAAATTCAGACGATAGTATGTTCAAAACAACCAACTATCGACTTCATCATCTAACTCGGCCTGACAGGTTTTCAGTTGTTTGCTGTACCGGAGGGCACGCCTCTTAACTTTTTGGGCGACCTTTTTCAGCCAAGGGTTCTGTTGATAGGTTTTTCACTGATACCCGCCACGACCTTCATGATACGCTAAATACTGACCATAGGCATCCCACTTGGAAAGCTTGAGTCGTTTCTGACTGCCATTGGTATACCAGCCGATAAAATTAATCGCGTCTTCAAAATCGTCACGATCCACACCAGTGTCGTCAGTCTGCGACCTGAACTCCTGCCATGTATAATCTTGAGCTTGCGCATACCTGTACACGGATGAATCTCGTGGCAAAGGAATAATGCCTAAGAACCAATCACGCGGTGGTTGTGCGTCATCGATAAATCGCGATTCCTGATGCATAATGGCCATCATGACATGGATCGGCGTACCCCATTGACGTTGAGCATCACGACTAGCCTCATACCAGTCCGTGTCACCGAGAAAAATATCGCAAATGTTATCGAGATTACTCGGTCGGTAGGTACTATACCCAAATAGCAACAGAAATGCGCAGATGACAAGGCTGCGTATACAATTGATCGTCAACATTAAGACGTTCCCTCGTTTCATGCACGACATCGTGATCAATCATATCAGAGGACTCAAAGACCCGGCGAACTCATCAACCGTAAATCCCTTATACTTTTGTTGAGGGGTTGGGTAGCATCGGTATGGTATGATAACAATCAAATACACCTATTGACCGTTAAATACTCAAAACACGAATTCTTTCTACTTTATATAGACTTAGGGGGTTAGCCAGATCAGAGTGTGCAGGCAACAAAGAACCAAGATGGAAAATACTTCTGATATCAAACCACTGGTCGAGCGGGCTCGTAAGATACTCCACACAGTCTACGGTAACCGCCTCAAGGGGGTGGTTCTTTACGGTTCCGCCGCACGAGGCGATATGTCTCTCGGCAGCGATATTGACCTTCTAGTTCTCCTAACACCTCCCATATCCCTAGGCCGTGAACTTCGAACCATCATCAAGGCCCTTTATCCTCTGCAATTAGAGACAGACTGTCCGATTCATGCTATGCCTATCGATGAAAATGCCTATCAAGCAGGCGAATCCAGTTGGTATCGCAATGCCAAAGAAGACGGTATCCTGGTGTGAATCAGGAAACAGCCGACTTTTGGGCACGTGCTCGTCAGGCTTTTGAAACAGCTAAGCACACCGCACAATCCGATCCCGACGCCGCATCTTCACGGGCATAGTATTCCGCCTTTTACGCGGTCTCAGCTCTTTTCTCCTCCGAAGGCAAAACCTTTATTCGACATTCCGGCATCGAGACTGCGGTGCATCGAGAATTAGTGAAGACCAATCGCTGGCCACGTGAACTTGGTGAAGACTATGCATTCTTGATTCGCTTACGCTCAACTGGCGATTACGGGGGCCAAATTCATGTGACCTATGAAGAAGTGA
The DNA here is from genome assembly GCA_021604005.1 of Nitrospirales bacterium. Lineage (GTDB taxonomy): Bacteria > Nitrospirota > Nitrospiria > Nitrospirales > UBA8639 > JAGQKC01. Next base: position 47,206 of record BQIV01000012.1, on the reverse strand, counting down.
AAGATGCGATTGAAGCCACAGAAAGAATTCTGAGTGCTATCCATAAAGAAAATCCCGAGCTGTTTCCACTCTCCGCCTAACTCTTTTTCACCGATAAAAATATTCTTAAAAGAGGTATAGCCGTACCAATAGCCATTATTCGGGTGAAGCGAGTTCCAGCGCCATCAAATGGTTTCGCGAAACTGTACTTTTATTGAGGGGTTGGGTAGCATGGCGAAATTCCCATTGTCTCTTAATTTGATCCTGGGATCGCCATTCTGAAGCTACCAAATTAAGTGTAAACACTAGAAGAATTTAGAATTCTTCCTTACAACTCATGACCAGAATGAGTAGCACCGAATAGGTACACATGTTTGAACAAGCGTTTAGGAATATCGATGACGTGCTTCGGAAGGAAGCCGGCTGTACGACGGAGCTGGATTACACCGAACAGACCTCTTGGCTGCTGTTTCTGAAATACCTGGATGGCCTGGAACAGGACAAGGCCACGGAGGCGAAGCTCGTGGGGAAGAAATACCAGAAAGCCCAAACTGGCGACGATCTCCGTGACTTCGTGATTCTCAAGTTATTTCCCTACCTGCACGGCTTTAAGCAAAAGGCCAGTGGGCCGAACACCATCGAGTACAAGATTGGCGAGATTTTCGGGGAAATCAAGAACAAGATCCAGAGCGGCTACAACCTACGCGAAATCATCGATCATATCGATGAATTGCGCTTTCGCTCGCAGGCAGAAAAGCACGAGCTTAGTCACCTCTACGAAGCCAAAATCAGGAACATGGGTAATGCCGGGCGCAACGGCGGCGAGTATTACACCCCCCGCCCGCTCATTCGCGCCATGGTGCAGGTGGTCAAACCCAAGATTGGTCAGCGAATCTACGACGGCGCCTGCGGTTCGGCTGGCTTCCTCTGTGAATCGTTCGACTATCTAAAATCCAAAAAGAGGAACCTCACCACCAAAGACCTTACCACTCTCCAATCCCGTACATTCTATGGAAAGGAAAAGAAGTCGCTCGCCTATGTCATTGCGATCATGAACATGATCCTCCATGGCATTGAAGCGCCGAACATTATCCACACCAATACACTCACCGAAAACCTTGCAGACATTCAGGAAAAAGACCGTTATGAGATCGTGCTGGCCAATCCGCCTTTCGGCGGCAAGGAACGCAAGGAGGTTCAACAAAACTTCCCCATCCGCACCGGCGAAACGGCGTTTCTCTTCCTTCAGCATTTCATCAAAATGCTCAAGGCTGGCGGTCGCGGTGGCATGGTCATCAAAAATACTTTTCTTTCCAATACGGATAATGCCTCGGTCAGCCTGCGTAAACTGCTGCTGGAAAGCTGCAACTTGCACACCGTCCTCGATTGTCCGGGCGGCACCTTCCAGGGCGCAGGCGTCAAGACCGTCGTCCTCTTCTTCGAGAAAGGTGCGCCCACTCGAAAAATCTGGTTCTACCAGCTCGATCCAGGCCGCAGCCTTGGCAAAACCAACCCACTCAATGACAGGGATCTATCTGAGTTTGTGAAGCTGCAAAAGACCTTCTCCGACTCGCCGAAGAGTTGGACCGTAGACATCAAAAGCATTGACCCACCATCCTATGACCTTTCCGTAAAAAACCCGAACGGCAGCGAAGTTATCGCGCACCGCAGTCCACAAGAAATCATGGATGAAATCGCTGCGCTGGATGCCGAGAGCGGGAAAGTGTTGGGAAATATCAGGGTACTGCTATGAAGAAGAACTGGGAGCGCGGCAAGCTCGCCGACTACATTCAAGATTTCATAGTCCCTCAACGCGACAAGCCGAAGTTCTTTGATGGCTCGATACCGTGGTGCAGAATCGAGGACATCGACGGAGTGTTTCTCTCGAAATCCAAGTCGGGAAAGTGCGTGACACAGGAAGTTATAAGGGAAATGCCTTTGCGGGTTTTCCCTCGCAATACCGTGATTGTCTCATGCAGTGCAGACCTTGGACGATGCGCAATCGTATCTACACCTCTGGTAACTAACCAGACCTTTATCGGATTAGTCCCGAAGGCAACTTTAAGTCCCCTGTTTTTGTATCACCTCATGACTAGTAAGGCTGAGGAATTGAACGCTTCCGCTACTGGAGCAACTATCAAGTATTTGTCACAGAATAAATTCAAAACTATAGACATTTCAGTCCCCCCGCTCCCCGAACAACAGCGAATCGTCAGCATTCTCGATGAAGCGTTTGAGCGCATCGCCACCGCCAAAGCCAACGCTGAAAAGAACCTCCACAACGCCCGTGCCCTCTTCGACAGCCATCTGAATGCTATGTTCGCCCCCCATGGTAGCCGATGTACCGAGCAACCACTCGAAAATGTCTGTAGCTTCAGTAGTGGCGGTACACCATCTAAGAAGAACAACGGCTATTGGAATGGCGACATTCCGTGGGTTTCAGGGCGTGACATGAAATCAACGCGATTGTCAGATGCAGCATTGCACATTTCTAAGAAAGCTGTTGATGAATCCTCAACACGCATGGCCCCTGCGGGCGCGCTGCTGATCCTTGTGCGTGGTATGGGGTTAGCACACGGGGCTCAAATCGCCGAGTTAATGATTCCGTGCGCGTTCAACCAGGACATCAGAGCCATCCACCCCAGTAATAATCTCATTCCTCGGTATCTCCTTTTTGCGCTTAGAGTCCGAATCAATACTAGCGATAATGTTTTGAGTAATGCAGCCCATGGAACACTTAAGATAAATTCCGACGAACTAAGGAGGGTTATGATTCCTACCCCTTCACAAGGCCACCAACAGAGTGTTGTGGCCAAGATTGACTCTCTTTTCGAAGAAACCCAACACCTCGAATCCATCTACCAGCAAAAGCTCGCCGCACTTGATGAGTTGAAAAAATCCTTGTTGCATCAAGCCTTCACCGGCCAACTTTAACGAAGACTTACTGCAAACACTATGGAAGATGGGCAAACAGATCTGGTGATTTTTCAAGAAACCGGTCAGCCGGTTGAAGTGAGGCTAGACGTCCAGGCCGACACCGTCTGGCTGACACAGCGCCAGATGAGTGCCTTGTTCGCTACTACGCCTGAAAACGTTCTGATGCACCTCAAAAACATCTTTCGGGACAAGGAGTTACGTAAGCAGGCAACTACTAAGGATTTCTTAGCAGTTCAAACCGAGGGCTCCCGCCGCGTACAGCGTCATCTTAAACACTACAACCTAGATGCGATAATCTCCGTCGGTTATCGTGTCAGTTCAAAACGCGCTGTATTGTTTCGCCAATGGGCCACCCGTATCCTGCGCGAGCATCTCACGCAGGGCTACACTCTCAACCGCCAACGCTTCGAGGCTAATGCCCGTGAGTTGGAAACGGCACTGCAACTGGTGCACAAGGCAGCACAGAGCCCAGAACTGCAAACAGATATGGGGCGTGGGCTGGTGGATATTATCACTCGCTACACCCAGACCTTTGTCCTACTACAACGATACGACGAAGGACTCCTGACCGAACCTCTCACAACCGCAGGCGGAACCCTCCCCACGTTGGATGAGGCACGTGCAGCGCTGACCGAATTAAAAACCGAGCTGATGGTGCGTGGCGAAGCTTCCATGTTGTTCGCTCAAGAAAGGGAAGAGGCTTTCGAAGCTCTGCTTGGCAACCTCGACCAGAGCGTATTTGGTGAGCCGGCCTACCCAAACGTAGAGTGCAAGGCCGCACATCTGCTCTATTTCGTCATCAAGAACCATCCATTTTCTGATGGCAACAAGCGCTGCGGAGCGTTCTTGTTCGTGGATTTCCTGAATCGCAACGGTCGCCTTCTCAATAAGGAAGGACTGCCCGTAATCAATGACATCGGATTGGCAGCCCTGACCCTCCTAGTGGCCGAGTCCGCCCCAACGCACAAAGACACGATGATCCACTTGATCATGAACATGCTGGCTCAAGGAGTCTGAGGTGAACGAAGCAGAAACCAAGGCCGAACATATTGATGCCGCCAACAAAGCAACGAAGATCTTTGCCAAAGCAATAGACATGAGTTGCCGTAAAACCTTTCAATCAGCCGGCCTCAAACCTTTCGATTGGCCGACTACAAACCTTGCAATTAGCCGAACTTCTGAACTCCTCAGCCCATATCTATGTAAGCCAAGAAGCCTGAGATGAACGAAGCCGAAACACGAGCAGAGCATATTGATCCTGCCTTGAAGGCTGCCGGGTGGGGTGTCGTCGAGGGTAGCCGCATACGGCGTGAATACCCCATTACATTAGGCAGAATTGAAGGCTATGGTCGTCGTAGTAAACCGCTGACAGCCGACTATGTGCTGGAGTATCGAAACACCAAGCTGGCTGTCGTGGAAGCCAAGGCATGGGATGAACCACTGACCGAAGGGGTGGGCCAAGCCAAGAACTATGCTGCAAAATTGACGATTCGTTTCACCTATTCTACGAATGGCCGTGGCATTTACGGCATTGACATGCAGACAGGAGGAGAGGAAGAGCTGACTAGCTACCCGACCCCTGACGAACTCTGGAGAAAGACTTTTTCTATAGCGAATGCCTGGCGTGATCGTTTTACGACCGTGCCCTTTCCTGACAAGAGTGGAAGTTGGACTATTCGTTTTTATCAAGAGATCGCCGTCAGTCGGGTGCTGGAACGTATTGCTGATGGCCGAGATCGAATTTTGCTCACTCTTGCGACTGGCACTGGCAAAACTTCCATCGCCTTCCAAATTGCCTGGAAGCTCTTTCAAACGCGATGGAACCTGGCGGACTGGAAACAAGACAACGAACCGTCGCGTCGCCCTCGCATTTTATTTCTGGCCGATCGCAATACGCTCGCGACGCAAGCCTATAACGATTTCACCTCGTTTGCTGCGTTCGCCGAAGATGCGCTGGTTCGGATTAAACCGGACGATATCCAAAAGAAGGGCAAAGTCCCGAAGAATGCCAGCCTCTTCTTCACGATCTTCCAGACCTTCATGAGCGGCCCACCGAGAGACGATCATCCGTCGCCTTATTTCGGGGAGTATCCACCGGATTTCTTCGACTTTATCATTATTGATGAATGTCATCGAGGAGGGGCTAATGACGAAAGCACGTGGCGTGGCATTCTCGAATACTTCGCGCCTGCCGTCCAGCTTGGGTTGACCGCCACTCCGAAACGCAGAGACAACGTCGACACCTATGCGTATTTTGGTGAACCGGTCTATATCTATTCGCTGAAAGAAGGCATCAACGATGGGTTCCTCACCCCGTTTAAGGTAAGGCAGATTGCGACAACGCTCGATGAATATGTCTATACGCCTGACGACACATTGATCGAAGGTGAAATTGAGACTGGCAAACGTTATGAAGAACCTGACTTCAATAAAATTATTGAAATTAAAGAGCGCGAAGCACACCGTGTAAATATCTTCATGAAAGCCATCAACCAGAATGAGAAGACACTCGTGTTCTGCGCTACTCAGGACCATGCACTGGCCGTGCGCGATTTAGTCAATCAGGTCAAGACCAGCCAAGACTCGAACTATTGCCAACGGGTGACGGCTAATGATGGCGCACTGGGAGAACAGCATTTACGAGACTTTCAGGATAACGAGAGAACGATTCCGACCATTCTCACGACTTCTCAGAAACTTTCCACTGGCGTGGATGCCCGAAATATCCGCAATATCGTCTTGATGCGTCCCATCAACTCGATGATCGAGTTCAAGCAGATTATTGGACGCGGCACTCGCTTGTATGATGGGAAGGATTACTTCACGATCTATGACTTCGTAAAAGCGCATCATCACTTTAATGATCCGGAATGGGATGGCAAGCCAATCGAGCTGGAAGAGAAACTAGAGAGAAAGCGTCGTACCCCTTCACGCCCTCCAACCGATACAACACGTGAGACCTCTCCCGAATACGTGAAGAAACAGAGAATAAAAGTAAAGCTAGCTGACGGGAAGGCACGCACCATCCAGCACATGATGTGCACGACGTTTTGGCACCCGGACGGCACACCAATGTCAGCCCAGCAATTCCTTGAAGAACTGTTTGGCAAGCTTCCTGATTTTTTCAAAAACGAGGTTGAACTCCGAGAGATCTGGAGTCTTCCGGACACACGAGCACAACTTTTACATGGACTGGCCGAGAAGGGGTTTGGCCATGAGCAGATGATTGAGTTACAGAGAATCATTGATGCCGAGAACTGCGATCTCTTCGACGTACTCGCGCACGTAGCGTATGCGTTACCGCCATTGACGCGTCAAGAGCGAGCAGACAAGGCTAAGGTGGAAATCAGCACCCATTTCAATGGTAAGCAGCAGGTATTTCTTGATTTTGTGCTTTCGCAATACGTCAAAGTCGGCGTGGAGGAACTCGACCAGGCCAAGCTAACACCGCTGCTACGATTAAAGTATCACGATTCGATTGCAGATGCCGTGACAGACCTCGGCCAACCAGAGGATATTGGAAAAGTGTTTGCAGGCTTCCAGAAATACCTGTATCAGCCACAGGCAGTGGCATGAGAAATGGTGATCTTTGAAAACTATCCCTAATTGTTTTGGACGATCTCTTCGCCTGACTGATGAGCGCCTCGCTCATATTTTATAACATCAGGAAATGGCTGGAATGGAGAGTGAGATTGAGCATGTCTTACAATCTCCCGCAGAAATTCGTGTTTCGCGTTCTGACAAGACGGTCGAATTATTCTATGAATTCTATGCCCAGACCCGTGTTGGTGCGAAATTCTTATGTGTCGTGGTAAAGTATCCTCCAGATGATGCATTTGTGGTCACGGCCTATTTGACCGATCAATTAAAAGCAGGAGAAACAATATGGCCGAAAAAGTGAAAGTTTGGTTCGACCCTGAAGGGGACTTTCTGGAAGTGCAGTTCAAGGATGCTCCTGGTTTCATGCGTCCGACAGGTCACGATGCTGTTATGGAACGTGTCGATGAGCAAGGCCATGTGCTTGGGTTTAGCGTACAGGGCGTGAGTCGATTTCGAAAAGATCATCCTCTTGAAGCCGAACTTGTCGCAGGAAACTAACCTCCCCTTTTTTCTTGCCTGACGCAAAACTTGCCTTGCACTTGACCTATAGATTCAATCTCGCTTCATTTGCTAATGCTCAATCCCCTGGATAGTTTTGTGGAGTTCATCCGCTAGTTTTTCACCCATATACAAATTATAAACAGAGGGCCCAACGACACTTTTTGTACTTTGAAAATACTAAACTATCATGGAATCTGACGTACCTCATCAATCAACCTTAGACTATTTGGAGCGAGTCAAGAAATATCATCAGCAAACCAAGCATGACTTCAATCAGTATGCCCGTTCGTTGGGATATATGGACTGGGCGAATCAGCCAAACCCGTTTCGCCGGTTTGACGGTGCCCCACTTATCCCGTTACCTCGCCTGACTCTAGACGATAAACCTGTTTCACCCCGCTATGAAGATCTCTATCGCTCCGTAAATATTCCAGCTCAACCACTAAGCATCGAATCCTTATCCCGTTTCTTTGAGTATGCATTGTCGATTACAGCGTGGAAAGAATATGGTGGCAATCGCTGGGCCTTACGGAGCAATCCCTCCAGCGGGAATCTTCACCCAACTGAAGGGTATCTGTTTCTCAACCACGATAAAGACTTACCACTCACGCCCGGCCTCTACCATTATGCTCCCAAAGAACATGGGCTCGAACACCGTCTAACTTGCACCGACTATGAAGCGAGCCAACTGTTCGAAGGATTCCCCAAGCAATCATTTTTTGTTGGACTTAGCTCCATTCACTGGCGAGAAGCGTGGAAATATGGCGAGCGGGCGTTCCGATATTGTCAGCATGATGTCGGCCATGCCATTGGTACACTTCGCTTCGCTGCCGCGACCTTAGGCTGGCAGATGAACCTTCTCGAAGGGAATTCCGATGAGATCCTCTCGACATTGTTTGGCCTGAATCGATCAGATGATTTTGTGCAGTCTGAAAAGGAATATCCAGAACTGGTTGCCGTGATTTGGCCAAAGGATGCGTCACAACCACAAAAGCTTCCACAGGCGCTGGATCAGCAAGCCGTGCGGAATCTCGTCCAAGGCACTTGGCAGGGCAAAGCGAATCGATTGAGTCGTGACAATCCTATTCCCTGGGAAATTATCGATGACATGGCAGAGGCCTCGTGGAAATCGTCACAGGCATTGGAATCTGTTGCGTTACCGGCCTCTCTCAATCCTCTAGAGGAAAAGGAGCAGAGTGAAAGCGGAAATTTCAGCCCATCACTAGAAACGTCTCAACTCTCAGCCGGTCAAATTATTCATCAACGCCGTAGCGCTGTCTCGTTCGATGGACACACTAGCATTCCCGCTCAACGCTTATTCACTATGCTGAGCCGTGTCATGCCTTATGGAGATCTTCCTATTGCTCAACGGCCTATGCCATGGGACTGTACTCCCTGGAATCCAACGATTCACCTGGCCATGTTTGTCCATCGAGTGGAGGGTATTCCACCTGGGCTGTACATGCTGATTCGAGATCGCTCTCAAGGAAAATTATCTGACTTTAAATCCGCGATGCATGAACAATTCGTCTGGACCACACCTGAGACGTGTCCGGATGACCTTCCTCTGTATCTCTTAGAAGAGGGAAACGCGCAGAAGATTGCGATGCAGGTGAGCTGTTGGCAGGAAATTGCGGGAGATAGCGCCTTTTCGTTAGGCATGATCTCTGATTTTGATCACACATTAGAATCCAATGGACCTTGGGCCTATCGGCGTCTCTTTTGGGAAACAGGGTTGATTGGGCAAGTGCTGTATCTGGAGGCTGAAGCCGCCGGCATCCGATCAACAGGCATTGGATGTTTCTTCGATGATCGCGTTCATCGAGTCTTTGGATTTTTCCCACATACCTCCTATCAATCCCTTTACCACTTTACGGTTGGAGGCCCGGTTGAGGATACTCGCTTAACCACGCTTCCTCCCTATGGTGATCACGTCGAATAATGACGAATATCGTTTTGGCTCACCGGGAATCCGACAACATATATCTATCTATTTGATTAAATGGAAATTTTTTAATTTATACATATGCATGTTTGAATATATACATGTGTAATGATAAGATGTATACGTAATTATAGTACACATACAATCATGTCGATAAAAGTCCAAGTCATAATAGATGAAATGGAACGAGAAGCCTTTAGAGCCATGGCTCAACGGGAAGGATTGTCCTTGAGTGCGTGGCTAAGAAAAGCCGGGAAGGAAAAACTACTGGCGAACGAACAGCAAAAACCGATCTACAACAAAGAGTCGCTCGAACGTTTTTTTCTCAAGTGTGATACTCAAGCCCAGGGAACGGAACCTGATTGGGACGATCATCTTAAAGTGATTCACCGCTCGCGCGCCTCGGGCCAGGCTGACCTATGACGTTCGTGGACACGAACGTGTTCATGTATGCCGTCGGACTGTCCCACCCACTTAAAGCACCTTCACGAAAATTTTTTGCAGACTGTTTTGAACGGGACCAACTGTTAGTCACTTCCGTTGAAGTCCTGCAAGAACTCCTACACGCCTACCTCCCGGTAAACCGTCTTTCGACGTTAGATGCCGCATTTACCTTAGTCGAATCGTGCGTGCATGAGGTCTGGTCGTTAGAACCAGCGGATGTACAATTTGCAAGAACACTGATCTCTCGATATGCTCACCTTACAGCTCGGGACCTTCTGCATGTAGCATGCTGTAAGCGACGAGACATCTCACAGGTAAAAACGTTTGACCAAAAACTCGCGGCCGTATTTTCCTCACGATAAAGCCAGAGGATTGCACGTACCTTGACAACGATCTCTTGCCCCCAACCCCATCGACACGCTCATGTATTCTCCACCCCTCTTCCACAGTCTTTTTATAATAGACCGACACTCAAAGTCGCGAAGGAGCTTTTAGGCAAGTATCTGCTTCGAGACTCTGCTTCAGGGAAATTCGTAGCAAAAATTATCGATGTCGAAGCCTACGTCGGGCAAGAAGACAAAGCCTGTCATGCGTCGAAAGGTCGAACCAAGAGAACAGAGGTTCTTTTCGGACCACCGGGACAGACCTATGTCTACTTAATTTACGGAATGCACTATTTACTCAATTTCGTGACGGAACGTCCCGAGTTCCCGGCGGCGATTCTCATTCGTGGCGTGGAGATCGTTGAGCAGGAAGGAGCGCCGTTATCATCCCCTATTCGCATCGATGGGCCAGGACGTGTCTGTCGTCAGTTGCACATCGACAAAAGCTTGAACTGTGTGGATACCACGATTGGGCAATACATTTGGGTCGAAGATAGAGGGGAGCGGATTCGAACGAACCTCATCACCGCCCTTCCACGAATCGGCGTGGATTACGCTGGAGAATGGGCGAAGAAACTATGGCGGTTCTGCCTACCCTCTCCCGCCAAACACGACAATAAGCCAAGAGCCCCACGAATACCATGACCTGTCGTAGGGCGAACGACATCTTGAAGAACCCCTCACGAATGGGTTAGGGTAATTACCGTCGCAAGGTTATGATGTATCCTCGATCATTCACTCTACACAACGTCCAACTTTCTAGCCTTTTCTAGACATTTTTGACGCACGCAGTGTTTTTCGATGGTGGCTAAAGTGACGCGACAAAGACGTAATAGACATTCTGAATAATACACAGGGAGGTCTCAATGGGTAATCCACTCGATACAATCAGTGGAACAATCACAGCCGGGTTTGTGCTGACCGTCGTACTCTATGGATTCGTGAAAATGCTCGTGTAAGGTTCTTACGACTCATTACCGCGGCAACTAATTCACCAGAAATTTTAGAAAAGAGGGAATCAATATGGAAAGCTTGTATGCGTGGGGACATTTCCTCGCGGGCATCACCTGGATTGGGATTCTGTATTACTTTAATTTTATACAAGTTCCGTTTCTCAAGGCTGTTAAACCCGAAACCAAAGCCGAAGCCTTTCAACATCTCGTCCCGAACGCTTTATGGTGGTTCCGCTGGAGCGCCCTGGTCACCTGGTTGTTTGGCGCCATTCTGCTTATGAATCAACACCGATTCGGAAGCGCGTTCATGATGCAAGGGCAGGATGCCGTCATTGGAATGGGCGCTTGGCTTGGCACCATTATGCTGCTGAATGTATGGGGCGTGATTTGGCCCAATCAGAAATTGGTCTTAGGCATGAAAGAAGCCACAGCCGATCAAAAGGCTAAAGCCGCCCGTACCGCGTTATTGGCATCACGAACCAACACGATGCTCTCGATTCCCATGTTGTTTTTCATGGGAAACTCAGGACATGCCTCTGGCTTGTTTTAAGAATAGACTGCGATCACCGATATTGTTCAAAAACACAAGGCCAGCATAAATATGCTGGCCTTGTGTTTTTATAGCAATCCTTCCCTTACAAGTTCGTACATTGCTTTCTTCAGACAACAGAACAGAAGTGAAATTGACGACAGCACAATGTAAACGTACGATAAGTGCGTAGCCGTCAAAACAATCACCATCGACATGGAAGCCTAGACCTTACTCGCAAGTCGTAAAAAGCAAGGGAAATCCTTTTCTTCAGTCATTAAGGAAAGTCTAGCTGGAAAGGCAACTGCGAAAGATCTCTTATAATTATTGACTTCGGTCGATCTTGAAGAATCGACGCTTGACCACATTGAAGAACAGATGAGCCGGAGAAAAAACATCCCGCGAAAGCTTGTTGGTTATGAGATTTCTTGACACTTCGAAAAGAAAAAGTATCGCCTATCGCCGTTAAGACTTCTCCTCTTGCCGTCCTATTCCTGCACGACGATATGCGTGTCGGTTTCCTCGACGCCGGGGATTGTGTGGATCTTAGTCATGATGACATCGGATAACGCACGGTCATCCGGAGCATTGATCAAGCCAAAAATATCCGGCTGACCAAAACAGGCATGAGCCTGCTCAACGCCTGTCATGGACTTCAGAGTCGCCAGAACTTCTTGTGACTTCCCTGCTTTGACTTTCATGAGAATGTACGCTTTAGTGGCCATAATGCACTCCTTCGTTGAGCCAGTAGATACAATTCCAATAATTACCCCCTTTTACCATAGCAGGGTGTTTTGTTCCATGGATGGTGGTGAAAATAATTGACGTCTTTCCCACCATACATTTTCCCGCTATGATAGAATTTTTCCATTGGAGGAAAACGTGTTTTGGGTATCGCAATTACAGGTGTCCCTCGGACACGGGCCAGCACAGTGCCTCAGCTCATGATGTCACGCCCTGGCTCAAGAAAGGCATGGCTTAAAATGTTTGGATTACAGGTGTCCTAGTGCCTCGTATTGTGACATTGATTCCTAGCGCTACGGAGATGGTCTGCGCCTTAGGTCTAGAACACCAACTCGTCGGACGTTCCCACGAGTGCGATTTTCCCGCTTCGATCGCTCATCTTCCAGTTTGCACCGAACCCAAGTTTGAGGTGAATGGAACCAGCCATGAAATTGATTTACGCGTGAAAGAACTGTTGGGCAATGCGCTGTCTGTCTACCGGGTCTTTCCTGACACACTACAAGTGTTACAGCCCGATGTGATCGTGACGCAAACGCAGTGCGATGTTTGTGCCGTCAATCTCCAGGATGTGGAACTGGCTCTGGATTCGTGGCTTGGCAAGAAACCCACAATCGTGCCTCTCCAAACAACCGATTTGTCGGGCGTTTGGGATGACTTGTCTACTCTGGCTCTCGCCCTGAAGCAAGAAACCTACGGGCAAACAGTCCTGAACACCCTCCAGGCACGCATGAATGCAATTGCTCAACAGGCCAAGACCCTTCGCGATCCACCGACAGTCGCCTGCATCGAATGGATGGATCCGCTCATGGCGGCCGGAAATTGGATGCCTGAGCTGGTGGAAATGGCAGGAGGATTCAATCTATTCGGCCAAGCCGGGCACCATGCACCCTGGATCACGTGGGAAGCGCTTCAGAAGGCCAACCCCGACATCATTCTCGTGCTTCCATGCGGCTTTTCGCTTTCACACATTCAAGAACATGCGCATACCCTGACGTCTCATCCTCTCTGGAGTCAATTGCGTGCGGTACAAACGGCAAATGTCTATGCCGCCGACGGCAATCAATACTTTAATCGGCCGGGGCCGAGGCTTGTCGAATCATTGGAGATTCTCGCTGAAATTTTCCACCCTCAGACGTTTGACTTCCACCATCAAGGCACCGGCTGGGCTCCCCTTTTACTTGAACAGGCTTAAGGCTCATATTTCGTAAAACGTATCTCCATTACGTAAGAAGAGTCTTTTCCCCTTTCTTTGTTGACGTTTCACGCTTCACAAACGACACTTCACGTTATTCTCTAGAGAAGATACAAGCGACGAGATACGTTACTTTCCCCACTGGGTTGTGTTCGCTCACCCCTATCAGTGTATGATTCCTTTCATCCACCCTTTCACGATTGCCTGTACCCATGCCATTCCTCTCCAAAGAGCACACCATCCTGGAAAAAGGTACAATGGAGTTTCGACCGTTTGGAATCGATGAGAAAGGAGAGAAGATACGCGATGTAACGGGCATTAAAGTCAATGCCTATGTCACACATTTAGAAGAATTGGCGGCCAAGCAGAAAGGACCAGAAGCCGGGCTCCATGCCTCATCCGAGCTGTGCAGCCTCCTCAACGAACGTATTTCCGATCCGACCTATCATGTCTCTCCATCGTTTCTTAAAAATATTTGGAATAGCTACTCCTATGAATTTGTCTGTTTTTTGACCGAGTTTTGTCTGCAGATTTCTCAAGATCCTTCGTTCCAAATTCAAGTCGGAAAAACAAAATATATTTCTCCAATCATCCAAACCCTCGGCCGTCCGTTCTCGGTCCCGCAAATCTACAAGATGTTTCCTCATTTCGGACAAAAGTTCGCAAGAGGCTCTATTCTTTTTGAAGTCGGAACCGTTACCGAAAAATCTGCCGTTCTTCGCATGAAATACACCGATCACGTCTACGCGCAATTTGGCATGTACCGAAAACGATGTGCTGAACAAATTTGCGAAGTGTCGAAGACCGCCCTGTCCGTCGTGCCCGAACATGTCCACCAATTAGGACATGCGACCATCAAAGATCTCCAATGTATTGCCAATGGCGATGAATGGTGTGAATGGGAGTTTAGCTGGACCCCTCCAATCCAACTTCCGTTTGGGTGGGCACTCGGGGGCATCGTAGCTGGACTCCTCGCGTTTGGCTATCTTCAATGGCAACATCCGACCGTCACGCTCGCTGAGGCCTTGCTCATTGCCTTGTTCCCACCGGTGATCGCCTGGTTCTGTACGCAACGCAACCAACAAGTGCATGCCCAGCAGCGGGAAGCCTTGATTGCGGAACAACTCGAAACCGTTGAAACTCGTCACGAAGAACTCCGTGAAGCGTTTCTCGAACAGGAACATGGCACCGTCGAGCTTCGCCGGAAAGTGACACAATTGACTACGCTTCACCGAGCTGGCTTGCTCTTTAGTGCAACACTCGATAGAGAGACCCTGATCAAAAACGTCCTCAAAACGATCGTGCAAGAACTGCATTACGATCGGGCCATGATCAGTTTCTACGATCCCTTGCGCAAAGCCACATATGACACTCACGTTTTGGGACTGTCGGAGGAAGCCTCACAATTTGCCCGCTCCCACGAAATCCCTATTACGGATCCCACGACAATCGAAGGGCAAGTCGTCCTGAAAGGCGAGCCGGTCCTGCTTGAAAATATCCATGACCATGCGGTGTGGGAACGGCTTCATCATTTGAATCAAGAGATGGCCACAATCTCCCAAGCCACCTCGCTCATTGCTGTCCCGCTCAAAGTAAAAGATACAGTCATGGGCTCGTTAATGGTCGATCGTATTCATGGGCCATCGTTAACGCAAGACGACTTGGATGTCATGGCTACCGTTGCGACTCAGGTCGCCATCTCACTAGACAATACGGATGCCTACCATCAGATTGAAGAATTAAACCTCGGCCTGGAACGGCGAGTAGAGGAACGGACAGCGGAACTTCAACAAGCCAACGAGGAATTGCAAGAACTTGATCGCCTGAAATCACAGTTCCTTGCACATGTGTCTCATGAACTCCGAAGTCCGCTCACCAGCATCAAAGGATTCGCCGAAAACATTTTAGGTGGCGTGACGGGTTCCATTACTGAAAAACAGGAACGGTGTCTGCAACGAATTCAAGCCAACAGTAACCGGCTAGCGCGAATGATTTCCGACCTTCTCGACCGTGCCCGCCTAGAAGCTGGAAAAATGGAAATCATCCTCGGCGAAGTCCCCATCGCGTTATTGGCCAAAGAATGCATTGAAGAACTCACTCCGCAAACCACAGCCAAACAACAATCTCTCAAACTAGAATGTCAGGACGATACCCTCACAGTCCATGCCGATGCAGATAAAATGAGTCAAATCCTGATCAATCTGCTCGTCAATGCCATTAAATATACCCCAAGCGAAGGGACCGTGCGTGTCAAAGTCCTTCAGCTCGATGCGAGTCGCATCAGGTTAACGGTTGAGGATACCGGAGAGGGCATTCCTGAGACAGACCTTCCAGATTTATTCCAACCGTTTTTTCGCGTGAATCGCCGGCACAAAACGCACGTCAAAGGGTTAGGGTTAGGCCTCTCGATTGTGAAGCAACTCGTTGACCTTCAACATGGGACTATTGCTGTTGAAAGCGAAGTTGGGAAAGGGACAACCTTCCACGTCGATCTTCCCTGTGACCCTTTGCTAGAGAAAGACACCTCACCTGACGACAAAACCAATAAACGCATTCTTGTCGTAGACGATGACCCGGATATCTTGGAACTTGTTGTCGATCGCCTAGACGGAGATGGATATCACGTACAGTCTGCTCAAACGGGAAACGATGCCATCAGAGCCATTCAGGAAACCCCCTACGATGGTGTACTGTTGGATATTGGACTGCCAGACATGAACGGCGTACAGGTCCTTGAGGCCATTCGGCAACACGACCACCACCTTCCAGTCGTTATGGTGACAGCCTCGGAAGACAAAGATCGCGCCACGGCCGCCCTAGAACAAGGTGCAAATGCGTATATTTTAAAACCGTTTGATGTCGCTCAATTCAAGTTTGTGACGACTCAATGGTTCGGGAAGAATCCCATACCAAAAGGCCGGTAAAAAGAGCTCGTTAACTGATTGTCTGCTCATTTCCTCACACCAACCACCGCCCATGGCACTTGGATTTGGAGTGAGACTATAAGAAAAAATTCAGA
The DNA here is from genome assembly GCA_021604005.1 of Nitrospirales bacterium. Taxonomy (GTDB): domain Bacteria; phylum Nitrospirota; class Nitrospiria; order Nitrospirales; family UBA8639; genus JAGQKC01. Next base: position 30,980 of record BQIV01000012.1, on the reverse strand, counting down.
AACTTTATTGGCACCATACTTGCCTTAATTTATTGTCTAGTTGATTTTCAGCAAAAATAGACTGTTTTCCGATGTTTTTTCACCACACTGAAGAGAAAGTGAGACAATGAATAACTCTGAGCAACATCCATCTGAATTACTTGACGCTCAAGAAAGCGAAGACCCTTTATCTACAGATTCACAAAAGGACTCTCTCATGTCAGATGACACACATAATAAGCCATTCTCCCTCTCTTGTTGGTGGTCCAGAGGACCCGCTGGACAAGTTCAAGAATGGGAATCACGGCCAACCGCTTCCGAGCTTCCCCCCAGAACATATACTCAACACCGTCCAAGTTCAGCACGCTTGAAAAGAAATACCATGACGCCGAGAAAGATAAAAGCCTAACGAACAGGTTCTCCGCATAGGCTGTTTGGTGCCTTCATATCTGTCGGCTATTTGGGCAGAGATATAGGTATCAATGACGCATACACGACTTTCCTCAAAATACTGAGCTCTTATAGCTGCTTCCAATAACTTCTGCTTGACCTCGAAACAGCAGTTGCATGTCCCTGTTTGGCACCTATTTGGATTTGCCATAATCTCATGCTCAACAAGCCAATCTTTACACCTCTCCCATGAACGGCCCTAGGCAAATGCTGGCCTATCCCTACACGTTTCTTTTTTAATCATTTGAAAGAAATCAAAAAATCATTGAAAAAGCAACAACTTAGATCGTAAAAATTAAACAAAAAAGATTGGCATCTTGGTTGCTTCATAAAAATTCCTATGAAGTTTCAACACAAAGGAATCAATGCCATGCCTACCAATACCATAACCGACTCCATCGAAAGACCATGCCCTCAACCCACACATGAACCACTCATTGGCCAAGGCACAGGTTTTCTTGCGCTCCGAGAACAACTTCGCTTAGTTACAGAAGCCGATTGTCGCGTCCTTCTTTTTGGCGAAGCCGGAAGCGGAAAAGAAACCATTGCGCGCCATATTCACTCCCATAGCATTCGGTGCCAATTGCCTTTCTACCGGCTACACTGCGCGACCTTCCGTCCCAATATTGCACAACACCCGTTACATCTATCGACCCAAGACAACGACTCACAAATGCCAGACAGCAGAGAGTCCTCCATCGACTTGACTCGTGGCTGTACGCTCTATCTCCATGAAGTCGGGACACTCACCCCTGAAGCCCAAACCTGGCTTCTCCGCACGGTATTGACGATAGAAATGGAATCGTTGAATAGCCTCAATCATGATAGCCAAGATCAGGTTCGTATTATCGCCGGAACATCCCAGAATTTACAGCAAGAGGTCACCGCAGGGCGGTTTCGAGCTGAACTCTTTTATCGACTCAATGTCGTGCCCTTGCATATTCTTCCTCTTCGTCAGCGACCGGAAGATATTGAGGCATTCGTAACGCATTTTGTCGCCATGTACGCAGAAAAGTATGACAAAAGAATTGATCGCATCAGCGATGAAACGTATGAGCTCCTCACACGCTACGACTGGCCGGGGAATATTACAGAAATGCAGTATCTTCTTGAAAAAGCGACGATATTATCAAATAACGGCATCGTTCATATTGAACAAATTTCCCAAAATCCACAGAACTCTCCCCTCCATTCTTAACGCAGCACTGCCTGCTCCTACAGTGAAACGGGAGGCCCTTATAAATTTGAAGGTGAACAGCGTACGGGAGAAAGGAAATGCGTTAGAGTGTTTCCCGGACTTTTAATCCGCGATACCCACTTTCAAGCACTTTTTTGAAAAACCGAAGAACATCCGCGAGATCAAACCAAAACCCGCAATTAATACAACGTGCATGAATCCGTTGAGCGAGGGTGGCATAGTGACGCTCCACAAGCATAGTTCCTTGGCATTTCAGGCAAGTCATAATAACCAGTATCGAAGTGAATGTTCGTGGTTGTCTGTCTACGAAAGCACACCCTAGCAGCCTACACCAACACTAGTAGCCTTCGTCAACCCTACGCGATCTATCGTAATCGATTCAAGATTACGGCTACGCAGCCGGCGAGCAACCCTCCGCCCAAAATGGTTAATCCCATTGAGAGAATACCTTCGACGGTTGTTGAAGAGGGCGAGCCGTACACAAGATCTCGTACCCCACCTTGAACAAGTAACACCGACATCGTTGTCAGCGATCCCATTCCAAACCACCAGGCAAATGTTCGCACGTTTTCCTTTTATGGAATAGTTCGTGTGTATCTAACCGTAAGAAGAGATGATGTTGCAGAGTCAGCTGGAATCGCCAACTCAGGATATACATGCACAAGCAACTCTTGACTCTAGCGAAGGGCCTTGACCCTGTCAAGGAAGAAGTCTCCCTTGGCCTACGATGCTGGGGATAAATCTAGATTGCCACGAGAATGCAGGCCGTGATGAAGAAAGATAGAGACGCTATTAGCAGAGTTATTGGCAATCGCTAAGCCTGGCTGTTCATTTCGTCCCGTAGCGACAACCAACGAGGTTAAAGCAAATGGTCCATAGGGCGTGGAATAATGCTTAGGAGGATAATGAAACGTGCCATCGCCTTTCCCAAATAATAATGACATACTCCCCGATTGAATATTGACCACGGCCACGTCGGCTAATTTATCGCCATCGAAATCATAGGCCAATCCTTGATTGGGCCCGGCATCACCACCAGAATCCTTGCCTTCCTGAAATGTGCCGTCTCCATTTCCAAGAAATACGGTAATCGTATTCATTTCCCCATTGACAACCAATAAATCAAGATTTCGATCACTATTAAAGTCGGCAAATGAAACACCGAGTGGCCGCTTCCCCGTACGATAATCGGTGGGAGATTCAAATGTCCCATCGCCATTCCCTGGCCAGATGGACACGGCATGACTCATCGGCCCCCCATTGCTCACAGCCAAATCAAGATGCTCATCACCATCAAAATCGGCCGTACGCACAGACGTGGGAGTGTCTCCGTATTCGTAGAGTGCGCCAAAGCGAAATTTCCCCGTTCCCATTCCCAAGAGAACTTGAAGTTTATCATTGCGGAGAGCCACCACCAGGTCCGGCAACATATCTTCATTATAATCACCGGAGGCAAGATCGACAGGCGTTCGATGGACGGGATACTGCGCTCCACGTGTAAACGTGCCATTCCCTTCTCCAAGAAAGATCAAGACCTGATTGCTCCCGGAGCAGGCCACGGCTAAATCCTTCCGTTGATCCATATTGAAATCAACGACGGCCAAATTCCTAGGTTCCTGGCATGCCGGCACCGTTCGTTGATCCTGGAAGCTTCCATCACCATTACTGATCAGCACGGATAATGAATTATCCTGAATATTGCTCGTAATGAGATCGGAAAAACCATCACCATTTAAATCACTGGCTTTGATGGATGTTGGGTTTTTCCCAACAGGATAGGTCTTGTACAAGTAGACAAGGTCTGGAGGAAGATACGTTTCTTGCTTTGGGCAACCCAGCGTCACAAGAACACACAGGAGCAGGAGTGAAAAACGAATCATGAATGGACGAATGGTCCGAGCTGATAGGGCAACCTACAATCCGAACATTCCCTTTGGCGCACATCAACAGAAATAGACAAAAACGTAAACTCCTAGTGACTTGACGTTCAATCGGTCACCAGTATACGAAGTTTCCTGGTCCTTGTAAAACGTTATCTTCCCGTATAGACCTATAAAGTTTCCACGGAATAGATATAAAGTCTCGCTCATAGACTTATCGTTAGACCCATGACTTGGAGACACGCAGATGAATATGGTATAGAGATGATTCTAAAAATTGAGAAGGAGGATACAGATGTCTGCTAGCAAGAAGAAAAAAATCGAACTCAGTATGTACGGTGTGGCTGAAATTATGAAATGGTGCGTTGAGCGCAATAACGGTCGAGTGCCAGGAACCGACACCGAAGTGTTTAAGAAAATGCAGGAAGCGTTGCTTGAAAGGCCAAAGGCCGGCGATTACTACGTCCTCGATAATTTCTACAAGTCACGTAAGACCTTTGAGTTTACGCATGATGAGGTCGTGATTGTTGACCGCTGCTTGTATGATATTCCCAATTTCGACGGTGCACAATTACCGCAAATCCGGTATAAATTTTGGCCAACGCAAGAAGAGCTTGCCGCATCCTCCGCATAAGTCCAGAAAAGGAGAAAGACTTTTCAGTCTCTCAAAAGTCTTTCTCCTCTTTCATCCCTACCACCATTGCCATTCTTCCGTCACCAGCACATGGATACCCAGCATAAAATTTGTCAGACCATGGGCAAGAATACATGGCCACAGCCGGCGAGTTCGGTATAACAAAGCATTGTACAGTGCTCCCGCCATCATGCCTGCCAACCATAAATTATGCTCAAGACCGAATAAGACAACCGTTGCCGCAAACGAACCCAGCGTAAACGTGCCCAGCGGCACGACATTGAAACGGTTATCAATAATCCATCGAATGAGAAAGGACCGCCAGAAGAGTTCTTCCATTACCGGAACCACAATAGACGCCCCAAATAGCCGCCCGCCCACCAAGGCCATAGCCACACTCCGGTCATGTTCAAATGCAAATGGATTATACCCAATCATTTCACCTTGAATAGCCCATGACCAATCCATACGAACCCACAACACATACACCAGTACTCCAATCCCGACAATCGATAAACCTTCCGTCAAATTTTCAACCATTGGACTTTTCAGTTCTTCAAATCGAGACCAGAAAAAGACCAGCAACCCGCCAACCACAAGAACTTTGACAGGGTACAACCACAGTTCGAGAGCTTGACTTTGATCACCTGTGGGTAAAAACATTGCCAACATGGAACTGAATGCAATAAATCCCATGTACACAGCAAATGGTAATATACGAGGCCACATGTTTGGGTACTCCGTTACTCACCATGAATACACATACGTAGAGTGGACGCACTGAATTTCCATCACACACTTCCCTCGGTTGGGATAGGAGTGGACTTAACCCACACGAAACTCCAGAGACATCGCGTGATTAGCCCTGTCCTTGCAGGACATCTAAGGGAGAAAAATCGTCGGTTAATGTAATGCCCGGCTCCAAATCCACCGAAGGAGCGGACCGGAAGAAACTCAAGGTTTCAGGGGGTAATCGATTCTGATCGACAAACGATGCCAGGGTCTGCACAAACGATTCATCATTCATATACACGACAGGCGAACCGGCGAAAAAGATCAGATTCACTGATCCGGAGCTTGTCGACAGCCATGTCGGTCCGGCCACACTGTAGGTTTCAACGTCGGGGAACGCGGTTCGCATCGTGGTGAGCACGGCCTCGGCACGACGAACATCAGGTGTGGCATCCGAAGATGCGAGATTCACAGCCACCACCCCATCGGCCGCCAGGTGTGCGCGAAGTTCGGCAAAAAATTCTTGTGTGGTGACATGAAAAGGAATGAGATGTCGCGCAAACACATCGACCCAAATTATGTCGTATTGCCCGGGAGCCCCACTTAAGAAGGTACGAGCATCCTGGACATATACATGATGATTGTCTGGCGGATCATAGTCAAAGAACTGCTCAGCCGCATGCACCACAGAGGGGTCCATCTCAACGACATCCAGCTCCAACTCCGGCCACACCTGGGCTAACCACTTGGCAAGAGAGCCGCCACCATGCCCAAGGATTAGCCCTCGCTTCGGATTCTCAACTAATGGAAGATGCCCCATCATCACTTGGCTATAGGGCAGCGCAAGAGCCGTTGGAGCCACTTTCCACATGACCGCATGAAATGTATTGTTCAAAATAAGAAATCGAAATAAATCATTATCCCGCACTCGCACTTGCTGATACGGACTGTCTTCTTGATACAACGCCGGAGGTAAGACAACGACCGGATGAAAACTCCCCCACCCACACAACATAACCAGCCCAAGAACCGGAATTGTCCGCGTATATCGCAACCCCCACGCCCACCAGCCCCAGACAAACCCTATCAGCACTTGGACACCACCTAAGAGCGCCACAAGCGTCACACTTCCGAGCCAAGTTAACAAATAAAAGGACGTTCCCCATGTTCCGACCAAACTTCCAATAGTAGAGACAGCGATCATACTGCCCGTATGACGCCCTAAATGCCCCATATCGGCAATGGCCAGACGTAGCAGAGCCGGAAGCACACCGCTCAAGCAAAAAGCCGGAACCGCCAATAACACGCCCGAGGCAAGACACGGGCCCCAACGGGGATCGGCAAGCCAGCGTGAAACTGTAAAAACGACTGGCTGCCCAATCCAAGCGAGCAGGAGCGTCCATACACCTGAAGCAAGAAGCAGCAATGCAAGGACAAGTACGGGAGGCCGACGATCGGCGAGCCAGCCCCCTGCGGCGTAACCACTGCTCATAGCAGCCAGCACAACCCCGATAAGCGCTCCCCAGACATACAAAGAACTGCCAAACACCGGCGCTAAGAGTCGACTTCCCAGAATCTCTAGGGCCATGACAATTGCCCCAGTCGTAAAGGCCGTGGCGAAATACCACGAGCGCGCAGGAAATCGTCGCTGATCAGTTAACGTAGACATAGTTATTCGGCAAAAGGCCTGGATGCTAAAGCAACCATTCCAATGTGTCAATTCATAGACTGAACGGATCCCGGCATATATACACGGCACCCGCCACAAGGACTTCCAAGCAGCCTCAAAACTCAAGAAATGTCTTTATATCAAGAAACACCACTGTCCTGTTGTTCAAGAACATCGTGTGTACGGAGCACCACATACAACCATATTGACTTCCCTTTTCAATCAACACATCCATGGATTCCTTCGAAAGGTTCCGCTAGTATCCTAGAATGTCTGATCCCCAGACAACACCTTCCACGCCTACCCATCAGGTAGAGACCCATTCTGTCACAAGTGCAGCCGGAGTCATTGGCGCTGCAACCTTGAGCAGTCGCATTCTTGGCTTCATACGTGATGTGGTCATTGCACAGTTGTTCGGAGCCAGCGCAGCAGCCGACGCCTTCTATGTAGCGTATCGAATCCCCAACTTGCTCAGAGAACTCTTTGCTGAAGGTTCAATGTCTTCTGCCTTCATACCAGTTTTTACCGAATACCATACGCTGCGATCAAAAGACGAGGCCTGGGAATTGGCGAGTGCGGCATTTACCACGCTCCTGACACTTGTCACATTCGTCACGGTCGTCGGCATATTCGCTGCACCCGGTATTGTGTGGTTCCTGGCCCCTGGATTTCATGGCGAAGCGTCGCAACTCGCCACCACGACGTTACTCACCCAGATCATGTTCCCCTATCTCCTGTTTGTCAGTTTAGCCGCACTCGCGATGGGGATTTTGAACGCCCTCCGTGCGTTCGCGGTGCCAGCTCTCGCTCCAGTATTTTTTAATATTGTGGTGATTACGTTTGCCTTGGGCATCACGCCGTTGTTCGAACAACCAATTATCGGGGTCGGTATTGGCATCGTGGTTGGAGGCCTCGCACAATTTGTCATGCAATTGCCAGCCATTTACAAACGTGGCTTCCTCTTTTCCTGGAATTTTCAACCGGGGCACCCAGGCGTCAGACAAATGGGACGGCTCATTCTCCCAACCTTACTTGGCCTCTCTGTGACGCAAGTCAACTTAACGGTGAGTACGATTCTCGCTTCCTATTTTGAAGGCGGCCCCACATACCTGTTTTATGGAATGCGCCTCATCCAATTCCCACTTGGCATTTTCGGCGTCGCATTGGCAACAGCCATTCTCCCGACTCTGTCAACACAGGCTGCCAAGGGGAACCTGGATGATCTTCGCGATACCGTCAACTATGGCTTACGGTCGATTCTTTTCATCATATTGCCGGCTATGCTTGGACTCATGTTATTAGGGGAACCGATAATCCACATTTTTTTTGAACATGGAGCCTTCACGGCTGAAGATACCACGCGCACCGCAGCGGCGTTATTCGCCTTTTCTTTTGGCCTCTGGGCATTTGCCGGGTATCGCATTCTGGCTACAGCTTTTTACGCGCTCCAGGACACCACAACCCCGGCTATCGCTGCGGTCGTGGGCATGTGCGCCAATATTGCGCTTGCCCTTATCCTCATGCAATCACTTGACTATGTCGGTCTCGCATTCGCGACAGCCTGCGCGTCGATGTTCAATGCGGGCATCCTCCTGACCATTCTTACCCGTCGACTGGGAGGGCTGCACTGGATCCGCCTTGCGAAATCGGTGAGTCGAACGACACTGGCCTTAATCCCTCTCGCCTTCGTCTGCCTGTGGACGGCTCAATTAGCAGTATGGGGCCAGACAGGAATGTTCATCATGAAAGTCGGCATCCTCGCAGGTGGTATCGGAGTCAGCATGGTTGGGTACTTTGGCATGCACTTCTTGCTGAAGTCGGAAGAACTCACGGGCATTTGGCAAATCATGAAGAAAAAGCTTCGAATAGAATCATAGCGAACATGTGAGAGAACACCTAGCATGAAAGCGATCCTCCAACGAGTCCAGCGAGCCAGCGTGGAAGTACAGAATCAAGTTGTTGGCCATATTGATCGAGGCCTGGTCGTGCTACTGGGAGTCGCACGAGGTGATACGCCTCATCACGCCAATTCGCTTTCAGGAAAAATCGCCGACATGCGAGTCTTCTCCGATGAGGCCGGAAAGATGAAGCAGTCCATCCTGGACATTAACGGCTCAGCCTTAGTCATCTCTCAATTTACACTCCTGGCGAATACCACACGAGGGCGGCGTCCAAGTTTTGAAGAAGCCGCGCCTCCCGATGATGCGCAAACATTGTATGCAGTGTTCATTGAACGCCTTCGTGCTCGAGGCATTCATGTTGAGTCCGGGAGCTTTGGATCGCACATGATTGTCTCGCTTGAAAATGAAGGACCTGTCACACTCATACTTGATACTCAGAAGAATGAAAGAGTAAATAGATATTAAGAGTGCTAAAGACGAGACCGATAGATTTGTACAGAAGGAATCGATTATGGCAATGTACGCATTGTCATGCTACCTGTGCCAGGGAGGTTCATTCATGGAAACCACTGTCTCAGAACACCACCCTCTTCGACAACTCTTTGTAGCCCTAACAGAACGGACCTTTGCCGAAGCTTTAGGGTGGCCAGACTTTCAAGTCACCGGATACGTGTCAAACCTGCTTGTCGAATTTGCCCATGTCGATCAACTCTCCCAAATCAAAAACCAGGAAGGGCAAACCATAGAAACCGTGGTTGAATTACTCTACGAAGCAGAAGTCCTGAACCAAGATGCCGATGCGGACAAAGAGCGAGACGTCCATCGCCACATTGGAGATTTAACGCTCTTTATGGCAGGATTATTCCCAGAATATCTGAGTCGCATGAAATGCTCCGGCCTCATTCATCATAAAGACTTTCTTGTCGATTACGTCAAAGCCGGAAAACGCTCCTACGGAATCGTTGCGACCTGCCAACGCTCTGAAGACAAAGAACCGCCAGCCCTCTTTCAAGCCCTGTCAACGAATTTTGAGTTGTGCGTTGCCGGACTGGGGTTTGTCCGGCTGGATCTTGACCGCATGCAAAGTCCATCCTATACGCATGCCAAAGATATCTTGCTGAATTAATCAAGGGCATCTCTCCGCTCCCAAGCCTGTAACAGTAACATCGATGAGGCTCAAGATACCTTGAGCTTCATCGATGACTCATTGTACACATTGAATGTGTAAACTTTTCCGTAAAATTGGCCGAAAAAGAGGAAGACGGCAGGGTAAGCCTCCTGTATCGGAGATCCATCGGCCTCAGAGAAGGAGGAGCATATAACCCGATAAAATCGACGGCTGCGCCATTTGCATATGCCGCCCCTGTAGACGTCTCAATACTATGAAGGAAACGTCGGAACTCTGAACACAATGAATCAAGACCTAGAAGCTAAACTAAAAGCCTGTTCAACGTTACCCAGTCCCCCCAAAGTCGCATCGGCACTGATTCAGCTCGCCCATGACCCTGAAGCGGCCATTCAAGACGTCGCTGAGATCTTACAAATGGACCCGGCATTATCCATCAAAATATTGCGCGTCGCGAATTCCCCGCTCTACGCCAATCGACGAAATGTCGAAACCTTAGCGCAAGCCACGCTCATTATCGGGCTCAATGGCATCCTTGCCTTAGCCCTCTCTTTTTCGTTAGTGAAGTCGTTTCGTGGAGAAAAGATGAACGGCTTGAACTATCCACGGTACTGGCAACGCGCATTAATCGGAGCCTCGATTTCTCGAGCCATTGGCCAGGCAAGTTCATTGGCATCGCTCGAGGAGCTCTTTACTGCCGCCCTCATGCAAGACATCGGTATGTTAGCATTGGATCGAGTTCTTCCCAAATTCTATAAAAATCCCAAGTTCGACCAGACATATCACCACCACGTCATCGCCTATGAACAAGAACATCTTGGAACAACCCATGCGGCAATCGGAGGATGGCTCCTCGCTAATTGGAAACTACCAGAACGACTACAGTTGGCGGTCAGTGCCAGCGATGACCCTGAACGTGTGCCCTGTAGCGATGATCGTTCACAATTTATCCGTTGTGTCGCACTCTCCGGCATGATTGCCGAGTTATATCTGACACATGCCAAAGAACAACAAGTTGTTGACGTTTCGGAAAAAGGAAAAGACTGGCTGGGCTTGACACCAGAAACGTTCACGGAAATTCTTACGAAACTGAAAGGGCTAGTCTCTCAATCTGAAGAGGTGTTTGATTGCAAAATACAAGACAATCTTTCGGCGGAATCACTCTTAGAAACTGCGAAAGAGGCACTCTTAATTCGGAACATGCAAGCCTTCAAACAAGTGGAAACACTGAAACACAATACCGTCATTCTGGAATCTCGCTATCACAACTTGGAAGAATCCAGTCGACTGGACTCGCTGACGGGTGCCTACAATCGTTCATATCTCGACGATGTGATTGAGACCGCATTTGAGTCGGCCTCCGTGAATGCCACCCCGTTGAGTTTTTTATTTGTCGACCTGGACCACTTCAAAAAAGTCAACGATACGTATGGACATCAGCACGGGGATAATATCCTCAAGGCGGTCGCCAAAATTCTCAAAGCGCAAACACGAAATACCGACATTGTCGGACGATATGGAGGCGAAGAATTCTTTATTGTGATGCCAGGCGTCAACGGTGCGATGGCCGAAATGGTTTGCAATCGAGTGAATGCCGCGTTTCGTCTCCACACTCATAATGTTGGACCTCATCAATCCCTCACCGTTACCGTATCGCTCGGGATTGCGACGCTTGAAGATGGACAGCTATTTGACTCAGCCCATGAAATGATTGGAGCCGCCGATCAAGCACTGTATGCGTCAAAGTCTCAAGGGCGCGACCGCTGGACTGCCTATAAAACCCTACCCACCTCATCTCAACGTCATAGTCACTCCATACCATAATCAGCTGCGACATGGGGATTCACAATCCATTCACGGCATGATACCACTCAAGCAGTCATGTAGGCTTTTCACATCTCACCCATCATCATGCCATTGTCTATGAGGTTGCGGACATCTCGTGCAACGCATCAAGCACTTGATCAAAGTGCTTCTCCACCTTTACCTTTGGGAACACGGCGGCAATTTTTCCCTTTTCATCAATAATGAATGTTGTCCGTTCAACGCCCATATACGTACGCCCGTACATAGACTTCTCTTTCCACACGCCATAGGCCTGGAGCATGGTTTTTTCGACGTCGCTCAAGAGCGGGAAATTCAATTCAAACTTTTTTGAGAATTTCTGATGTGATTCTACGGAATCTGGGCTCACCCCTATCACGATGGCTCCGCGCTTTCGAATGTCGCGTAACCCGTCACGGAACGAACAGGCTTCTTTTGTACAACCGGGCGTATCGTCTTTGGGGTAAAAAAACAACACAACCGTTTTCCCCTTGAGATCAGACAATTTCACGGTCTTGCCTGCATCGTCTAGCAACGTAAACGTCGGCGCCTTCTGCCCGACTGTCAACGTAGCCGCGGAGGAGGTTTCTGCTTTGGGACTAGTAGCTTTGGTCGCCTCGGCGGACTTTTTTCCCTGTGTTGAAGCTTGATTCTTTGTCGTCGTCACACGCTTTGCAGTCTTGCTAGCAGATGCTGGCTTCGCCTTGTTCATTCATCACTCCCTTTGTCAAGATTCATGAATAATAGTTATTGCAATGCTTCAGAACTTCCCATCTTCATTGCCAACATGACATGAAACCTATTATATAGTCTGTCACCATCGAAGTGCACAGTATTGCTTACATGGAACCACACCTATGACACGACCCATTTCCATCGTCGCCGGAGAAAGCATACCCTATGTCGAGGAAGCCTTTTCCACATTAGGAACCATCACGATGCTTCCGGGTCGATCCATTACCTCGGCCAGTCTGCAAGCCACCAATGTTCTTCTGATTCGCTCCATCACCAAAATTAATGAAACATTATTGCACGATACCCCTGTTGAGTTTGTCGGATCGGCTTCTGCCGGAGTGGATCATATCGACACCGGGTACCTGCAATCGCGGCATATTGGCTTTGCCTCATCTCCAGGCTCTAATGCCAATTCGGTCGCCGAATATGTCATCACCGCATTACTCACCATCGCCGGTCGGACACACATGACGCTCTCCGGCAAAACTATCGGAATTGTGGGAGTAGGACACATTGGGAAACTCGTACAACACAAAGCCGAGGCGTTAGGCATGAAGCCAATACTCAACGATCCTTTCCTAGCTGAAACCGGGGATATCGATCATCACTCTCTTGACGAAACGCTCTCATGCGACATCGTCACGCTTCACGTGCCGTTCACGCAAAACGGACCGTTTCCGACTCACCACTTAATAAATAGCGATACGCTGGCCTGTGTACACCCATCGACGATCTTCATCAACGCTTCACGTGGAGAAGTGGTTGACACACAGGCCTTATTAGACGCCATCACACAGAATCGCATCGGGCCAACTGTCATCGACGTATGGGAACATGAACCGCATATTCATTGGGAACTCGTCAATGCCGTCACAATCGGCACTCCCCATATCGCCGGACATTCACTCGATGGCAAGGCCATGGGGACCTATATGATCTATACTGCGCTATGCCAACATATTGGCGTAGCTCCACAATGGGAACCATCCGATTCTCTTCCATCACCCAGTATCCCTTCAATAACAGTCACTCCCAGCAACCACTCCGAGGAAGAGGACCTGCGAGCTATCACGACGAAGCTCTATGATCTCCTAGCCGATCACGCACGATTGAAAGCCCTGCTGGATGAACCACCAGAAAAGAGAGCGACACTCTTTGACGGACTGAGAAAACACTATCCCATCAGACGAGAATTCCACCGAACTATTGTCAAGGCTCCCACGGCGGCGGCAACACTCAGGAGACAACTCACCGCATTAGGCTTTCCACATGTCTGACCTGAAGACCGTCAATCTCAATCATGTACTGTCTACCCGCTACTACCAACAGGGAATGCTCGAAAAAGACTTGTGGTTTCGAGTCGCGGAACGCGATTACACCGAACTGATACGGGCATTCGATTTTGACACACTCTTTTCATCCTTCGACCGGCCCATCACGCTCCTTGATGTCGGATGTGGAACGGGTAAATTTCCAACAATGCTCTGCCCACACCTTTCACAGAATATTCATGTGCAGTATGATTACCTTGATCCGTCACAGCATAGTCTGGATGAATTACAAAAAACGCTGACCGCTCCATTCACGCCACGTACGGCGTTACAGTCCACGCTTGAATCCCTGGAACGGTCATGCTGCCCATCGGAGGGCTATCAGATTATTTGGTGCCTGCAGTCGTTATACTGTATTGAGCACGATGCATTAAAAACCATCACAAACCAATTACAGGCACTTCTCAACCCACGCAACGGTCTCGCCCTCATCTATTTGGCCGCATCCGATGCGTTCTATCATCGCCTTTATAATCTGTATAACCAGGCATGGTACCCAGATACCCGCCTACCCTACATCACCGCAGAGGACATGACCAAAACCTTCGATGCCCTCCATATTGCCTATGGAGTCAAGAAACTGCATTTCCCGCACATCATCTCATGCTCAGAACCGCACGTGTTGGACAATTACATCAACCAATGCGTCTTTGACACTAACGCATACGCCAACCTACAAGCGCATACGGCCCTTACCGAGTTTCTGAACACATTCAACAATGGGGAACAGTACACATTCCCCCAGGACGTTTGGCTGATCATGTTTGGGGCAAACACCGATACGACCATGGCAGCTCGCAGAAAATTCAGACTGTAGGTCAACGCAAAAAGAAAGTAAGAATTTCGCCTCAAGCCTCTGCTAAGATCAACCCACGCGTTCAAGCCGACCAATAAGACACTGTTGGATCAAGTTCTAGAGGAGAGCAGCCACATCATGTTGAAAAGAAAGTCGTTACAAGGCATAGAAGGTATCTATGTTGTCGTGGAAGATTTAGGCACAGAACTCAAAGGCACCGTGACCCGGCGAGATATCCGGTCACGAGTCGAAGCTCAACTCGGCACGGCCGGCATTCGTATTGTGAAAGAAAAAGAAGCTGCCAAGCTTCCGGGAGAACCCTACCTGTACATCAATTTAGCGGCACTGCCTTTAGAACGAAAACGCTTTGCCTGCCGAATCGATGTGGAAATGCATCAACATGTGGCCTTAATCCATGATTCCAAAGGCGGACATGCGATCACCTGGGAACAAGGCGTACTCACCGTAGGCGGACTCGAAACCATCTCTCAACAGCTTGATGAACTGGTCTTTACATTCATTTGTGATTATTTAGCCGTGAATCCAATGCGATAATGTACCCGACCCGGCTTTATCATGCGACTCGACGCCGACAAACCGCATAACAGCCCACATGCCCCCGGATTTACTTCACCTCTTCAGGAGGATCGCTGGGCCAGCGGAGATGGTCCATGTATTTCGTCAAATCCATATCTTCAGGAACCTGTTCGATATCGGCTTGAAGAATCTCAAGATTTCTTAAAGTTTCGTAGATTCTATAATGTTTGGATTTTTCCCAGAATTCCTCTTGTTCGCGCTGATACTCTTCAATCGGCATCTGTGTTTTTTCTAACAGCATAGCCTTGAGGTAGTGAATTTCGTTTTCTTGGTGAGCCAATGCATGCGCTAAGACCAACAGATGTTTTTCATGATCATTCATCCCCTACACTCCCTTCGACCATGTCTCACATGCTCTCTTACCTGAATGATATTCTTCAGGAAGATTTCAGATACCACACTTGTTGGTCAAGAGAAAAGAAAGCGCGAGATAGACCAATGAAGGCAGGATACGTCTTCGATGAAGCTGACCGGTGGCTTGCAGCCTGACTTTGCGGAGGATCGTTGGCTCAAGGAAGCACGCCAACAAGAATCGTTGAGCGTATGCACCCAATTAGATCATAGCACTGACCTAATAGGCGTAATCGTCAAACAAAGCCTGCACATCCGACCAGACGGCCCCCTCAGGTATCCCTGACTTCCAGTCTCCATATTCATTCGCAGGCCGGTAAAAAACGTCTTGTATGGTTTTCTTGAAGATGAACTCCTGGCCTTCGACTGTTAATTGCATGATTTGCTCGTCATCCATACTCATACTCTCCTCAAATAGACTGAAGACAACGGAATCTGGCGGTTAGAGCGAATTTCAATACATTTTACGTGAGCATTGAACTCATCGAATCGGCTAGCGGATTGCCTGTACAGCCGTTTCCAGGCGACCAAAAATCCCTGATTTTCTGCAAGTCTTAACTCTTGAAAAACACTAACCTTATAGCAGTATCGGCAAACTTCCTATGACTATTAAGCAGGGACAAGGTGAGAATTCGCATCTCTTGACACATGAATCCTCTCCACCCTACAATATACCTAATTCCGATAGGAATAGTATGAATTAATCATGAAGAAATTTTCTCACAAAGTGACCTACGCCATTATGGCCACGCTAGAGCTGGGAATTCGATACGGCACCTCGCCAATCCACGCTAAGGCCATTGCTCACAACCAATCCATTCCAGCTCGATTTATTGAGCACATTCTCAGTGCTCTGAAACAAGCTGGTCTTGTGACAAGTCATCGAGGCGCTCAAGGAGGCTATATCTTACGCAAAGAGCCAGCAGAGACCTCTCTTGCTGAAATTGTTCAAGCGATCAATGGGGCGACCACAACATATAATGACAATGGCTCAATCAACGGTCATCAAGAAATTCCAACCGCGCATGATGCGTTGTTATCGGGAATTTGGCAACAGCTGCATGACGCTGAACTTGCAATTCTTCGTTCGATCTCGTTACAAACCCTCATGGAACAATATCAAGAACTTGAAGACAAACGTGTGTTGATGTATCACATTTGAGCTTCTTTTTAAGATAGAACGATGTCCAGACAATCACTGTTGTCGCCTTTTTTGTTTTTACAATCAGTACGGCCCCTTCTTTCAAACACACGAACGGCCACCGGAGGTCCACAATGAGTGCCTTGCCAACCACGAAACCAGCAATTCACACGGCTCCCATACCGCAAGAAATTATAGAAGAAATTGAAACATTCGAAGACGAAGTCCAACGACTCCAAAGCGGGGAAACGCCCGCCGATATTTTCAAACCATTTCGCTTGCAATTCGGCATTTACGGGCAACGGCAACCGGATGTGCAAATGGTGCGGATAAAGATTCCCTTTGGCGGTCTCACCGCTAATCAACTCCGTCGTGTTGCCGAAATCGCGGAGACCTACGCCACTGGGGTAGGACATGTCACCACTCGCCAGGACATACAACTTCATTTTGTTCCGCTCACGCACGTAGGCACGATCATGCGAATGCTGGCTGAAGTGGGCTTGACCACACGCGAAGCCTGCGCCAATACTGTTCGCAACGTCACCGCCTGCGCGTTGGCCGGCATTTGCCCAGGCGAAGTCTTTGACGTGACGCCGTATGCCAACACCATCGCCCGGCACCTGTTACGCAATCCGCTCACACAAAGCCTTCCACGGAAATTCAAAATTGCATTCTCGGGATGTCTGTCAGATTGCGCCTTAACCCCTATTCATGACGTCGGACTCCTCGCAAGCCGAAATGCCGAAGGAACCATTGGCTTTAAAATGGTCGTAGGCGGTGGTCTTGGCTCGACACCTCGTGTGGCAAAACTCCTTCGAGAGTTTGTCCCGATGGAAGAGTTGCTCCCCTCTATTGAAGCGTGCATTAAAGTCTTTGATAACCTGGGCAACCGAAAAAACCGCAGTAAAGCCCGCATGAAATTTGTGATCGACAAACTTGGGTTTGAAGAATTTAAGAGGCAGTGGCAAGAAGCCTATGACACCTTGCTTAAGACAGGAGCCACCACATCAGGCTTAACCCTTCTTCCCTACCAAGATGAGGCTCCATTGATCATGCCTACCAAAGTCGGCAATGGAACGCCTTCGAATGGCACGAATAGAAATGGGACTGGCCAAGAAGCCTCCAACGGAGCATCCGAGACTCATGCCCAATTTGACGTATGGCGAAAAACCAATGTCATTGCACAGCGTCAAGCAGGCTTTTTGACGGCTGTTGTCAAACTGCCCTCCGGCGACATGACCACCGAACAAATTTACGCGCTTGCCGATTTTGCCGAAACCTATGCCAATGGCAACATTCGAACCACGATTAGTCAAAATATGATCATTCGGTGGATTCCCGAAACCCGTATCGAAGAATTCTATCAGGCGCTCGTCTCTCAAGGTCTCGGAGCCCCAGGAGCAGAAGGGATCGAAGATATCGTCTCCTGCCCAGGGACGGATACCTGCGGCTTAGGCATTACATCCTCCAAAGGCCTCGCGCGCGCATTGTCGGAATTATTCCCGGCTGGAGAAACCCCTCCGGACTTGAAAGGCGTGGATATTAAAATCAGCGGATGTCATAACTCCTGTGCACAACATCACATCGCCACGATCGGACTGCATGGTGTCGGCAAACGCATTGGCGATCACATTGCCCCTGTATACGAATTACACCTCGGTGGACAAGTCAATGGCACGGCCAAAATTGCACAGTTGATCGTCAAAGTGCCCGCGAAAAATGTCCCGGCTGCTATTCAACATTTGCTGGATTACTACAGAAAAGACCGGGAAGACGGAGAGAGCCTACAAGCCTTTATAGCAAGGATGGGCAAAGCCAAATTAAAACAGGAGTTAATTCCGCATACGTTTCTTCCGGCGTATGCAGACGACGCCGAATATTACTTTGACTGGGAAGCTGATGAGAAGTTCACGGTTGAAGATCTTGGGCCGGGAGAATGTGCCGGCGGCGCATTGGAAATGATCGATAATCGTATGCTCGAAGCCGAGCAAGAGCTTTATCATGCTCGGCTTCTTGCAGAAAAACATCAGTATGGAATCGCGACGAATAAGGCCTATCGCGCCGTAGTTGCTGGAGCCAAAGCCATTTTAGTGACCGAAGGGATGGACCCGAACACCGATGCCGATACCTTAGCGGAATACGACCGGCTCGTCACGGCGAAAGGGTTGATGCCGGAAACGTATCGCAATCTGACCGCCCACTTAGATGATCTCGGCTCCAAGGGCTCCTCAACTGAATTCCTTCAACGCAATCTGGACTTTGCTCGAGGCTTTGTCGAGGCATGTCGAACAGCTACAGAAGAAATTGGACAAGACTTGAAACTTGCCCCAGTCGAAATGGGCGAAGAGCAACCATCCGGCAAACAAGCTCAAGAGCCACCGGCCACATCACAGACTTCGGACGCTGAGGTGTATGACTTACGGGGAGTAGCCTGTCCCATGAACTACGTGAAAACCAAATTAAAAATGGAAATGATGGATGAAGGAGAACAACTCGAAGTGTGGCTTGATGCTGGCGATCCCATTAAAAATGTCCCGATGAGTCTGAAAAACGATGGGCACAAAATCTTAACGGAAGAAGCAATCGACGGCGACCAACAACACTTCAAAATCTTAGTAGAAAAAGTTGAGGCCTAACAACAACATACATTTTTACGTGAACAAACCATGCACCACTCACTAGAGACTCGACCCGATACGGAACACCTACGCACGCTCAACAAGAAACTGGAAACGCAGTCTCCTCAAGAAATTCTTGCATATGCGTTTGAGGAGTATGCACCCGACATCATTCTTGCCTGTAGCTTCGGAGCGGAAGATGTCGTTCTTGCGGACATGATGTTTCGCCACAATCCCAATGCCACATTATTCTATTTAGATACGGACTTTTTATTTCCTGAAACTCACCAGGTCCGTGATCGGATTGTGGAGAAATATCAGCTCAAAGCCGATCAAATCATTCAGATGAAATCACTCATCACGCCGGAGGCGCAAGCCACAACATATGGCGAAGCATTGTGGGCAGAACACCCAGATCAATGTTGCCAGCTCCGCAAGCTTGAACCACTCAAACGAGTCCTCAAAAACTATACGGCCTGGATCACGGGCATTCGACGTGAGCAATCACCAACACGGGCCAACACGGGCATTATCGAATGGGATCAGACATTTCAGCTGGTAAAAATGAGTCCTTTGGCAACATGGTCATGGGAGCAAGTCTGGACGTACATCAAAGCCAATGATGTTCCCTACAATACCCTTCATGAACACAATTATCCCAGCATCGGATGTACACATTGCACATCACCCGTAATGCCCGGTGATGATCCACGATCCGGACGCTGGAAGAACTTTGCCAAAACCGAATGTGGCCTGCATCCGCCAAAGACGACAAACGGAGAATGGGAAACGGAAGACGGTATAGAAGGCAAAGTGAAAAATGAAAAGATTGAAAAATAGTAAGGCAAAAGTCGAGGAAAGAAAAGAATTTCCTATTTACGAGCTACGCTTCACGAACGACGAGATACGTTAGTTTCTGATATGCAACAATTCATTGCCAAAATAGGAAAAGGGCACAAACGGACCAAGGATTTAACCTGGGACGAAGCCAAGGAATCCATGCGCACGATCATTGAGTCCCAAGCAACACCTGGCCAAATAGGTGCGTTTCTCATGGCTATGCGGATTAAAACGGAATCCATTTCGGAGCTCGCGTCATTTACCGCCGCAGCAAGACACTACGTTCCGCCACTTAAGCTTCCCTCGCCATCACAAGTCGTAGATGTTCCAATGTATGGTGAAAAGCATGACACATGTCATGCCATCGTCGCGTCTGCCCTCATCGCCGCCGCGGCCGGAGCACCGATTCTGATACATGGCACAAGTAATACCGCCGCGGCTTCAACCGTGCCGGACATTCTGCAGCAACTCGGTATTTCCATCACACAGCCGGTTGAACAGTTGACTCAGTTTCAATTCGCCTATCTCGACCTTGAAACCTACCATCCACCATTAGCCAAACTGCTTGATTTACGTCATGAATTTGGGGTTCAAAATCTCTCGCATCAGGTCGCCAGAATGCTGAATCCTGCCAGAGCGTCTTCGCAAGTCATCGGTATCGCACATCCACCGTATCTCGACAAAATGATTGAAGCCTTGCATATGCTCGGGACGCCTCGTGTGATGGTTCTTCAGGGTGTAGAAGGTGCTCCGGAGTTGTCGATATCCACAGCCACCCCCGCTCGTGAACTTCGTAACGACCACATCACCAGACTGATGATTCGTCCACAAGACATTGGATTGTCGTTTGGCGCATTTCAAGCCATGGGACATTCCTCCTTGCCCCATATCCAACACACTTCGATCGCACAGCAGGAAGCCGCCCTTATTCGGCAACTCCTCCAAAACCCAACCCAAGGAGACTACCGGGCATGGGTCATCCTTAATGCGGCCTTGCTCTTGTATGCCGCAGGTAAAGCCTCATCACTGGTCCAAGCCACTCCCCTGGCGGAGCACACACTTGATTCAGGAATGGCGCTCAAAAAACTGCAAGCCCTGACTACACAGTCATCCCTATCGACTGAAACCCTTGACCTCCCTACGGAGACCGTTTCCGCATGAAACATTTACGTCAACTCGAAAATCAGAGCATCTTTATTCTTCGGGAAGCTTATAAAAACTTCGACAACCTGGGTATGCTCTGGTCTATGGGCAAAGATTCAACCGTATTACTCTGGCTTGCTCGCAAAGCATTTTTCGGACATGTTCCATTTCCCCTCCTCCATGTCGATACCAGCTATAAAATCCCGGCCATGATTGAGTACCGCGATCGCCTCGCACGAGAATGGCGGCTCAACCTTGTCGTTGGACAAAATAAAGAAGCGTTGGCAAACGGCATGAATCATACACGAGGACGGGTCGAATGCTGTACGGCCTTAAAAACCGAGGGATTGAAGCTCTTACTCGAAGAAAAAGGTTATACCGGAATCATTCTCGGCGTCCGCTCAGACGAAGATAGCACTCGCGCAAAAGAACGATATTTTTCGCCTCGCGATAAAAATAATGAATGGGACTTTCGGGACCAGCCTCCGGAATTATGGGATCAATATAAAATTTCCTTTCCCCCCGGGACACATATTCGTATTCATCCTCTCCTGGACTGGACCGAAATCAATATCTGGGAATACATTAAATTGGAAAATATTCCATTCCTGGATTCGCTATACCTCGATCAGGGAACCGGACAACGCTATCGAAGTTTGGGATGCGAGCCATGCACCTTTCCAATGAAATCGACCGCGAAAAACGTAGATGACGTCATTATCGAGTTGAAAAACAGTAAGGTGGCCGAACGGGCCGGCCGCGCACAAGACGAAGGGCGTGGAATGGAACAATTACGAAAAGAAGGATACATGTAATCATGACGGGCACGACATCGGCTTCTCACGATATGCCAAACGACAATCCCATTAAAGAAACCATGAATATCGTCATTGTGGGACATGTGGACCATGGAAAATCCACACTTCTTGGTCGTCTGTACGCCGATACCGGAACGCTCCCTGTCGGAAAGATCGAGAAAATTCAGGCCATCTGCCAACAACAGGGGAAAGAGTTCGAGTACGCCTTTCTTTTTGATGCCTTTCTAGAAGAACAACAACAAGGCATTACCATCGACACCGCCAGAACGTTTTTTTCCTGGGGAAACCGGCAGTATATTATTATTGACGCACCGGGGCACAAAGAATTTTTAAAAAATATGGTGTCCGGAGCGGCAAGAGCCGAGGCAGCACTCCTGCTCATTGACGCCCTTGAAGGGGTGAAGGATCAATCCAAACGGCACGGACTGTTGCTCTCCATGTTGGGTGTCAAGCAAGTCACGGTTGTGGTCAACAAAATGGATTTAGTGGGGTATCGTGAAGACGTGTTTCGAGGGATAGAAAAAGAATATACGGAGTTTCTTGCTCAGTTGAACGTTATCCCGCAATACGTCATTCCCGCAAGCGCGAAACAAGGCATCAATATCACGACCAACGCCACGGAAACCCCATGGTACACGGGACCGACCGTCTTAGATTCACTGTCGCACTTCTCGCTTGACGCGGCCGACACCGAACAACCGCTACGTCTTCCCCTCCAGGATGTCTATAAATTTGATGCGCGTCGAATCCTTGTCGGAAGAATTACGGCCGGTCAATTAAAAGTCGGAGATCGTCTCGTGTTTGCCCCGTCAAATAAGTCGGCGGTTATTCAGACCATCGAAGCCTTCAACGTGGACCCCGCTCCAATGCAGGCAAGAGCCGGAGAGTCCGTCGGCATCACTCTGGATGAACAAATTTTCGTCGAACGTGGACAAATTGCTGCGCATGAGCATCAAGGCCCGTTCGTCTCGACAAGTTTTCGAGCCAATGTCTTTTGGCTGGGCCAACGTCCCTTAGAACGAAATCGTACGTATAGTCTACGGCTCGCCACACGGGAAGTTCCGTGCGAAGTCTCTACGATTCATCGTATTGTCAACGCCAACGACCTAGATGACCGGCAAACCTCCACATCCGTCCAACGGAATGAAGTTGCCGATTTGACGTTTCGCACCAAGGCGCCTCTTGCCTTTGATACCTATACCACATCCGAAGATACCGGGCGGTTTGTGTTGGTGGATGAATATGATGTGTCCGGTGGCGGCATTATCACCGAAATGATACGAGACGAACAGGAAGGCCTCAGGACGGAAGCACGTGAACGCGATTCGGCCTGGGTTAAGGGGGAGATTGGCCCAGAGGAACGTGCGCAACACTACGGCCATCGTGCCGCCGTGGTTCTCTTTACTGGTCCCGACACAACGGCGAAAGCCTTTTTAGCCCGCAAACTCGAATCGGTCTTAGTCGCGGAAGGTCGACATGCCTATTTGTTAGATGCAGAAAATCTTCGCCGCGGGCTCGATGCCGACATCGGTGAAACTAACGCGACCGAAGCCGTGCGTCGCTACGGTGAAGTCGCAAAGCTTCTTACCGATACCGGATTGCTTGTCCTGTCGACAACCAATCCGTTTTCGCTTCCCGGCGGCACGATTGCCCAGGCCATTCAGACACTCATCAACCCCACCCCGGTGATCACGATCTATATGTCGAAAGAACAGGAAAGCCTACTCCCTGACGCGACCCTCACCTTTGTTGGGCCAGAGGACTTCGATGCCCGAACTCGACAAATTATCGAAACTTTGAAGCAAATAGGAATCCTGGCAGAATCCGTAGGTGCCCAACCGGACTTTCAATTTTCAATATAGCTCTGCTGAGTACAGTCTGTCCTCATCGGCAGCGAAATCTCACTCAGGTAGGCGACGACAGTTTCAGTCCAACAATTCCAGCAAGAATTGCGGCGATGCTCAACAAACGCACAGCATCTCGTGGCTCATCAAACAACACCATCCCGACAATGACCGTTCCTGCTGCCCCAATGCCTGTCCACATCGCATAGGCCGTTCCCATCGGTATCGAGCGAAGCGCAAAAGAAATACACACCATACTGATTCCCATCGCCACAACTGTCGCCACACTTGGCCACAAACGGGTAAAGCCGTCAGTATATTTCAAACTGATCGCCCACACAATTTCAAAAAATCCCGCAATGAGCAAAAATATCCATGCCATATATTTCACCTCTTTTTCTTGAACTCAAAAAAATTCCCCGTCCCAAAGACTCCGAATAAAATCATCCCACGGGACAATGTCAATGCCCTTGCGAATAGTGCGACGTTCCTTCTCGAGGCAGACCACAAGACAACGTTTGACGGGACCGTCCTCCCGCAGAGTTTCGAGTGAGCGGATATCGCCTTCGTGTACACGTGACGATCCTTTTACCTCTATTGCGAGATCCATTTCTCCTACAATAAAGTCCACTTCTTGGCCTGTACTCGTCCTCCAATAGTACAGTGGCAGGTCGGGATTCTCGTAGGCTTGATACGCCCGAAGTTCCATCAAGATGTACTGTTCGAATGATTTCCCAAACTCCCTGCTTCCCAGCCGTGGTTGCCGTCGAGCTAAATAATTCGTGACTCCCACGTCAAAAAGGTAAAACTTTTCGGTGAGGATCATTCGTCTATTTTTAGACTTCTTCCATGGAGAGAGTCGCACGCACAGGTAAGTATCTTCAAGAATATCAAAATACGTGCGAACCACTTTATGTGACACGCCGGTTTCGCGAGCAATATTGGTGTAATTAATCAGCTCACTGGAACTCATGGCAGCAACCCGTAAAAATGTGATGAAGGCTGGGATGTTTTGTGTCAGAGCCTCTGCTGCAATCTCATCCTTAAGATAATCACCAACGTACGCTCTGAGATCTTCGATGGGATCAGGTGAAAGAAAGTGGGGAGGCAACAGACCAGAGATCATTGCACGGGCTAAATCAAATCCTTTGACTTCGAGATACGATAACGGAACCATGGTTTTTCGCCATGCCCGCCCACCAAGAAGATTGGCGTGCCCACGTCGAAGCTTTCTTGCACTCGAGCCGGTTAACAGAAAAGAAAGAGCTGAATGTTCTATCAGCCAATGTACTTCATCTAAGATGGAAGGTATTTTCTGGACCTCATCAATAACAAGAAGACCCTTGTGATCTTGATACCGTTCTCTCAGTAATGAAGGGCGGGATGCGTAATCTGCAAACACATCGGTCTTCAGGAAATCGATAAGGACTCGAGGTTGAAGCGTATTGGAAATCCAATGGCTTTTACCAACCTTACGGGGTCCCCATAAAAAAGCGGATCGATTTTTAGGAAGTTTAAGTTCAAATAATCTTTTTATAATTTCTCTCACTAGGAAATATTATCCGGATAATATTACTCAGTCAAGAAAATCATAAAACAGGAGGGCTTTTCTGTATAGGCTGATACTCATCGCCACGATGATGCCCACATCAGACCACAGGCGTGTAAAGCCATCGGAAATTTTTGAATCAAGACCTCAGTCTTACCTAATCTAGCTAAAGTGAGAATAGTGAGCTATATTAAAAAGAAATAACTGTCTTGCCAAATCAATCAAAGGGGGTGACTGGCTTCGACGGGGATCAAGAGGTCAACGGAGCGTGTCGAGCTCTCGGAGTCTCGTTAAACCTTCGGGAAACCATTAAGTGCCAACGAACCATTGGCTCTCGCGGCTTAATTGACCGCGGCGTCTCTCTCGATTTTGCCTGCGGGTCGGGAAGAGGCGTCACTTTGCAGGCTGGTCCAATACCGGTGCTCAGCGGTGGCGGATGAGAACTTTCTGGGCTAGCAGACGTTCTAAGCCGGTTGATGGGCGTGGGCGAATGCGAATAACAAATCATCAGCTACACACGTAGGGCCGTTGCGCTGAATGTCTTCGGACGCGGGTTCGATTAACAACATGGTCGCCCCGGGGAGCAATCTCCGGGTGAACACGGGGCTCATTCGGTGAACCCTAAGGCTGGAAATACTTTCCAACAAAGGAAGTCTCCAAGCTATGGCAACGCCGAGGGGTCAAAAGAGGCCAACTCTTTTGGCCCTGTAGAGACTTAGAGATCCACTGGTCAACCTGGATGAGTGGACACTCAGAGCGTCATAAAAGATGCTAAGACGCCCCGCACCCCACGAGGGTGAAGGCATAGTCCAGACCAAACCGAAAGGCTTGGACCATCTGTCCCGCCACCTCCACCAATTGGCCTCTGAGGCGCACGCTTCAGAGGCCAATGTTTTATTCAATAAACTTACTCGTGTTGCAGTGAATCATGATGCCAAAGTGTTATGGAATATAAACAGATAGAAAAGTTTATAAAGATTTTTTTTGAAATTCAGTCTACCAACCATATATAAAATTCGGAGAAAAATTACGAGACTTCCATAGAGGATCCCTACAACAGTCATCGAACAAACATTCTGTGTCTTACTTCATGTCACTAACTCTATCAAGGTCCTTGCTAAGACTGACTCTTCAACTGCTTATTGGTAGCGTCATCTTGGGGTCGGCCTTAGGTAAGGCCTTAGACCTAACCGGCTTTGCTGATGTTCTTAAGAATTACCAAGCCTTTTCCGGATCAGCTCTCTATTCCATTGCTTTTGCAGTGACTGGATTTGAATTTCTACTAGGTGCGTGGATCCTCTCAGGGCGGCATCTAACAACCAGCGCCATGACCGCAGCCGTGATGAACGTGGTCTACGCAGGATGGATGACTGTCACCTTGCTCCGTGGGTTGAACCTAGACAATTGTGGGTGTTTCGGTGTCTTTTTCCCACGACCGTTGAAGTGGTTTTCTCCTATCGAAGACCTGGTGATGGTTGCCCTGTGTGTGCTGTTGGCCTATGTGGCACGAAGCGCTTCTATTCAAGCTCCTTTAACACAAGTTCAAAAGTAAAAAGGCCATCCTTTTCCAAATGGAAGGATGGCCTTCAGACTTCTTCTGTGTAAACAAATACATCCGTTTATTGAAGCGGCAATTTCACACTGATCGCTCCTGCTAATTCTCCTTCATGCCCGCCTTCTTTTTTATACCCCGAGATGTCTTTCTCACCTTTTGGCCCTCCGTGGCAGGATAAGCAGGACTTTTCATAATAGAGCGGCATGAGCACCCGAACGCTGCCCTCTTCGGCAACTGTCGTACTGTAAATGGCCTGTCGATCATGAGTTGGTGACTCGGCAAAGCCTTTCATGACCTCGGCCTCATACCCGTCAGCCTTGTTCTCGGGGTTTCGTAGAAAGTGGTCGGGGGCCGTTTGTTTTAAATAGATGTTCGACCAATTCCGGAATCGCTTTGCAGCCTCGGTTCCAAATGTCGCAGGAATTAATCCTTTATATTTCACACCTGGAATATTGATTACGGTTTGATAACTCGCCACCGTTTCTTTACTGACGTTTAACAATCGCACCAGGAGCGGTTTCGCATGAGCTGGCACCTTGGCACTTTGCAAGTGACCTAAGTCAACGCCTGTTTCTTTTTGAAACAATGCGATAACTTGCGCTTCAAACACATCGGGAGTAAACCCTTTATCCCCCCTGTTTGGATCATTGATAACAGCCTGATTGTGCCCAATAATCATTCGTCCCGCATCTAATAGCTTCGCCAACAATCGCCCTGTCTCAACGAGTTCTGTATTCCCAAAGGCCACCGCTGGCAGGCTCAGAATACACCATGCCACCATCGCTCCCCGCACAAGCCCCCACGACGTATTGTTCATCTGGCACCTCCGTGAGAAAATCACGAGATCGTTTAAGACTCGACACCGAACAATTCTTTGAACATTGAAATAGAAAGACGCATAAATCCTCAAAGGCGCACCTCAAAGAATTGCAAACCAGAAACGTGAAACCGTCTGGAGACGTCCTCCTCTCCGCATACACACCCTTATAAAGATACAAAAAAAGAAAGAGAAGGTGATCAACACATTACCATTGATTTGTGAGATTTCAAACATACGCATCGATGATGCTCCATGTTTTTTAGGATTAAAACGACTTGGGAGGGATGAAAATCGAAGCGTGAATACACACTGAAAGGATTCTTGATGAATATGGGAGCAAACAGGCAAAAATCCAAGGCGGTGAAATGCCACGGACCATTTCTTCAGTCAATCATGAGGGTTCAGCAACAGTCACACATGTTCGACACTATCCGATGCTCGGACTTTAGTCGATTCCAGGAGCAAAGGATTCATCCCGGCGCTCTTTTTGCTCTTCCCAGTAAGCCTTCTCGTCATCTTCGTATTTCGTCTCCTGTTGGATTGCATCAATTTCTACCGGAGTAAGGTAGCGTAATGCTGTAGCACACAATACCCGTTGTTGAATGGTACCTTTTAAGTGGATGTTCACGAGCGCATCAGCGCCAATTTGCTGAGCGCGGTCTCTCAGTTCAGCATGCAATGCTTCCCAATTCACTTTTTTCTGTTTTGGCGGTTGCTCCACTTCAACGACACCAAGATCCTGATGTAGTCGTTCCGGCATATCATCAAGTACGTCAATGATCACCGTCGACCGCTTCATGTTCACACGCTCTTCTCCCTCAGAAGGAATGGGATCTTGCTTTGGATATCTGGCTGTCTCGACATCAAACACGTGTAAACGTGAAGCCGCCAATGCGGCTTCATGCGGATTATTGCTCTGCATTAAATTCCTGAGCTTCTCAACCCTATCCTGAGCTTCACGGAGGCTCATACGGGCCCCCTTCTTTTTAAGCATATTCACTGGCATAGGTTCAGTCCTCTATGCATGGATCTTGATGGTGTACCATAACAAGCGGCTTCTTTCCTCTCATGTCTACCTGTCACGAAAACACATTGTCAACTTTCTTCTTAGCGCCCGTTCGACCCGGTTTTCCCGCCTTGTCGTCGCAACCACATCGCGCCCCCACGACCTCCACTATGTCCATACCGACATCTCGGCGTATCCAGACGAATCCACATCATGGCTATTTCGGCTCTACGGTCGCAAAAAAAACCTTAGGACATTCCCTGTAAATTTGCTATCCTCTATCAGAGAAGAACAGTGTGAGTCGCGGGGCGCTTCAAAGTCAAAAACCTTCTTATATATGCCTCGTGCCACCCGATTGATAGTAAGGTAAGCGCCACGATACCGTCACCCCCTCTTCGGCGATTCATTATAGCGAATCCCAATACGTTCCAAACAGGAACATTCAGCTGAGCCACTCAACAACCGTATCCAAGCATACTGCCGTTTTTGGGGTTGGCTATTTTTTCTAATTCTTGCGAAAGGAATACACGCCTATGTGGTATGCCCGCATTGTTCTACTGGTGTCTGTGTTCATGTTCTTCTTGCCAATTGAAGGATTTTCGCACCCTGGAGGACTCAATGCCAAGGGATGCCACGTGAATTCCAAAACTGGCAAGCAACATTGCCATAGCAAGAAAAAGGTGAAGAAAGCGAAGAAGGCGAAAGCTTCAAAAAAGGCGACGACGAAAAAGAAGACCGCTTCCAAGAAAAAAGCCAAGAGCAAGGCAAAATCTGCGGCCAGGAAAAAGGAAGCATCAAAGAAAAAAACATCAGCAAAATCTAAATCCGCGAAGAAAGCTAAGAGTAAAAAGAAACCACATTGAGGTCTGGCTCGCGATAGGTCGAGAATCTCCACGCCTTGCTCAAGCCATGATAACCACCTATCTCTCGACCTTGAGCTCCTGACGAGAATATTCGCGTCCTGATTCCTCAATATTCAAGACTTCGATTGCAATGTGCAGTTTTTTCATGGCCTATTCGTCAGAACAAGATATTACCTATCCGTCAATCGTTCACTAAAATGAAAGCTCGCTATTCGGAAACCTTGACGAAAATAAAAATTGTGGGCCTCGTGACGTTGTGTGCCCGAATCCAGATGGTAGTAAAAACATCCATGTTCATGAGCGATTTCTCGCAACCACGATACGAGGGCTTTCCCATACCCTTTTGACCGATGCTTGCTCGCCGTAACAAGATCATCGACATAGGGCGTTTTCCCCATAAACAAGTTCGTAAATATTCTATAACCGGCCACCGCCACAACATGACCTTCGACTTCCGTATAGGCAAGCTTGTATCCCTCTGTTTCCATCATACGTACCAGCGCAACAAATTCATGTCTTTTTAGATGAGTTCGTAGCTCTGACATCAAATCGAAACATCGTTCGACTTCCACATTTGATTTCGCATGCGTTGGCATAGAAACGTCTCCAATGTTGCAATAAATACCCAGCTTCCTCCGGAAACGTGATCACCTGAAAAATTTCGTGGGGATTCTCGTAATCGACGATCTCATTGTCAATGACCGCTAAGTAAGTATGAAATGAGACAGTGTCAAAGAAAGGCAGGGAACGCCCGTCGAACAAAGGATAAAAAAGAAGGGGCTGACGTAGATTAGTTATAACCTGCACCACCTTCTCAGAGTAATAAATTGTTGCTGATGTGTCCCATAATTAAACCTGCATTCCGCTTCTTTCAGGAACCAGTAGAAGTGCTTGGCCGGAATACCGTTATATTTGCGTAGCACGCGTTTGGCTTGGTTCCAGAAATTCTCAATCCCATTGATATGATTGCATCCCTCGGCAAACACAGCGGAGTGATTGATCCGGTAATGTTTGAATTCCGAGATATCTAAGGCATTGTATGAGCGATAGTTATCGGTGTACACCACACTATCAGGCTCGATTTTCCTGCGAATAATTGGCATCAGTGTGTCAGTGCGGGTGTTCTCAATAATCTGGGTATAGACTTTCCCTCCCCGTTTCAGAATGCCAAACACCGGGACTTTGCCGGCCGCTCCTCGTCCACGCTTGCCTTTCCGAACTCCACCAAAGTAGCTTTCATCTAGCTCAATCTCTCCAGCGACCTCTGAGGCCGCGGCCTCGAGTTTCGCTGCAATGAGACCTCGAACTTTTCGATAAAACAGCGTCGTCGTATTGGCCTGAAGTCCCAAAAGGTCCGCTGCCGCACGGGCCGTCACTTCCAACCCAAAAAACTTCAGAAGTTTTCTTGGTGTTTTGTTCGCTAATTTGCACCGCTTTAGGGCTGTGAGTTCAACTGGTCGCTGCAACACAGGCCTGAAATTTCTCTGCTGGTGTTGCGTAGTCTAATGTTTTTCTCGGCCGTTCGTTTAACTGCCGCGCGACTTTGTTGAGCTGGGCTTGCGTATACCTGGATAAGTCGG